>VAWZ01000087.1 GCA_005888365.1 Actinomycetota bacterium
GGGTTTCTCGAGGTGTTCAGGTGCTGCGCCGCCCGCAGGAGTCCCGCCCTCGTCAGTTTGCGACCCGCTTTGCGCAGCGTCTCGACCATCGTCCAGGCGACCGTCATCCCGTACCAGTTGTAGACATCCGACGGCCTTCCCGAGCGGTCGTAGTGTCGCATGATCGTGCGGTAGAGGGCGACCGCCCGGTCCTTCGCCCAGATGGGGTCGTTCGGATTCTTGACGAACGCGATCGAGAGCGCGCCTTTCGTCAGCGCCGGCGCGTTGTAGCGCGCGATCGCCATGATCCCGGGCTCGATCGACACCGACGCGACGTAGAGCTGGGGCTGCCAGCCGAGCTTGTGGGTCGCGACCAGGGCCTGGATGAAGAACTTCGGCGTCGCGAAGAGCATGAGCGTGTCCGCGCCCGAGGCCTTCAACTGGGCGATCTGCGAGGAGACGTCGGAGCCCGTGAACTCGTACGACTCGCGGGCGACGATCCTCGGGCCCTTCCCCGCGATGGCGCGTGTCAGCCCCGTGAGCATGTCCCGGCCGAGGTCGGTGTTCTCGTAGAGCACGGCGACCCGCGCGTGAGGTCGCGTCTGGACGAGGTTCTTCCCGTAGACGTCGCCCTCGCCGCGATAGCTCATGAGGAAGCCCATCGTCCACGGGTAGCGCGCAGAGCTCCGTCCGATCTGCTGCGATCCGTCGGCGACGAAGAGCTGCGGGACCTCCTGCGCGTTCAGGTAGTCGCGAATCGCGAGGTTGTTCGCGGTGCCGACGCTCCCGAAGATCGCGAAGACGCGATCCTGCTCGACCAGCTTGCGGGTGAGCTGGACGGTCTGCGCGGGGTCGTACGCGTCGTCGAAGTAGAGGTAGCCGATCTTCCGCCCGTTCACCCCGCCGTGCGCGTTCACGTACTCGAAGTACGCCTTCGCTCCCGGGGCGACGGTCCCGAAGGCGGCCGCCTGACCGGTGAGGGGGACGGTGCCGCCGACGAGGACGGTCGTCGCGGTCACGCCCGGGTCGGAGATGGACTGGGCACCGGCGGAGCCGGCGAGCAGAAGGACGAGCGCGGCCAGCGCGACGACTCGTCTCATCGAGTGACAGGACGCGCGAGCGTCGGCAGCTCGACCGTCGCCGTGCCCACCTCCAGCCTCGCCCCCGCCGGCATCGGCAGGTCGAGGTAGACGAGGTTGGACGGGCTCTGGGCCGTCGACGACGCGCCCAGCGTGAGCGTCAGCCGGGAGCCTTTTGGCACGAACGTCGCCTGGCTCTGGAGCCCGAACGCGTACATCCGCCTTCCCGGTCTCGTGCTCGTTCCGCCGTCGGCCACGATGACCTGGCTACCCGAAGGCGTCCTCGCGGAGAGCACGGCGACGAGACGCGACCAGCCTGCGAGCGCCGTCCCGTCGACACGGACCTTCGGAGAGCCGAACACCTCGACCGCGGTGCGTGTCCGGCCGAGCGAGCGAACGACCGTGCCTGCCCGGATGATGGTGGATCGGCCGCCGGTAGTGCCGCGGAGCACGACGGTTCGCGGCAGCGCGGGGAAGCGCTCGACGCGTGCCGAGTCTTCGGCGGCGACGGTGACCGGCTTCGAGCGGTCGATCCCGTTCTTCACACCGCGCAGGAAGCGGTCGAACCACTTCTTCCCCTCGACGAGCATCTTCGGCGTGTCTGCGGCCGGGAACGTCGAGGGCGGGTGGCCGTGGTTTCCGATCCAGAGCCGCTTGGGGCCGGCGAGCAACGCGTAGCCCCGTGCCGCTTGGTCGATCCCGAAGGCGAAGTCGCGCCTGCCCTGCATGAAGAAGGCCGGCGTGCGCTTGCCGTGAAGACGCGAGAGGCTCGAGCGCGCGGCGGCCCAGCTCCGAACGGCGCCGAGGTTCTTGTCTGCGAAAGCGTCGTCACGGATGGGAATGAGCGAGGGGTCGAGCTTCCCCGGCGGCAGCTCCGCGAGGAAGCCGCCGACGATGCCCGACTTGGGGAGCCTGCCCGCAGCGAGCGCGGAGTAGAGATCGGTCCAGGTCTCAGCTACTTCGACTGTTGCCCAGGGAACCCCGGCGACGAGCGAGTTGAGCGCCGCCGCGCCCCCGTAGGAGATCCCGAAGGCCCCGATCTTCGTGCGAGCGACCTCCTGTCGCGCGGCGAGCCAGTCGAAGACCTCGCGCACGTCTGCGGTCTCCCGCGGGCCGTCGATGCCGATCAGTCCGCCCGACGCGCCGTGTCCGCGGGCGTCGAACGTGAGCACCACGTACTGGTCGCCCACGAGCCCCATCGCTCCGGCGAGCGCGTTCATCGACGAGCGATCGCCTCCGAGCCCGTGCATGAGGATCACCGCGGGCCAGCCTCCGGCCGGCGGCGACCCGGCGGGCTCGAACAGCGTGGCGGCGAGCGAGACGCCGTCGCTCATCTTGATCGTCACGTCCTGCCTCGAGGACGTCGCGGCCGGCGAGGCGCTGCCTGCGACCGCGAGCGAGAGACCTGTCGCAGCCGCGGCTATCCAGCCCTTCGACACGGGCGCCAAGGGTAGACGACAGGGGGCCTTCGTAGAATCCACGGCATGGACGAGCGCCCGATCGGCGTCTTCGACTCCGGTATGGGCGGCCTCACCGTCCTGCACGAGTGTCTCGTGACCTTGCCGCACGAGGACTTCGTCTACCTCGGAGACGGCGCCCGCCTCCCGTACGGCCCTCGCCCGCTCGACGAGATCCGGCGGTTTGCGGCCGAGGTTGCCGGCTACCTCGAGCGAGACGGCGTCAAGCTCGTCGTCGCCGCCTGCAACTCGGCCACCGCCGCCGCGCTTCCCGATCTCCAGCGCCATCTGACCGTTCCAGTCGTAGGAGTTCTCGCGCCCGAGGCGCACGCTGCCGTGCTCGCCACACGCAACCGCCGGATCGGCCTGCTCGCCACCGCCGCCACGGTCGCGAGCGGTCGCTATTCCGAGCTCGTGCAGGCGCTCGACGCGGGCGCCGAGGTGGTCGCGGTGGCGTGCCCGCGCCTCGTGCCGCTGATCGAGGGCGACGATCCCTTCGGGGAGGAGACGACCCGAGCGGTGCGCGACTACGCGAGCGAGCTCAGGGCCGCAGACGTCGACACGGTCATCCTCGGCTGTACCCATTACCCGCTGATCCGGCCGATCTTCCAGCGCGTGTTCGGGCGCGGCGTGACCCTCGTCTTCTCCGCCGAGGAGACGGCACGCGAGGTCGCGGAGACGCTCGCTCGCAAGGGGATCGAGAACGATCCGGAGCGGGAGGGGGGCTATCGCTTCCTGACGACCGGCGACCCGGAGCAGTTCCGCGCGACGGGTGCCCGTTTCCTCCAGCTCCCGATCTCCGCCGTCGAGCACGTCGAGGTCGCCACCTTGGCGGCCGCTGCGGTATGAGGGCCGACGGCCGACGCGCGGACCAGCTCCGGCCGCTGGACGTGCGGGCGGACTACCTCGAACAGCCGCACGGGTCCGTTCTCTATGCACAGGGAAAGACAATCGTTCTCTGCACGGCGACGGTCGAGGAGGGCGTTCCGCGCTGGCTCTACGGCAGCGGACGCGGCTGGATGACGGCCGAGTACTCGATGCTTCCCGCGTCCACCGGTGAGCGCACCCAGCGGGCCGCTTCGCGAGGGCGTCCGGACGGGCGTACGGTCGAGATCCAGCGGTTGATCGGCCGTGCCCTGCGGGCGGTCTGCGACTTCGAGGCTCTCGGAGAGAGGACGCTCTGGCTCGACTGCGACGTCCTGCAGGCGGATGGAGGCACTCGGTGCGCCTCCATCACCGGCGCGTGGATCGCCGCGAGCCGAGCGCTCGAGCGTTTCGGGCTGGCAAAGGCGCTCGCTGCAGGGTCGGTCGCGGCGGTCTCGGTCGGAATCGTCGGCGGCGAGGGCCTCCTCGACCTCGACTACGAGGAGGACTCGTCCGCGGAGACCGACATGAACGTCGTCATGACCGGCGACGGCCGGCTGATCGAGGTGCAGGCGACCGCGGAGCGCGATCCGTTCTCCCGCGAGCTGCTCGACAGCCTGCTCGACCTCGCCGCGGGTGGCATCGCGGAGCTGACGGCCACTCAGCTCGACGTGGCGGCCGCTCCTCTTCCTTGAAGCTCGTTCTCGCCTCCAAGAACCCGAACAAGCTGCGGGAGCTGAGACAGGCGCTCCCGGAGTGGGAGATCGAGCTGCTCGAGGCGCCCGAAGAGCCGGTCGAGAGCGGCCGGACGTTCGTCGAGAACGCGCGGATCAAGGCCAGTTACGGCCGGCAGCACGCCGATCCGAAGGAGTGGGTCGCCGGCGAGGACTCGGGCATCGAGGTCGCCGCGCTCGGAGGGAAGCCGGGCGTGGAGTCGGCCCGGTGGGCGTCGGACCCGGTCGCGAAGCTGCTCGCCGAGCTCGCGGGCGCGAGCGACCGGCGCGCTCGCTACGTGTGCGAGCTCGTCGTCCTCTCTCCCGACGGGACCGAGGTGCGGGCGACGGGAACGCTCGAGGGCGAGGTCGCCAACGGACTTCGCGGCGACGAAGGATTCGGCTACGACCCGATCTTCGTGCCGCACGGGGAGACCCGGACGATGGCCGAGCTCGGGAATGCCTGGAAGTCGACCCACTCCCACCGTGCCCGGGCCGCGCGGGAGCTTTCGCATCGGCTTGCCCTCGCGTGACACCGTGGTAGCGTCGGCGAGCGGATGGACGTCGCGCAGGCACTGCAGGAGCTGACCGAGCTGTCCGCTCAGGTCGAGCGCGCCGTGGTGCTGGACGCCGAGGGATCCGTGGTCGGCTCGACGGTCGCCGACGAGCGCGCGACCGAAAGGCTGGCGACCGTCGCGCGCGATCTCACAACCGCAGCGGGCGAGTTGCACGCCGGCGGAGACGAGGTGACGCGAGTCGAGGTGGAGCTCAGGGACGGGGCGGTCTTCGTCCTCCGGGAAGGCGGCCGCACGATTGCCGCGGTGACGAGCCCGGAGCCCACGGCCGGACTCGTGGCCTACGACCTGCGAACCTGCCTGCACGCAATCGACGACACCCCGAAGCCGAGGCGGCGCCGGGCGGGGCAGGAGCCGAAAGAGGAAGCGGACGAGTGAGAAGGTTGCTCCGGCTTGTGTTGTTGGCAGCCCTGACCGTCTGGGCGTGGCGGTTCCTCGCAGCCCGGAGAGCGACGCACGAGCGAGTGGGCGTCTCGTACGCGGACGGCTCCTCGCTCGTGCTCGAGCCGGGCTCGACGGGCTTCGAGCGTCTGGCCGCCGTCGCACGCGGTGCGCTCTCGCCATGAGCGACGAGCTCGCGCGGCGGCTGGTCGAGCGGGCGCTGCTCGAGGGCGACTTCGTCCTCCGGTCCGGGCGACGCTCGAGCTTCTATCTCGACAAGTACCGGTTCGAGACCGAGCCCGAGCTGCTTCGGACCCTGGGCAGGCGGATCGCCGACGCCGTCGCCGTGCACGAGCCGGACGCGGAGCGGCTAGCCGGGCCGGCCCTCGGGGCGGTCGCGTTGGCTGCTTCGGCATCGATGGCGTCCGATCTGCCGTTCATCATCGTCCGCGGTGAGACCAAGGAATACGGTACGGCCAAACGCATCGAGGGGGCTTTCGAGTCGGGCGAGCTGGTGTGCCTCGTCGAGGACGTCGTCACCTCTGGAGGTGCGCTCGGCGAAGCGGTGTCGGCCCTTCGAGACGAGGGTCTGGTCGTCCGAAACGCAGTCTGCGTGGTCGACCGCGAGGAAGGCGGCTCGGACGCGCTCGCGCGGCTCGGCGTGCGTCTGTGGGCGCTCTTTCGCGCCCAGGAGCTGCTGGAACTGCACAAAACCGCCGCAAAATGGCATGGTTGAGCCAAATCCAGAGGGCTGTTAGGGTCCCCCGGGTCCCAAAGCACCCCCAACCCCGACGTCAGGAGGAGGGACAGTGACCAAGCAGGATTTCGTGGACGCCGTTGCCAGCAAAGCGAGCATGTCGAAACGGGACGCCGGCGTCGCAGTCGACGCAGTCCTCGACTGCATCACCGACACGCTCAAAACCGGTGACTCGGTGACGTTCACAGGCTTCGGCAAGTTTTCGACCTCGGCACGGGCCTCGCGCATGGGCGTCAACCCGCGCACGGGCGCCAAGGTCATGATCCCGGCGACGACCGTTCCGAAGTTCTCTGCCGGGAGCGCCCTCAAGAGCGCAGTCAAGGGAGGTTAAGCGGCTTCTCGTCGCTTTCGAAGGGGCCGCCGCGGGCGGCCCCTTCGTTTCTTCGTGAACGGCCGGTGTCAGACACCGCCGCTTCCTTGCCGCAAATCGGGCATGGCCGTCCCGCGAGAGGCAAGACTCGAAGCCGAGTTCTCTGTGGAGATCTTGTTGCGATGCCGGCGCAACGAGCCGGTGTCTGACACCGCTCTTGCAAGTCGAACATACGTTCGTATACCCTCGACTCATGCAACTCTCGTTCGACGCCGCGGACCGGCTCGTCGAGCTCGTGCAGGCGAGGCACGGCGCGGTCTCGGCCGAAGAAGCGGCGCGCGCGCTCTTCGCGCTCGAGCGGGCGCCCGCAGAACTCGCACGCTCCCTGCTCGCCGACGTCGTCGCCGACGATGCGCGCCTCGAGTGGCTCGGGGGACGGGTAGGCCTCGCCGGCTCGCCGCACCTCGACACCCCGCTCGAAGACGCCGAGCTCGTCGTTTTCGACCTCGAGACGACCGGACTCTCGGCGACCAGCTGCCGGATCTGTGAGATCGGCGCCGTGCGCATCCGGGCCTTCGAACTCGTAGAGACGTTCGAGACGCTCGTCAACCCAGGGACGCTCCTGCCTTCGTTCGTGTCTGCGCTGACCGGGATCCGGGAGCAAGACCTGCGGAGGGCGCCGCGCCCCGAGACGGCGGTGCGTGGCTTCTTGGCCTTCGCCGGCGACGCCCCGCTGGTCGCCCACAATGCCCGCTTCGACGTCGCGTTCCTCGACCGTGCCGTCGAGCGTCTCACCGGTCGACGCTGTGCTGCACCGGTGATCGACACCGTCTGGCTCGCCCGGCGCCTTCTCGACCGGCGAAGCGAGCGCTTCTCGCTCGCACAGCTTGCCCATTTCTTCGGGGTGTCTGCTCGGCCCTGCCATCGTGCGCTTCCGGACGCGGTCGCGACTGCCGAGGTTCTCGTCTTTCTGCTCGGGCTCGCCCAGGAACGAGGTGCACGCACCGTTCGTGACGTCGTGGAGCTCGCGGCGCCGCGCGCGCGCCGGCTGGACGGAAAGCGTCACCTCGTCGCCGGGGCGCCGACGACTCCGGGCGTCTACCTCTTCCGCGACGTGAACGACACGGTCCTCTATGTCGGCAAGGCGCGCGACCTGCGCGCCCGCCTGCGCTCGTACTTCTCCGGAGCGCGCCAGCGCCCGGCGGTCGAAGCGGCACTCGGTGCGCTCGCGCGGATCGAGTGGAGGCTCCTCGGCTCGGAGCTCGAGGCGGCGCTCGAGGAGCTACGTCTGATCCGCGAGCTGCGGCCGCCCGCCAACTCTCGGTCGACGCGACCCGAGCGCTACGTCTATCTCGCTCGAAAGCGCGGCCGCTGGCGCATCGTGACCGAGCCGGGACGCTACGGGCCGGTCCGGAGCCGGCGTCGAGCCGAGCTCGCCGCCCGAGCGCTCGACGGCTTCGAGGGAGAGGATCTCGCCGCCGCGATCCCGCCCGTGCGGACCAAGCTCGGCCGGCTGGCCCGCGATCTCCGCTTCGAGGATGCGGCGCGTCTTCGAAACCGACTGACGGCCCTCGAGGAGCTGGCCGCGCGAGTGGATGAGCTCGATCGCCTGCGGCGCCTCGAGGTCTGTCTCCTCGCACCGGCACGTGAACGGGGATTTCGAAGGCTCTTCGTCGTCTCCGGCGGCCGGATCGCCGCGGCGAGAACCATTCCCGATAAGCTGCCCAACAGGCTCGACCGCGAAGCAGCGCTCGCGACCGCTGGGTCTCCGAGCCCGCAGACACACGGCTACGTTGAGCGCACGTCGTTCTCCCCGGAGGACGCGGACGATCTTCTCGTGATCGCCGGCTTCCTGCGGCGGCCCGGCCCCGAGCTCCGAGTCGTGTCGCGCGACGAGATCCTGGCCGCATGAAGGCCGATACGGTGTCGGAGATGGAGAGCGCGCTCGAGGTACGGACGACCGCCCCAGGGTTCGCAGACCGCGTCGGGGAGGCGGTCGAGCGCAAGCACACCCAGCTCGTCGTGGGTCTCGACCCCATCCTCGATCTGCTTCCCATGGAGCTTCGCGGAGAAGCCGTTCTCGGGCGGGCCGCCGCGGCGTCCGCGATCGCCCGGTTCTGCAAAGGGATCATGGACGCGGTCGGGCCCTACGTCGTCGGCGTGAAGCCGCAGTCCGCGTTCTTCGAGGTACTCGGCGCCGACGGCGTGCGGGCGCTCGAGGAGGTGAGCGACTACGCGCGCTCGACCGGACTCCTCGTGATCGTCGACGCGAAACGGGGAGACATCGGCTCTACGGCTCGGGCCTATGCCCAGGCGTTTCTCGAGCCGCGGGACGGACTGCCGCCGCTCGCCGACGCCGTCACGGCCAACCCGTTCCTCGGGCACGACGGCTGCGAGCCGTTCGTGGCCGCCTGCCGGCGGCACGGCACCGGCGTGTTCTTCCTCGTGCGGACGTCGAACCCCGGAGCGGCTGACGTGCAGGACGCGACGCTTCTCGACGGTCGTCCCCTCTGGCAGCACATCGCAGGGTACGTCCACGACTGGGGTCAGCCACTCGTCGGGGAGCGAGGTCTTTCGAGCGTGGGCGCCGTCGTCGGCGCGACCCACCCACGCGGGGTGTCGGAAGCAAGGAAGCTGATGCCGCAGACGCTCTTGCTCCTCCCGGGAGTCGGCGCTCAGGGCGCGACTCCCGCGGATGTCGCGCGTGCCTTCACGAGCGGGCCCGCCAGCGCGCTCGTGACTGCCTCGCGCTCCGTCATCTACGCGTTTCGCGGAACGGAGGAGGACTGGCGGACAGCGGCGGCCGCCGAGGCGGAGCGCCTCGCGACCCAGGTGTGGGCGGCGTCGGGCTGGTAAACCGAAAGGCTCGATGGAAAGCACGGAGCGCCAAGGCCGCGAAGCGGCCGATTTCAGGGGTTTCGCGCGATCGGAATCCGCGCGAGGCTCCGATGCGCAGTCGTCGACCGACGCGCGGTCGTGAGAACGCAGCGCCAAGGCCGCAAAGCGGCCGTCTTCAGGATCTTCGCGCGAGCGGAATCTGCGCGAGCAGTTCCGATCCAGGGAGCTCGTTGTGAGGACGCAGCGCCAAGGCCGCGAAGCGGCCGTCTTCAGGATCTTCGCGCGAGCGGAATCTGCGCGAGCAGTTCCGATCCAGGGAGCTCGTTGTGAGGACGCAGCGACAAGGCCGCAAAGCGGCCGTCTTCAGGATCTTCGCGCGAGCGGAATCTGCGCGAGCAGATTCCGATCTTGCGCACAGGAGTAGAGTGTCGCGGCGCCAGATGCGCAGCGTGCTCTTCGCCGTCATCGCAGTCGCCTCCGCGCTCGCGATCCCCGCCTGGGGATCGGCGGAGAACTCGCCACAGATCCCCGCACCGCCGACGGTCGCCGCCAAAGCCTGGTACGTGGTCGGCGAGGACGGCGCCGTGGTCGCCGCGCAGGACGCGCGAGCATCGCGCCCGATGGCCAGCATCACGAAGCTCATGACCGCGATCGTCACGCTCGAGCGGGCTCGGCTCTCCGACGTCGTGACCGTCGACCCGCGAGCGGCACGGGTCGGCGAGTCGACCGTCTACCTCCGGGCCGGACAGCGTCTGACGGTCGAGCAGCTGCTTCGCGGGACGCTCGTCCGGAGCGCGAACGACGCCGCAGAAGCGCTCGCACTCTACGTCGGCCACGGGTCGCAGAGCCGTTTCGTCGCGATGATGAACGCGAAGGCGAGACAACTCGGCCTGACCGGCACGCGGTACGTGAACCCGCACGGCCTCGACGCGAGAGGCCACGTCTCGAGCGCCCGCGACACGACGCAGCTCCTCCGCTACGCGCTCGGGACCCCGTTCATTCGCCGGACGCTCGCCAGCGGGCACGTGGAGGTTCCAGGGGACGGCGACTTCCCGACGACGGACGACCTGCTCGAGAGCTGGCCTCCGTTGATCGGCGGGAAGACAGGACACACGGCCCAGGCGGGCTGGTCCGAAACCGCCGGTGCAGAGGAGCACGGCATCACGGTGTACGGCACCGTGCTCGGAAGCCGGACGGAGACGGAGCGGAACGAAGCGCTCGAGACGCTCCTCCAGTACGGGCTCGACCGCTACCGACGGGTCGTCGCGATCGACTCGGGGAAGGCCTACGCGAAGGCGTCCACCGGCTACGGCAGGCCGGACGTCGAGCTCGTCGCGAGACGTGCTGCGGTGCGCACGATTCCCGAGGCAACGCCGCTGGTCGTGCGGGTGGCTGCTCCGACCACCGTTCCCTTGCCGGTGCGCGAGGGGCAGGCCCTCGGCTCGATCACTGTTTTCGCCGGCGACCGCGTCGTCGCTTCGACCAAGCTGGTCGCGGCATCCGCGGTTTCCAAACCCGGGCTCGGCGGGAAGCTCGTGTGGTACACCAAGCGAACTGCGCACCATCTCTGGGGGCTCGTCTCGTGATCGTCACCGTCACGGTCAACGCGGCTCTCGACCGCACGCTCACGGTTCCCGTGTTCCAGATCGGCTACCGCCACCGCTCGAGCGAGGTGCTCACGCTCGCAGGAGGCAAGGGAATCAACGTCGCCCGCGCTCTCAAAGTCCTCGACGTTCCTGTGGTGGCCACCGGGCTCACGGGAGGGCGAACGGGGACGCGCATCGTCGAAGAGCTGACCTCGGAGGCGATCCTCAACGACTTCGTCAGGATCGCGGACGAGTCCCGCACGTCGACCGCCGTCGTCGATCCGACAGCAGGGACGTACACGGAGATCAACGAGTGGGGGCCGGAGGTCGCGGCAGCCGAGCTCGAGACGCTCATGGGGAAGCTGCACTACCTTTCGCGTGGCGCCGACTTCGTGGTCCTCGCCGGGTCGCTTCCCAGGAAGGTCCCGACTGCGTTCTACGCTGAGGCGATTCGCGACCTCACCCGCCGGGACGTGCGCGTGGTCCTCGACAGCGAGGGAGAGCCGCTGCGGGTCGGAGTCGAAGCCGGGCCTTTTCTCGTCTCGCCGAACCAGCGAGAGGCCGAGCAGCTCGTCGGGCAGGAGCTCGAGGAGGACGAGGACTTCCTCATGGCTCTCGACGCGATCGCCGAGATGGGCCCGAGAAACGTGGTGGTCACGCTCGAGAACGGCTGCTTTGCGCTTCTCCGATTCGGGCGGAAGACGCGCCGCTTTCGCGCATTCGTGCCGCGGGTCGAGCCGAGATCGGCGCTCGGGTCGGGAGACGTCCTGCTCGCGCAGTTCCTCGCCTCCGTGCTCGAGGAACGGTCTCCCGACCACGCGGTCCGGCTCGCCGTAGCCGCCGGCTCGGCCGCAGTGCTCGAGCTCGGTGCCGGGCGCTTCGACCCGCACCTCGCCGCGACACTGGCAGGCGAGGTCGAGCTCGCGGAGCTTCAGCCCGCGCGATCCTAGGAGGGCGTTCCCGCGCGCAAGCGACTCGCGACAGTCGGTAGCGGAGTCGGTTGATCGCTCGTCAAGCAGCGCTGCTAACGTCGCATGATGGACACCGAGTTGAGGGAGCAGGAGCTCGAGCGGCTCGTGTCGTTCGAGCGCAAGTTCGGGAAAGAAGGCCTCACCTTCGACGACGTCCTGCTCCTTCCGGCGGAGTCGTCCGTACTTCCGAACGACGTCTCGACGGTCACGCGGCTCACGCCGAAGATCGCGCTGAACATCCCGATCGTCTCGGCCGCCATGGACACCGTCACGGAGGCCCGGCTCGCGATTGCGCTCGCGCGGGCAGGCGGTATCGGCATCGTCCATCGCAACCTCCCGATCGCCGACCAGGTGGCCGAGGTCGACAAGGTGAAGCGCTCGGAGTCCGGGATGATCGTCGAGCCGGTGACGCTCGGTCCCGCCGATTCGGTCGCGGCCGCGCTCTCGCTCATGGAGCGCTATCGGATCTCGGGCGTGCCGATCGTCGACGAGAGCGGGATCCTCGTCGGGATCCTCACGAACCGCGACCTACGCTTCGAGACCGATTTGTCGCTAGCGGTCTCGGCTTTGATGACGGACCGCAACCTCGTCACCGCTCCCGTCGGCACGACCCTCGACGAAGCGAGCGAGATCCTCCACCGCAACAAGATCGAGAAGCTCCCGGTCGTGGACTCCGACGGACGTCTCAGGGGTCTGATCACCGTCAAGGACATCTCGAAGCGGATTGCCTATCCCGACGCGACGAAGGACGAGCACGGGCGATTGCGTGTCGGCGCTGCGGTCGGGGTCGGGACCGACGCGCTCGAGCGCGCGACGGCGCTCGTCGAAGCCGAGGTCGACGTGCTCGTCGTCGACACCGCTCACGGCCATTCCTACGGTGTGCTCGACGTCGTCCGCAGGCTCAAGTCCGAGCACGAGGTGGAACTGATCGCCGGGAACGTCTCGACGGGCGACGGCGCTCGAGCGCTTGTCGATGCTGGCGCGGACGCGGTGAAGCTCGGCCAGGGGCCGGGAAGCATCTGCACGACCCGAGTGGTTGCGGGCGTCGGCGTCCCGCAGGTGACGGCGATCTACGACGCCGCGCAGGCGCTGGTGGGCCAAGACGTCCCCCTGATCGCCGACGGCGGGATCCGGAACTCCGGCGACATCGCGAAGGCGATCGCCGCAGGCGCCGACGCGGTGATGCTCGGATCGCTCCTCGCGGGGACCGACGAGGCTCCGGGTGAGGTGATCGTGCACCAGGGCGAGCGGTTCAAGGAGTACCGGGGCATGGGCTCGCTCGGGGCGATGAAGGCTCGCTCGTTCTCGAAGGACCGCTACTTCCAGGGCGATGTCGAGGACGTCGACAAGCTCGTGCCGGAGGGGATCGAAGGCCGTGTTCCGTACAAGGGCCCGCTCACCCCGATCGTTCATCAGGTGGTTGGTGGACTGCGTCAGGCCATGGGCTACTGCGGCACGGCGACGATCGAGGAGATGAAGGCCGATGCGCGCTTCGTCCGCATTACGCCCGCCGGCCTGCTCGAGAGCCACCCGCACGGCGTCACGATCACGAAGGACGCGCCCAACTACCGCCGCAGCTGATGGCAAGCGTCGTCCCTCTCATGAAGCCGGACGCTGGCTCGACCGATGCTGGGCCGGAGGAGCGTCCTGTCCTCGTGGTCGACCTCGGCGGTCAGTACAGCCAGCTGATCGCACGTCGCGTGCGCGAGGCGCGTGTCTACTCCGAGCTCGTAAGCCATCGGCTGAGCGCGGACCAGATCGCCGCGCGTCGTCCCGTCGCTCTCGTCCTGTCGGGAGGTCCCGCCTCGGTGTACGCGGAGGGAGCGCCCGACGTCGATCCGAAGATCTTCGAGCTCGGGATCCCCGCGCTCGGCATCTGCTACGGCATGCAGCTCATGGCGCGCGACCTCGGCGGCTCGGTCGAGCGCACGGGGGTCTCCGAGTTCGGAAAGGCCGAGCTCGAAGCGCGCGAGTCGGCGCTCTTCCAGCACCTGCCTCCGGAGCAGACCGTCTGGATGAGCCACCGCGACTCCGTCATCGCGGCCCCGACGGGAGCCGAGGTCACCGCCTCTTCTCCCGCGACTCCGATCGCCGCCTTCGAGAACCGGGCGAGGCTCCTCTACGGCGTGCAGTTCCACCCCGAGGTCGTCCATACCCCACACGGTCAGGAGATCCTGAAGAACTTCCTCTACGAGGTCGCGGGCGCCCCGCCGACGTGGACCCCGGCTGCGGTGATCGAGGAGCAGGTCGAGCGGATTCGCGCAGCCGTCGGCTCCGAGCGCGTCCTCTGCGCGCTCTCCGGAGGAGTCGACTCCGCGGTCGCGGCGCTGCTCGTCCACAAAGCTGTCGGAGATCAACTGACCTGTGTGTTCGTCGACCACGGGCTACTGCGCGAGAACGAGGCCGAACAGGTGGTCGAGACGTTCGCCGGCCACTTCCGCGTCCCGCTCGTGCACGTCGAGGCACAGCAGCGATTCCTGTCCCGGCTCGCGGGCGTCTCGGATCCCGAGGAGAAGCGGAAGATCGTCGGCGAGGAGTTCATCCGCGTCTT
>VAWZ01000135.1 GCA_005888365.1 Actinomycetota bacterium
CCCGGAGCTCGGGGCCACTCTCGGGGTGCTTGCGCTCGCGAACTTCGGCCTCCGCCGCGATCTGGTCGTCGACGGGGTTCCGGTGGGCTCCATCCTCGGAGGCGTCGGCGCGCGCGAGAGGCCGGCGGGAAGCTGCATCGCGGTGGTCGCGACGGATGCCGCGGTCGGTCCGCACGAGCTCACGCGCGTCGCTCGACGCTGCGGCCTCGGTCTCGCGCGGGTGGGCTCGGTCGCCTACGACGGAAGCGGGGAGATCTTCCTCGCCGTCGGAACAAGTCGCGACGTCCCGTCTCTGGCCCGCAAGGCCCTCGACCATCTCTTCGTCGCGACGGTCGAGGCGACGGAGGAAGCGGTCGTCAATGCGCTCTGGGCAGCCCCGGAGGTGGGCGGGCGCGAGGGGCGGGTTGCCCCGGCGCTCCCGCATGATGCCGTCCTCGCGCTCCTCGAGGAGCACGGGCGGTTGGAATGAGGGCGTGAGCTAGGCCGCGTCTTCGGCGGGGGCAGGCTGGGACTCCGGCGCGGCCACGGCTTCGCCCTGGCCGTCCTGGCTCGACTGCGCCGGGACCACCTGCGTGCCGTCGGACGCTGTGTCCACCTGCGGCTGAGGCTTCCGCTTGCGCCGGCGGCGCCGTGACTTCCGCGCGGTCAGCTTCGGAGCGGGCAAGTTGTCTGCGAGCGCGTTCGCGATCTCGCCGATCGACCCCAGCTCCTCGCGCGCGTGGTCGAGCGCGGCGTTCGCCCGCGGCGTATACCCGTCGGCGGACGCGAGCAACGCGGCGCCGACCGCGAGCGGCATCGCCTTCGCCACCTGGATCAACCGGTTCACGTTCTCCTCGTGGCGGTGGCCGCGGGAGTTGGCGGCAGCGCCGAGGAGTCTCTTGGCCTCCGGGAACTCCGTCGAGACGCGCCGATCCTGGATCTTCCGCGTCGCGCGAGCCAGTCGCCAGGTCCAGCGCGCGAGGATCTGGTCCGGTGCCACGGCCTTGCCCTCGCCGATCGCCCGCAGGAGGACTCGAACGCCTGCGGCGCGGTCCTTCTCCCAGGGCGGAGCCTGTGTGACGAGCGTGACGAGGTCGTCGTAGTCGGCCCGGTCGACCGGGGTCGCCACGCGATCCATCAGTGCGGTCATGCGCAAGCGCCGGTTCGGGTTCTCCGCGGCGCAGGTGGCGAGGAACTGCTCGAGCGCGGGCTTGCTCGCACGGCCTTCGGCGAACTTGCGTGCGAACTCGGCTCGCTGGTCGAACCGGATCTGCCGCCCGGCGATGGTCGCCCAGAAGCGCTGCTCGTCTTCGTCCAGGTACTTGGGATCGATCCGCTGCCACTCGCGCTGGATCACGTTGAGCCTGCGGCCGACATCGGGCGTCACGGGAACGAGCCACGGGACCGGAGAGAGCTTGCGCCGGGCCCGGCGCTGGGCGCGTCTGCGCGGGGCGGGCGTCACACGCGCTCCCTCGCGATAGAAGTCGGAGTCGAGCAGCGCGTGCAGCGAGACGACGCGCTCGTTGTGGGTCGCCGCCTTCGGGACGAAGTCGACGACGATGCCGGCCTCCTTGCGCGGATGGATCCGCATGATGCGGCCGATCCGCTGCTGGTAGACGCGCCGCGACGCGGTCGGCGCGAGGTGCATGCAGACGGTCGCCCGCGGCGAGTTCCAGCCCTCGGCGAGCAGCTGCGCGTTGATGAGCACGTTGATCTCCCCGCGCTCGTATGCGGCAAGCGTCTCGGCGAGCCTCGCGGGCGGCGTCCGCCCTGAGACGGCCTCCGCCTTGAGCCCGGCCGCGCGGAACTGCTGCGCGAGGTTGTACGCGTGATCGACTCCCGCCGCGTAGACGATCCCCGGGGTCGAGCCGAAGCGATCGCGGTAGAGGCTGGACGCTGCCTGGTTCAGGGCCTGGTGGTCGAGCGCGGCGGCCAGTGCGTGCTCCTCGAAGTCGCCGCCCACGATCGGGACCGAGTTGATCGCTGCAGCAGGTGGTACGCGCAGCGAGCGAAGCGGAGCGATGAGACCGCGCCTCGCCGCATCTCCGAGCGGGAGGTCGTCCACCGAGGCCGGGAAGACGTCCGACACCTGTTTCGCGATCAGGTGCTCCGTCGCCGTCATCCCGATGAAGAGCGGCTCGTGGAACGCCCTGATCGCCGCGCTCGTCTTCTCGCCGAGCGCGGTGTGTGCCTCGTCGCAGAGGACGAGGTGGTACGTCTTGCGGTCGAGCTCGCGGCCGTGACGCGCAAACCAGGCGTACGTCTGGATCGTGATCGGGTTCGGACCTTGAGCGTGCGTCCCCTTCAGGACGGCGTCGGAGAAGCGGTCTCCGTACCCCTCCTTCGTCAGGTCGCGCTGAAACTGCGAGACGAGCAGGCGCCGGTGCGTCAGGATGAGGACGCCGAGCGTTCGTGCCGCGTCCACGAACCCGGCCGCCGCGATGGTCTTGCCCGAAGCCGTGGGATGTCGGAAGCGGTAGCGCCGGGCGGCTCCAGGATCGGTGTCGTGCGACTCCTCGTCGAGCTCACCGTCCTCGACGAAGCCGGCGTCGAAGTCGTCTTCGGCCTCCTCCTCGAGCTCGACGTCCGCGACGGCCCCGTTCCCGCTCCCGTTGTCGGCGCCGAGTCCGTTCTCGTCCGCGGCCCGCTGCGTCGCCGCGATGAGCTCCGTCAGCATGCCCCCTGCTGCCGTGCGAACAGGGTTCGCCGTGAGGACGCGCTCGAGGCCGAGCATGAGCCCGTACTTCACCTTCCAGCGCGCGGAGGGCTGCTCGAGCCCGGACTTCATCTCCGCCAGGGCGTCGTCGAGGGCGGCACGTCTCGCTGTGCCCGGTGCGAGCGCCGCCTCCGGATCTTCGTCCGGATGGAGGAAGGGCTCGCCGAACCAGGCTCCGGCGCGTCGGGCCGCTTCGATCAGTTCGTGTCTTGTTTCCGACGTCAGCGTCGGCATGAGTTCTGCTTCGTGCATGCGTGCAGCACCGCTTGCTGCCGCTCCTTCCGAAGAGTGAGCGCTCGCTCTGTGCGTGCGAGCGTGACCCCCGGAGCATACCTCAGGTTGAGGCCGACAAACGCGAGAAGTCGTGCAATTCGCCGCTAACGCCGGCACCGAGCGTGGCGAGCGGCCGCCCGAGCACACGCTCCGAGACCCCGGTCTGGTCGAGGTGCTTCGTGATGCCGCCGAGCCAGAACGGGTAGCCCGCGCCGAGGAGGAGGCACGTGTCGATGTCGGCCGCCTCGGCAACGACGCCGTCAGCGAGGATGTGGCGCGCCTCGTCGGCGAGCGCCTCGAGCACCCCCTCGTGAAGCTCGTCGACCGAGCGCGGCGAATGCTCCACGACGACGATCTCGTCGCGTCCCGCTGCGAAGTTGTCAAGCGTCGCGAAGAGCGGGAAACGGTCCGGAAACGCGTCGTGGAGCGTGTGCAGGACGTGATTCGCGACCCGCGGTCCGACCATCTGCAGGAGGACCGAAGGCGCCATCGGGACGCCCATCCGGAGGACGGCCTCGTCGGTCTCCTCGACCGTGTTTCCGTGCTCGAGTGCATCAATCAGCACGGTTGTCGTCCGACTCAAGAGACGGTTGACGACGAACGCCGGAGCGTCCCGCACGAGTACGCCGCGCTTGCGCAGGAGGTGGGTGACGCGCGCAGCGGTCGCGAGCGCGGCGTCGTCTGTCCGTGAGGTACGCACGAGCTCGACGAGCGGAAGGACCGCGACCGGGTTGAAGAAGTGCATCCCGACGACCCGCTCGGGGTGTGCGAGCCCGGCGCCCATCTCGGTGACGGAGAGGGACGAGGTGTTGGTCGCGAGGACGCACTCGGGCGAGACGATCTCCTCGAGCCGCGCGAACACGTCCTTCTTCAGCGCGAGCTCCTCGAACACCGCCTCGAGGACGAGGTCGCAGCCGGCGAAGGTCCCCCAGTCGGTGCTTCCCGAGACGATCGACCCGAGGAAGCGCGCCTTGCGCTCCGCGAGACGCCCGCGGGCGACGAGTTCCCCGAGCTCCCCGTGAATCCAGGAAACCGCCTCGTCGACCTGCTCTTGCGTCAGGTCGCGCAGCACGACCGGCACCTCGAGGCGGCGGAGCGCGAGGAGCGCGAGCTGCCGAGCCATCTGGCCCGCGCCGGCGAGTCCCACCCTCGCGACGCGACGCGGCTCGGAGTCGGGAATGCCGACGCTGCGCTTCGCACGGCGCTCGACGAGGAAGAACGAGTAAACGGAAGCCTGTGCCTGCGGGCCGGGGAGAAGCTCCGCGAGGGCGTCCTCCTCTGCCGCATACCCGTCCGCGAGTGACCAGCTCGCGGCGCCTTCGATCAGCTCGAGCGCGCGGTAGGGCGCCGGCGCCGCACCGTGCACTTGGCCGTCGAGGCGAGCCCGCGCCTTGCGGCAGACCTCCCCGACGTCCGTGAGATCCGCAGCGGGCTCACGCTTGCCGGGACCTTCTTCGATTAGGCGCAGGAGGAACTCGAGCGACTCGTCGAGGAACTCGACCGGCTCGAAGAGGGCATCCACGAACCCCGCCTCGAAGGCCTGCAAGCCGTTCAGCATCCGGTTCTGGCGTAGCGGGCTCTCGACGACGAAGCGCACCGCCTGCTCGGCGCCGACGAGCTTCGGCACGAGCTGTGTCCCGCCCCAGCCCGGAATCAGACCGAGGAAGACCTCGGGGCAGGCGAAGTGGCGAACCGAGCTCGAGATCGTCCGGTAGTCGCAGTGCAGCGCGATCTCGACCCCGCCGCCGAGCGCAGCGCCGTTGATCGCGGCGAGCGAGACGAAGGGGAGGTCGCGTAGCCGCCCGAAGAGCTCGTGACCGACGCGGCTGCCTTCGCGGGCCTGCTCGGGCGTGATGTCGCCGAACTCGTCGATATCCGCTCCCGCGGCGAACACGAACGGCTTCCCGGTCAGGAGCAAGCCGCGCCAGTCGCGCGTCCGAAGCCGGCCGAGCACCTCGTCGAGCGAGCGCAGCGCCTCTTCGCCGAACGTGTTCGGCTTCCGCCAGTCCTCGCCGTTGTCCATCGTCACGAGGGCGACGGGCCCGGCGCGGGTCTCGATCCGCTGGAGCTTGAATGTCGTCGCGCTAGGCACCGTTCCGGAGGTTCTCCCAGAGGATCGCCGCGCCCATCCCCAGTCCGACGCAGAGTGCGGTCAGGCCGAAGCGGACCTGCGGACGGTCGTGGAACCCGCGCGCGAGCTGTGCCATCAGGCGGACGCCCGTGGCGGCGAGCGGATGGCCGCACGCGATCGCTCCGCCGTACGGGTTGAGCCGCGGATCGTCCGCAACGATGCCCATCCCATCGCACCACGAGAGCACCTGCACCGCGAATGGCTCGTTCAGCTCGAAGAGGCCGATCTCGTCGAGCGAGACGCCGGTCTGAGCGAGAACGCGCTTCGTGGCCGGCACCGGCCCGAGCCCCATCAGCTCGGGCTCGACCCCGGCGTACGCGAAGGCGACGAGCCGCATCTTCGGCTGGAGCTCGAGCTCAGCGGCCGCGTCTTCCGAGACGAGCAACGCTGCCGTCGCGCCATCGGTGAGTCCCGCGGAGTTGCCTGCCGTGACCCTCCCGCCCGCACGGAACGGCGTTCGGAGGCCGGCAAGCCCGTCGAGTGTCGTCTCAGGACGCAGGAACTGATCGCGGTCGGCGACGGTCCAGCCCTCGTCGGTGAAGACGCTCATCGGCACGACCAAGTCGGCCATGACGCCCTGCTCCCACGCCGTCGCCGCCTTGTGCTGGGAGGCGACCGCGAATGCGTCGGCTTCCTCCCTCGTCAACTTCGGGAACGCGTCGTGCAGGTTCTCCGCCGTCTCGCCCATGACGGCCGCCGACTCGTCGACGATCCGCTCGGCGACGAACCGCGGGTTGAAGTCGACATCCTTGCCCATCGGGTGGTGTCCCATGTGCTCCACGCCGCCCACGAGGACGACGTCCGCGGCGCCCATCGCGATCTCCCCCGCGCCGGCCGTCGTCGCGGTCAAGGCGCCGGCGCACATGCGGTCGACGGCGAAGCCCGGCACCGTATGCGGAAGCCCCGCGAGGAGCGCGACGTCCCGGCCGAGCGTGAGCCCCTGGTCCCCGACCTGAGCGGTTGCCGCGAAGGCCACGTCGTCGATCCGCTCTGCAGGGAGCTCCGGATTGCGGCGCAGTAGCTCGCGGACGACCTTCACGGCCATGTCGTCCGCGCGAGTGCGCCAGAAGTAGCCCTCCGGGCCGGCGCGGCCGAAGGCCGTGCGCAGGCCGTCCACGTAGACGACCTCGCGAAGCTCCCGCGCCACCCGGGAGACGATACTTCGTCCTTCGTGGGCGTCTGGGAGGAGAGGACGGCGCGGGCGACCGATCGCTACGAGGACGGATGGGCGCGTCTGCCGGAAGAGCCGGACGAGCGACAGCGACAGCTCACCCGGATGGGGAACGCGGCCTGGGCGGCCGGGGTTTCGCTCCTCATGCTCGGCCACCGGGACGAAGCCAGCGTGTGGCTCGAACGAAGCGCGGCCCGCTACCGCGAGAGCTGGCACGACGCGCCGCCTGGGAGCTGGGGAAGGCCGATCGGCGCGATGAAGGCGATGCTGATCGCCGGGAACGAGAAGGGAGCTGCGCGGGATGCTCGCT
>VAWZ01000088.1:0-13463 GCA_005888365.1 Actinomycetota bacterium
CGCACCCGCGACCGTGCGCGCGTCCGCGGCGGTCGGCTCGTAGTCGTGCGGGTCCGCCGCCGGGCTCGCGACCACGCTCGCAACCTGGGCCTTGCTCCCCGCGAGCTGCGCCGCAATGTCGCCCCAGACGTTCTCCGCAGCGACTACCTGCAGACGGCCGTCGGCGGCCGCGCCGGCCGAGCCCCCCGAGCCTCCGCAGCCAGCGCCCGCCAGAGCGAACGTCATGACGAGCGCGACGCCGAGAAGCTTCTCGGTCCTGCGGCCCGAGGACCGCGCGCGTCGTCGCCGCGAGGGCATTGCCTAACAATACTCATTCCCGCTACCACTTGCCTGACGAGAGCCGGTATCGTTAGCCGGGATGTCGGCAGCGACCGAGACCACGGGCTGGGCCGAGGCGACCATCGCCTCGCTGCTCGCTCGAGGGCATCGCAACAGCGGCGCGCGCCGCGCGGTCGTCGAGCTCCTCGGGCGACAGCGGTGCTGCCTCACCGCCCAGGAGATCTTCGACCAGCTCCGTGCGGGCGGCCGGCGGGTCGGGATCGCGAGCGTCTACCGCGTTCTCGAGCAGCTCAGCAAGGACGGCTATGTCCAGCGCATCGACATCGGTGCCGGGACGACTCGCTTCGAGCCGATCTATGCGGGAGGCGAGCACCACCACCACCACCTCGTCTGCGACGACTGCGGAAAGGTCGAAGCCTTCGCCGACGACCAGCTCGAACGCGCGCTTCTCCAGGTCGAAGGCCGCACGGGCTACTCGGTCGCCGGCCACGACGTCGTCCTCCGCGGGGCCTGCCGCGAATGCGCGCCCCGCACGCGGACGTCATCTTGACGGAGAGAGACATGTGGATGAACGAGCACTCGATCGAGACGAGCGCCGCGCCGGAGGAGATCTGGGAGCTGTGGGCGGACGTGGCCGGCTGGCCGGCCTGGAACGGTGACATCGAGCGAATCGAGCTCGACGGCCCCTTCGCTGCAGGCGGCAGGATCGTGATGACCCCGATCGGGGCGGAGCCGGTCGAGCTTCGCATCGCGGAGGCCGTCGAGCCCGAGCTGTTCGTCGACGAAGCGGAGTTGGGTGAGATCGTCGTCCGCACGCTGCACCGCGTCGAACGTCTCGACCACGAGCGTGCGCGCGTCACGTACCGCATGGAGATCACCGGCCCGGCCGCGGACACGCTCGGCCCGCAGATCGGCCCCGAGATCAGCGCCGACTTCCCGCAGACGCTCGCGGCGCTGGTCGAACGCGCCGAGACCGCGTAACGCCAGACGTCGCCCGCAGCGTCAGCGTCGCAGCTCTGACCGCCGTCGCTCGAGGAAGCTTCGCTCGGCGTCCGAGTGAACGAGCTCGAGCGCGCGGCCGTACGCCTCGCGAGCCTCGTCGACGCGATCGAGCCGGCGAAGCAGCTCGGCGCGCGTCGCGTGCAGGTAGTGGTAGCCGTCGAGCTCGAGGCGGTCGACGAGGGCGAGTGCGGCCTCCACGTCGCCGGCCTCGGCCATCGCGGCGGCCTGGTTGAGCTCGACGACCGACGAGCCGGTCACGCGGGCGAGCTCGCGGTACAGAGCCGCGAGCTGCGACCAGTTCGGCGACTCGTCGACGTGGAGGATCGCGATCGTCGCCTGTAGCACGTAGGGCCCGCGACCGCCGAGTGCCTGCGCGCGCTCGAGGGCAGCGCGTCCGGACGCGATCTGAGCCGTGTCCCAGAGCGATCGATCCTGATCGCGCAGGAGGACGACCGTGTCATCGGCAAACCGCGCCTCGCGCCGCGCGTCGTTCACCAGCATCAGCGCCAGCAGCCCGTGTACCTCGGGCTCGTCCGGCATGAGCTCGGCGAGCGCACGCCCGAGCCGGATCGCCTCGCTCGCGAGGTCCCCGCGGCCTCCATAGCCCTCGTTGAAGATCAGGTAGACGACTGCGAGCACGGCCGCGAGGCGGTCCGGGAGCAGGTGCGCGGGGGGTACGCGAAACGGGATCCCGGCAACCTTGATCTTCCGCTTCGCCCGGACGAGCCGCTTCGCCATGGTCGCCTGGGGGACGAGGAACGCGCGGGCGATCTCCTCGGTCTCCAGCCCGCCGAGCGTCCGCAAGGTGAGCGCGACCTGCGCATCGAGCTCGAGCGCCGGGTGGCAGCAGGTGAAGACGAGCTCGAGCCGCTCGTCCTGGATCACGGTCTCGTCCACGATGTCCTCCGTTGCCTCGGGCATGTCGAGCAGGCGGGTCTTCTCGGCGAGCGTGCGATCGCGGCGGATGCGGTCGACGGCGCGGTAGCGCGCCGTGGTCACGAGCCAGGCGCGCGGGTTGGCGGGCTCTCCGTCGCGGGGCCAGCGCTCGGCCGCGATCGCGAACGCCTCCTGCGCGGCTTCCTCGGCGAGGTCGAAGTCGCCGAGGAAGCCGATCAGGCTGGCGAGGACGCGTCCCCACTCGTCGCGGAAGACCTGGTCGAGGATCGCTAGTGCTCCTTCAGGTGATGCTGCCCCACTCCCGGCGAGCGAAAAGCGAGGCAGGCAAGGACGCAGGGAGCGGCAATAGTTGACCTATTGCCGCGACTGGGGACGCCTGGCGAAGCTTTGCGGCCGCTGGGAGCAATCGACAGTTTCGCCTGAAGGGGCACTAGGCCTCCTTGAGCGGTCGGACCTCGATCGCACCGCCCATGCGGGCCGCGGGAATGCGAGCCGCGAGCTCGATCGCCGCGTCGAGGTCGTTGGCCTCGAAGAACAGATAGCCGCCGAGCGCTTCCTTGACGGCGACGAACGGCCCGTCGGTGGTCAGGGTCTTCCCGTTCTCGACGCGGACGGTCGTAGCCGTCTCGGGCGGCTCCAGCCACACGCCGGAGGGGATGACGCCGGGCGTCTCGTTGATCGCCTGGTAGTCGGCGTAGACCGCCTTCTGCTCGCCCTCGGAGAGGTCGTTCCACTCAGGCGACCCGGGGAGCGGGGTGGTTCCCTGGTGAATCAGCAGCATGTACTTCATCGCGAGTCCTCCTCGTTTGGACTGTGGTCGCATGAGAGACGAACGGCAGACAAGCGAGAGGACACTCCGGCGGGAATTGTTGCCCGGAAGAGGCGCGGTACGCGGCGGGCACCTCGAGACGAAGCCGGTTCAAGCTCGCGCGAGCGAGGGTCGATAGAGAGGACGTGCCGCTCGAGAAGACCGTGCATTCCCTGCCGTGGTCGGCGCCGTCCGCGGCGGAGGTCGCGGAGGCGGCAGGGGCGAGTGACCTGTTCGTGTTCCGCCGCATTGCAGCCGGCCGTTTCGCGCATGTCGGCGGGGTCGGCCGTGGCGCCGGCTGGGCGGGGATCGTCGAGATCGGGATGGAGGACGAACCGCTCGTGAGGACGGCCTTCTCGACCGGGACGGTGGTCCGTCGCTCCCAGCCGGATCCGTGGCACGTGCTCGGGCCCTACTACGGCCGCAGCATCGCGCTTTCGGCGGTCAGCGCCGACGTGTTCGTGCTCTTCGGCGCCGAGGACGACGCGATCGAAACCGTTGCGGACGAGGATCTGCTGGCGCTCGCGCGATTCGCCAGCGAGGCGCTCGTCGAGGTCGCTCCCGCGAAGCGGCTGGCGGACGAGCTGGAGGCGCTGAATGCCGTCCGCGATCTGTTGCACGCTCCGGCGGAGAGCTTCGAGCAGGCGTTGCAGCGTCTCGTCGACCAGGCGACCGCGTCCCTCTCCTGCGACCTTGGGTTGCTGTACATCCCGGAGCGGCAGCGGCTCGTGGTCTGCGATCGACGTGCGGGGGTTCCAATAGATAGGGACGACTTGCTCGCTCCACTCCAGTTCATCGCCGAGCGTGGAACGTTCCCCGTTTGCATCCAGCAGGCAGAGATCGACGACCTCCCGGCGCCGCTCTCGTCGGCCGACGGGGTGCTCGCCTACTACCTGCTCGAGGTCAAGCAGCCGCAGCCCGGCGTGTTGCTACTCCTTCACACGACCGGCGGCGTCGCCCGCGGCTTCACCCTTCTCTGTCAGTCGCTGGGTGTGAGACTGGTCGAAGCGGCCGAGCCACTGCTCGCAGCGGCACTCCTCCGAGACACGCTGAACGCAGAGCTGGAACGCGCTGCCGCGGACGCCCGGCGCGACCCGCTGACCGGGCTCGCGAACCGCCTGGCCTGGAACGAAGCTCTTTCCTCGGCGTCTGCGCGGGCGGATTCGCCGGCGAGCATCGTCCAGGTCGACTGCCGCGGGCTAAAGCAGATCAACGACACGGACGGGCACGGCGTCGGCGACCAGGTCCTGTGTCGCGTGGCCGCAGCTCTCACGGCCAGCGTTCGGGACGGCGATCTCGTCTCGCGGCTCGGCGGCGACGAGTTCGCGATTCTGCTGTCCGACGCCGACGAGGACGTGACGCGCTCGATCGTCGAGCGCATCGAGACGACGCTCGACCGTGACCTCGAGGGCGGGCCCGAGATTCGGCTCGCCATCGGCGCGGCAACTTCCCGGGACGGGAACCTCGAGGGCGCACAGCGAGAGGCCGACGCGCGGATGCTCGAGGCGAAACGGGAGTCCCACTAGCCTCGCAGACTGCCGCGAAGCTCTGACGACCCGCTGACGCGGCCGCTCGGGTCGATGCTGCGGGAAACAGCGTCAAAGGCACAGCTCGCCGCGTCGCTCCGGTCACGAAGCCTGGGAATGGACCGGTTCGTGTCGAAACCCACGGCGTGAGAGGACCGCCACACGGCCCGACCTTTCCCATCGTGCTGCTGCTCGGTGCGCTTCTGATCCTGCTCACGGACGCGTCCCTGCCATTGCTCAACATCGTCGCGGGCGTCGTCTACGCGCTGGCGATGCCGTTCGTCGCGCTCGCGACGACGTACGTCTACGTCGACGCCAGGGTCCGCGAGGAGCTCGCGCCCGAGCCCGGGCCGCACGGGCTTCCCGCCGAGATCGAGCTCGCCTGAGCATGTTCTCGGTCAGCCGAGCCGGTCGCTGACCAGAACCGCTACTCGACGCGCGTGTAGGTCAGGTCGAAGTCGATCGTGTAGTTGGTCTCGTCCTCGGCCTTCTCCCAACGGCCGACGATCGCCCTGCCGTCGTCGTCGAATCTGCCCGTGAAGCGCTGCGGGAACGGCTCACCCTCCCGCCAGAGCTTCCACTCGCCGTCGCCGATGCTCATCTCGTAGACGCGACAGACGCCTCGATCGTCCGAGTAGAGCTGGTAGTAGGTGCCGTTGGCCGCGTCGCAGCCGATGATCGAGACACCGTCGGGCACCTCGTCATCCACCGTCGACCGCTCGATCAGGTGGGCTCCAGACTCGTGCCACTCGAAGATCGCACGGCCCTCGCCCGGCCACGGCTCGCCGCCGGGAGGAGTCGCCGTCAACTTCCAGGTACCGACCAGCGGCTCCAGCTTCTTCAACGCCTGCTCTGGAGTGGGCTGATCCATCGTCCTCTCCTCTTACTCGGCTCGCTGGTAGATCTGGACCTCGGCTCGCTGGTAGATCTGGACCTGGACGCCATCCGGGCCAACGGTCTTGCTCTCGGCGAGCCTCAACTTCAGGCGGTCGATCCCAGCGCGGAACAGGCGCTTTCCGCGCCCGAGAATCGTTGGGAAGACCATCAACCGGAGCTCATCAACCAGGTTCGCTTCGAGCAGCGTCCGCACCAGCGTCCGCACCAGCGTCCCGCTGCCGGCCACGAGGATGACGCCGTCGGTGTCGTTCTTGAGCTTCGAGACCTGCTCCACGACGTTCCCGGAGATCACCTTCGTGTTCTGCCACTCCGGTTCCTCGAGCGTGGTCGAGACGACGTACTTCGGGTCCGAGTTCAGCTTGTCCGCGAACGGGCCCTCGCGGGACGGCCACGCATCGGCGAAGCCTTGGTAGGTGACCCGTCCGAGCAGGTGGACCTCCGCCTCCATCAACTCGTCTAGCTTGAACTGGTTGCCTTCTTCGCCTCGGTCGTACTCGAAGGTCCAGCTGCCGTGCTCGTAGTCTTCGGCTCCGCCCGGGTCCTCGAACACCCCGTCGACCGAGACGAACTCCGTAACGACCAGCTCGCCCATCACCCTCTCCTTTCTCGGAGGTCTACACGTCTAGGACCGCGCTGGAGCGTCGATCTCATCGGCGTGCGCTACGGCTGGTCGCCCGGCAAAAGGCACCCGGCGCGGACGCGATCGAGATCGTCAAGATGCAGGGCAGAGGACGTCCGGCGGTTGGCCGAGCTGCGCCGGACGCCGCCGAGACGGAGAGAGGAGAAGAGATGGCTTCGATCGCAACCTCGACCCATTTGCCGACGCTCGGCGCACACGTACCTGAGGAGGTCGGCCGCGAGCTGCAGGCAACACTCGTCGAGCTCTCGACCTGTCGCTGATCGGCAAGCAGCCGCACTGGACGGTCGTCGGCGCGGTCCAGTTCGGAGCGAGCGCTTGACCCCGATCTCCCGTGGCTTTCGCGGGCGCCGCGACGCGTCTGCGGACCCGTCCCGCGTCCCGCCGGGCCAATACGTGACAGGCGACTTCCCGGTGCTCTCGGCGGGTCCGACGCCTCATACGCAACTTGCGGATTGGAGCTTCGCGATCCAAGGAGAGGTGGACGAGCCGAGGACGTGGACGTGGGACGAGTTCCGCGCGCTCCCGAGCGAGAACCTCACCACCGACATCCACTGTGTGACCAAGTGGTCGAAGCTCGACACTGTCTGGACGGGCGCCTCCGTCGACACCTTGCTGGACGGTGTTGACACGAGCGCCGAATACGTGACTGCGTGGTCGGACGGCGGCTATACGACCAACCTGCCGCTCGAAGATCTGACCGGCGGCAGGGCCTGGGTCGCGTTCGCGTACGACGACGAGCCACTCGACCCCGAGCACGGCGGCCCCGCGCGGCTGCTCGTGCCGCACCTCTACTTCTGGAAGAGCGCGAAGTGGGTACGCGGGCTCGAGCTGAAGCTCGAGGACGAGCCCGGCTTCTGGGAGACATACGGCTACCACAACTACGGGGATCCGTGGCGAGAGCAGCGTTACTGGGGCGACTGACATGGCAGCTGGCCAACGTGGTCGAGCTGGTCGAAGAGACTGCGCGCGTTCGCAGCATCGTCCTCGATCCACCCGCTTGGCCCGGTCACCGCGCCGGACAGCACGTCGACGTTCGCTTGACCGCCGAGGACGGGTACCAGGCGCAGCGCAGCTACTCGATCGCCTCCGCGCCCGAAGACGGTTATCTCATGCTGACGGTGGAGCGACTCGAAGACGGCGAGGTGTCCCCGTATCTCGCCGATGAGCTGCGTCCCGGTGACGAGCTCGAGCTGCGAGGGCCGGTCGGCGGCTACTTCGTCTGGGAGGAGTCGCTCGGGGGCCCGCTCCTGCTCGTCGCGGGCGGCTCGGGCGTCGTGCCGCTGCGTGCGATGCTGTGTCACCACCGCGCCGTCGAGAGCATCGTCCCGGTGCGCCTGCTCTACTCGGCCCGCTCGCTCGAGGAGGTCGTCTACCGTGACGAGCTGATGCGCATGGCCGCCGCCGACCAGATCGACATCCGCTTCACTCTTACCCGTGAGCAGCCCGAGGGTTGGCAAGGGTACGGCCGGCGTATCGACCGGGAGCTCCTCGACGAGGTCTCGTGGCCCCCGGGCGAGCACCCGCTCGTATACGTCTGCGGACCGACCGGCTTTGTGGAGGCGACAGCGAACGCGCTCGTCGAGCTCGGCCACGAGCCGGCGCGCATCAGGACCGAGCGCTTCGGGCCGACAGGAGGGTAGACCGGATGACGGAGCCCGTTTGTAGCCACCTCGATCAGATAACCGTCACGACGCTGCCGCAGTCGATTGCAGGTTGTGAGGAATGCCTCGCCGTCGGCAGCAGTTGGGTCCATCTACGCATGTGCATGAGCTGCGGAAAGATCGGGTGCTGCGACGCCTCGCCCAATCGGCACGCGCGCCGCCACGCCAGCGAGATCGGTCACCCGATCGCTCGCTCGGCGGAGCCGGGAGAGGACTGGAGCTGGTGCTTCGTCGACGAGGTTGCGTTCGTCGTCGAGACGGGCGGAGCAGGATGAGCGCTGCGATCGATGTGCAACCGCGCCTCCCGGCCCTTCCGCTGGAGGAGTGGGAACCGACAAAGGACACGCTGCACCTGTGGGCGCAGATCGTCGGCAAGGTACGGATGGCTTCGACCACTCCTCGCAACCATTGGTGGCACGTCCCGCTCTACGTCGACGTGCGCGGACTGACGACACGCCGCATGCACTCCCCACGCGGCGTCACCTTCCAGATCGACTTCGACTTCGTCGAACACCGCCTCGTCGTCAAGACGAACCAGGGCGCAGTCGAATCGTTCGAGCTCCGCCACGGGCTTTCGGTCGCCGCGTTCGACGAGAAGCTGCACACAGCGCTGCGCCGGCTCGAGATAGATGTTGCGATTCGCGAGACGCCGTTCCGCGTGCCCAGCACGACTCCGTTCCCCGCGGACGTCGAGCACGCGACGTACGACCGCGACGCGGTGGAGCGTTTCTGGCGCATCCTCGACTGGACGGACGAGGTGCTAGAGGAATTCGCCGGCTGGTACTGCGGCAAGACGAGCCCGGTCCACCTCTTCTGGCACGGCTTCGATCTGGCTGTCACCCGCTTCGGCGGCGGGCGCGCACCGGCGCTGCCCGACATCGACTCCGTCAACCGCGAGGCGTACTCCCACGAGGTCGTCTCCTTCGGATTCTGGGCCGGCGACCCGAGCGTGCGCGAAGCGACGTACTACTCCTATACGGCCCCCGAGCCATCCGCTCTTCGTGCGCAGGCGCTCCGCCCCGACGACGCTCGCTGGGTGGAGTATGGGGGCGGCTCGCTGGCGATGCTCCCCTATGACGTGGTCAGGACCGCTCGCGACCCGCGGGCGGCGCTGCTCGCGTTCCTCGAGAGCGCATATCAGGCGGGCGCCGGGCTCGCCGGCTGGGATCGGGCGGAGCTCGAGTCGGCGTGGTGTCCCGCTCCGCCCGAGCTCAGCGACCTGCTCGCAGGGTGAGCGTGCCAGTGAACGCGCTCGACGGCAACGCAATCGCGGGCTCGCTCTTGGACGTCTTTGGCGCCGAGATGACGACCGCCACCGGAGTGTGCGGAAGCTGCGGCACAAGCGCGCCCGTCGCCGAGTTCGAGGTCTACCTTCGCGCACCCGGCGCCGTCGCTCGTTGCCGCAGCTGCCGAAGCGTGCTGATGGTGCTCGTCACGATTCGCGGACTCACCTGCGTCGACCTGCGTGGCCTCGCCGCGCTCGGGCTGGCGCCGACATCAGGAGGCTGAGATGGACGATCCGCAGGTCCACGGAACGATCGAGCAGCTCGTGGCCGAGGAGCACGAGCTGTGGGAGCGGGAGTCAGCCGGGAAAGCCAGCGAGGCCGACCGACGGCGCTTGCAGGACGTCAAGGTCTCGCTCGACCAGTGCTGGGACCTGTTGCGGCAGAGGCGCGCATTGCGCGAGGCCGGGCGGGACCCGGAGACCGCCGACGTCAGGAGGCCGGAGGTCGTCGAGCACTACGAGCAGTAGCCGGAGGTCCGTGCGGTCGCCGACGGCGCCGTGACGACCGAGGCTCAGGCGGCACCGCTCTCGGAGCGGACGGCGTGGTCGCGGAACCTCCAGACGCCGCTGCGCGAGTTCGTCCGCACCGAGACGGGTGGCGCGGCGGTCCTGCTCGCTGCGGCCATCGCCGCGCTGGTGTGGGTGAACGTCGACGCGTCGTCGTACGACTCCGTGTGGAGAACGACGCTGTCGATCGAGGTGGGTGGCATCGGGGTGTCGCTCGGGCTCCGCGAATGGGTGAACAGCGGCTTGATGACCTTCTTCTTCTTCGTCGTCGGACTCGAGGCGCGACGCGAGTTCGACCTCGGCGAGTTGCGGGAGCGCCGACGGTTTGCGCTGCCATTGCTGGCGGGGATCGGCGGCATGGCGGTTGCCGTCGCGATCTACCTCCTCTTCAACGTGGGTCGGTCGTCCGTGCATGGGTGGGGCATTGCGATGTCGACCGACACCGCCTTCGCCCTCGGCCTGCTCGCGGTCGTCGGGCCCCGCTTTCCCGAGCGGCTGCGAGCGTTCATGCTCACGGTCGTCGTCGTCGACGACCTCCTGGCCCTGGGCGTCATCGCCACCGTCTACACGGACGACGTCACCGTCTCGGCGCTGCTCGTGGCCGTCGCGCTCTTCGGCGCCGTCCTGCTCGCGAAGGCGCTCGGCATTCGGCGTGGACTCCTGTACCTGGCGCTCGGGGCGACGATCTGGGTCGCGCTGCTCGAGTCGGGCGTGGAGCCGGTCGTCGTCGGGCTCGCGATGGGTCTCCTGGTGTACGCCTACCCGGCTGCCCGATCCGATCTCGAGCGTGCGAGCGAGCGCTTCCGGCGCTTCCGCGAGCAGCCGACGCCGGAGCTCGCCCGCTCGGCGCGCGAAGGACTGAGCGCGGCGCTCTCGCCGAACGAGCGGCTGCAGTTGCTTTACCACCCTTGGACGAGCTATCTGATCGTCCCGTTGTTCGCGCTCGCGAACGCGGGCATCGTCATCGACGGCGGCTTCCTCCGGCGTGCGTTCAGCTCGCCGATCACGCTCGGGATCCTCGTCGGCTACGTCGCCGGCAAGCCGATAGGGATCCTCGGAAGCTCGTGGCTGCTCACCCGACTGAGCCGCGGACGGCTCCGCCCGCCGGTGGGCTGGGCGGCTGTGGCCGGGGGCGGCACGATCGCCGGGATCGGCTTCACCGTCTCGCTGCTCATCGCGACGCTCGCCTTCGACGGTTCCCAGCTCGAGGAGGCGAAGCTGGGCATCCTGAGCGCCGCACTCGGCGCGTCGGTCCTCACCTGGCTGCTCTTTCGCGCCACTGCTCTGCTTCCTCGCCGCCTTCGGATTCGTGCCCTCCTGGGCACCGCCGAGCCGCTCGTCGACCTCTACATCGACGTCGACCCGGAACGCGATCACATCCGCGGGCCGCTCGACGCTCCTGTGACAGTGGTCGAGTACGGCGACTTCGAGTGCCCGTATTGCGGGCGTGCCGAGCCGGTCATGCGTGAGCTCCTCCGTGACTTCGGCGACGTCCGCTACGTCTGGCGACACCTACCTCTGAACGACGTCCACCCGAACACCCAACTCGCGGCGGAGGCCGCCGAAGCCGCCGCCGATCAGGGCGCTTTCTGGGAGATGTACGACCTCCTGCTCGAGCACCAAGACGCGCTTCGCCCGGGTGACCTCATGGACTATGCCGAGCAGCTCGGACTCGACGCGGAACGGTTCGCGAAGGCACTGCGCGAGCACACTGGTGCCTCGCGCATCGCCGAGGACGTCGACAGCGCCGACCTGAGCGGCGTCTCCGGTACGCCCACCTTCTTCGTCAACGGCCGGCGCCACTACGGCGCCTACGACATCGCCACTCTCTCCGCGGCCGTACGTGCAGCGGGCGCGCGGGCGACCCTCGCGAAGGTGACCACGGACTGAGCACACCGCGGATTTTGGGGAACGTCGGGCCGATGCCCGTGGTCAGTGCTGCGGTCCGCGCGCCTGTTCGTCGGACTCGCCGACGATCGGCGCTTTCGCGACTTGCTCCCGGTGTTGCTCTGCATCGCGCCGTGCCTCGAGCTCCGTCGCAAATCCTTCGGGATGCCTGCCGACCATCGTGCCGGACGCGTTGAACACGTACCACCTGTGCCTGCCGTCGCGGTCCCTCTGAATCTGAAACCGACAGAGATTCGGCTGTCGTGGTTCGTCGCTCACCGGAGCCCATCCCTACGTAGCGTCATCACTCACTCCCAGGGCCGCGGCATGAAAGCTTTCGGGCCTCGGCCTGCGGACGCGGAAGGCATCCTCCCCACGGGCCGCTGCGATCACGGCCGCATAGCGGGCAAGGCGCTGACCCTGATATCGGGCGACCGCGAGCGTCTTCGTATCAGGCCCGTCGACGGTCTTGCCGCTCGTGTACGAGGTGCCGTACGGATTGCCTCCGGCCGCAAAGACCTCGCTCACCGTGTAGCCGAGCGGAAGGATGACCATGCCCCAGTGGTAGAGGGTGTTGTTGAGTGAGAGAATCGTCGATTCCTGTCCGCCGTGCGCCGTCATCGACGCGGTGAATGCGGTTCCCACCCGGTCTGCGAGCTTGCCCTCCTGCCACAGGCGTCCGGCCTGATCCATGAACTGCTTGAGTTGCGCCGCGACGTTGCCGAAGCGCGTGGGCGTACCGAAAGCGACGCCGTCGGCCCAGTCGAGATCGTCGAGGGTCGCAACGGGCTCGTCCTCGACCTCCGCGCGATGCCTGCCCCAGTACTGGTTCTGGGAGATCAGCATCTCCGAGGCAAACTCCTCGACGTGGCGGAGTCGCACGTCTGCTCCCTCGGTCTCGGCGCCCTCTGCCAGCGCGTGGGCAAGCCGATGGACGTTCCCGGTCGCGCTGTAGTAGATGACCGCGACACGCGCTGGTCTCGTCATCGCTCTCCTCCCGCTCAGGTCTTGGGCAAACGCCGATCCGAAGTCGAATGCTTGCTCCCGAGCTCGTTTCGGCCGATGGGTGCGGCAAGTCTAGAGCCGCCGCGGTCATCGACGTTCCTCGGATTTCGTCGTGACGGAGGACTGCAGGTCGCGTAGCCGTCGAGCCGTGCTGGCGATGTTCAGCTCCTCGTACTCGAGGTGGGCGAGCAGGTTTCCCTCCAGCACCTCGAGGGCATCGACGACGGCACGGCGAGCGTCGTGGCTCTCGTCCTTGGACAGGGCTCTGGCGGCGGCCTCGACCGCGTCGAGATAGCCGGACACCGCGTGGTGTTCTGCCCTTAGCCGTGCGACGACCGGCCCGATCGCCGGGTTGGTCTCCTCCAGCTCGTCGAAGAAGTCCATGTCTTCGGCGTGGTGGTGCATATGCACGAAGCTGCAGTAGCGGAGGCAGCTCACCTGGAACCGCCAGAGCCTGCCGTTGCTCTTGAGCGCTTCGAGCTCCTCGTGGACCACGGCTGCAGGAAGCCCGTATGCGACAGCCTCCGCGAGCCGCTCCGCGGCGGCCAGCGAGCCGCTCCACGGCGGCCAGATCGCGGCGGATCGCCGCGTGGACTGCGAGCAGGGTCTCGAACAGGAAGCGGCCGCGGGCGGTCTCCGGTTGGTCCTCGAAAGCCGGTGCGCTCATGGAGGTGTCTCTCGCCTCGCCTCTCAAAATCCGACTGCCTGTCGGATGAGGACGACATGGATGCGGCCGGGGTCCTCCTGGTGGATCTCGAGGATTTTTCCGAGGCGGCTGTTCTGCCCGTAGGCGGCGTAGGCTCGAGCGTCCTCGAGTTTCAGGCTGTGCTCGATGATCCGCTTGCGTGCCGCTTCCAGATTGGGGACGAGCTTTTGGGCGCCGACGACAAAGATCACGTTGGCGGCACCCCAGGCGTAGGAGGCGAGCTGGCTGCCGGAGGCGGAGGCGATGACGAGCGTTCCGTCGCGGCTGACCGCGTGCACGCTGCCGAGGGCGTACTCGGGCTGGCCGGCGATCGCCTTCATCTCTGGCAGCTGGGTGGCGAAGTCCAGCGCCAGCATCTTGTTG
>VAWZ01000088.1:13580-27687 GCA_005888365.1 Actinomycetota bacterium
GACGCTGAATCCATGCTCTTCGAGCGCGACGACGGTCGCCGCGAGCGTGTCGTCGTCGGGCAGCGTCGTGAAGCGGTCAGGTGCGCGGGTGATGCTCATTGTGTTTCCGCTCCTCTCGAGGTTGTCGGTCGCGGGGAAGTGGACGCCCGTCGCACGGTCACGCGTTCGCGGACCTGCGGGGCGACCTCCTCGATGAAGGTCGTGATCGTGGTCGGGTCGGGCGGCGCAACGAGCACGAACGTGCTAAAGCCGACGTCTAGCGCGAAATGCGTCAGAACTTCGACCCAGTGCTCGGGCGGGCCGACGATGCCCTGGTCCGTGTCGGCGGCAGGCCCTTCGGTCGCGCTCGAGAACGCGCCCTGGACGTTGTAGATGCGGCGGATCGCGCGCGGGTCGCGGCCCGCCTGCCGGGCCGCGCGATCGATGGCGAGGTTTCCCTGTCCTGCTTCGCGGGGCGGTTTGTAGGACATCAGCGGGCTGACCCAGCCGTCTGCCACCCGCCCGGTGAGCGCGAGTGCGCGCGGTTTGTTGGCTCCGATCCAGACCTGGATGGGGTGCGCCGGTGCGGGCCCGGGGTGGACGCCCTCGAGCTTGTAGTAGCGGCCGTCGAAGCGGATGCCGCGACGCTCGCCGCTCCACATCGCCCGCATGACGGCGACTCCCTCCTCCAGTGCCTCGAGGCTCTGTACCGGCGTCCGGGGAGGCGCGCCCATCGCGTGCGCCGCTTCGAGGTAGCCGCCGGCACCGATGCCGAGCTCGAAACGGCCGCCGCTCAGCAGGTCGAGCGTCGCCGCGGCCTTCGCGAGCACCGCCGGCGGCCGGAGCGGCAGGTTGCCGACGTCTGCGAAGACGCGCACAGCCGACGACTGCGCGAGGATCGCGGCGAGCAACGAGAATGTGTCGAGGTGGCGCGGCTGGTAAGGATGGTCCTGGACGCCGAGCAGGTCGTAGCCAAGACGGTCGGCCAAGCGCGCGGTCTCGAGCACGGCGAGCGGGTCGCCGGCGTCAGGGACGAGGAAGTAGCCGAACTCGAGCGGCTGGTCGTAGTCCAGACTCTCGTTCAGCGGTTGCGACAGAGTTTCCATGATCAAATGTCCTCTGGACTTGTAGAAGACTAGCCACTACTATGAGACGAGTAACGGCGATAGTGCTAGTGGTATTCCGTGGAAGCTGCTCCTGAACCACAGCCGTCTGTCGACCCCGAAGCGTGTGCTCGCGCCGACGCGGCGCTCGTGCGCGCGTTCGACCTCCTCGGCAGGCGCTGGACCGGGGTGGTACTCGGGACGCTCCGCGGCGGCCCAGTCGGGTTCCGTGTCCTCTCGCGCGCGGTCGAAGGCATCAGCGACTCGGTGCTCTCCGACCGACTCAGTGAGCTGTGCAACGTGGGGCTCGCCACCCGCACCGTCGACGCCGGACCGCCCGTCTCCGTCACCTATGAGCTCACCGACGCGGGCCGTGCCCTGCTGCCGGCGCTCGAACAGATCACCCGCTGGGCGGAGGAGCACCTCCCGGCTTCCGCTCGGGCCGAATGAGTGAGGACGGAGGTTCGCCATGGCCAAGCTGATCTACTCGGCAATCACGTCGCTGGACGGCTACGTCGCGGACGAGGACGGCAGGTTCGACTGGGCGGCACCGGACGAGGAGGTGCACAGGTTCGTCAATGACCTCGAGCGGCCGATCGGCGCCTACCTCTACGGGCGCCGGATGTACGAGGTGATGGTCTTCTGGGAGACCGCGCACACCCTCGCCGACCAGACGCCCTACGTGCAGGACTTCGCGGAGATCTGGCGGGCCGCCGACAAGATCGTCTACTCGAAGACCTTGGAGACGGTGTCCAGCGCGAGGACGCGGATCGAGCCGGTCTTCGACCCTGGGGCGGTCCGGCAGCTGAAGGCGACAGCGGCACGCGACATCACAGTGGGCGGCCCCACCCTTGCCGCCCGTGCGCTCGAGGCCGGATTAGTCGACGAGCTCCATCTGTTCCTCTCGCCGGTCGTGGTCGGAGGCGGCAAGCGATCTCTCCCGGACAACGTCCATCTGAAGCTCGAACTACTGGACGAACGCCGTTTCGGGAACGGGGCGGTTCACCTCCGGTACCGCGTCAGGGCCTGAGGACCGTGGTTCCGCGGCGACGAATACGACAAGGGCTGCGCGCATGCGGCCTTAGGGCCGTCATGGGCCGGACGATGCGCGTGTGGGCAGCGCGAGTGGTCCGGCAAGGAAAGGATGTGGACTGTGAGCCTCACCCAGTACTACACCGCGACCACTCTCGACGGCTTCATCGCGGACGCCGACAACTCACTGGACTGGCTGTTCACGCGCAACCGTGACCCCGATGGGCCGCTGAGCTACGGCGCCTTCATCGCCGACGTCGGCGCCATGGCGATGGGGCTCGACGACGTACGAATGGGTGCTCGACCACGAGTTCGCCGGCAAGGATCCGCAGGAGTGGAAGTGGCCGTACGAGATTCCGTGCTGGGTCTTCACGCACAGGCAGCTGCGGGTGGTATCCGGGGCGCCGATCGAGTTCACGAGCATGGACGTCGCGACCGTGCACGAGCGGATGGTCGAGGCTGCGCCGGGCCGGAACGTCTGGATCGTTCGGCGGTGGAGACCTGGTCGGTCAGTTCGCCGAAGCGGGGCTGCTCGACGAGGTCCTCGTGTCGATCGCGCCGCTCACTCTGGGTGCGGGTGCGCCTCTGCTTCCTCGCCGGATCGAGTTGCGCCTCGACGAGCTCGCGCAAAATGGCGATTTTGCTTGCGCCAGGTTCTCCGTCGTGCGCTCCGCTTAAGACGGAGAGGCGGGGGGCCGAGCGGATGCTCTCGGCCGCGCGTCGCACCTCCGACGCCTCGGCTCCGTCGATTCGGTGGCGTAATTCACTCTCGCGCCGGCAACGGTTCCCGAAACTTCCCGCTGGACGCCCATCTCCGCAGCCGCCCCCCGGGTGCCGCAGCCCAGACCGGCTTCGCTGTGAGGCGATGAGTTCTCGGGCCCTGGCGGGTCTCACACGGATAGCGTAAAAGGGGGAGAGGAGACCGATGGCCCAGAGCGGTGATCCGATGGCACTGAGGCAGGGAGATCTCGGCCTCCTGGAGAGCGATGTCGCACAGCGTTTGCTCGCTTCGAGGATCCCGGCGCGCTTCGCCTACATCGCTGGGGACGGGACACCGCGGGTGCTGGCGACGTGGTTTCACTGGACCGGTGAGGTGCTGGCGATGCCGACCTTTCTGGCGGCGCCGCACGTTCGTCACGCAGCCGGACGCCTTCGAGCGCTACGGGCGAACCCCGATGTCGCCGTCACGATCGATACCGAGACGTTCCCGCCCGAGGTGCTCACACTGCGCGGGCGAGTGACCATCAGCGAGGTAGAGGGCATCCCTCCGGAATACGCCTCGGCGGCTCGACGCTACCTGGGCGACGAAGCGGCTCGCGCGTATCTCGGGGAAATCGATCAACCCGGCACCCGGATGGCCAGGGTCGACCTTCACCCGACGTGGGTCGGCGTGCTCGACTTTCAGATGCGACTTCCCAGCGCCCTCGGCGGCATCTCGTGAACGAGATGAGACCGCAGACGGCGCGAATCACACTTCGACCCGCCGTCTCCGCGGACGCTGCCGCCATCGGGGCGGTCTTCGACGCGGCTGTCCGCGCCGGTTGGACCTACCTGGGCGAGCTCATCGCCGAGCCGATGTTCACGCCGCAGGACTGGGATCAGCTCGTTGCCGACCACATGCCGCCGAATGTGCTCCTGGTCGCGGTGGACGAAACCGACGGCATCGTCGGTTACGCCGCCGTTCATCCGGCGGACGGTGAGATGTTCCTGCTCTTCGTTCATCCCGCCCACGCCGGGCGCGGGATTGGCCGCACGCTCCTTGCTGCCGCTCACGACGCATTGCGCGCCGCCGGTTGCCGGGAGGCGTTCCTGTTCGTGCACGAGCAGAACGAACGCGCACTCGCCGTCTACGCAGCGGCCGGGTACAGCCCGGACAGTTCGGTCCGCACCTCGGACTTCCGCGGCACGCACGTGCGCGAGCTGCGTCTCGTCAAGCAGCTCTGATCTGGATCTGCATCAAGCCGCACGTCGGGCGCCTGAACTGACCGCCGCGCTCGAGACCGCCGAACAAGATCCCTCGGTCAGCCGGAGTCGCGCCGTCCGCGAGGACCTCGCGGACGGCGCGACTCGACGCAGCTGAGTGTCAGGCGGCTGCGTCTTCGAGGAGGGGTTGCGGAGCGGGGGCGACGTGGGCATGCGGGTCGGGCTGGCCGCCCTTGTCGTGCTGGTGGGCGCTGCCCTCGACGTTGAGGTGTGGGAGTAGGCGGTCGAGGCTTTGTGGCAGCCACCAGTTGGCCTTGCCGGCGAGCAGCATGAGGCCGGGGACGAGCACTGACCGGACGACGAGCGCGTCGAGGAAGACGGCGCCTGCGAGCCCGAGTCCGAAGAGCTCGATTACTCGTTCGCCGCCGAGGATGAACGCTGCGAAGACGAGAACCATGATCGCGCCGGCCGCCGTGATCGTTCTGCCGGTGGCCGCGAGCCCGTGGGTGACGGCTTCCCGATTGTCGCCTCTGCGGTGCCATTCCTCGTAGATGCGTGTGACGAGGAACACCTGGTAGTCCATCGAGAGGCCGAAGACGATCGCAAACATCAGCACCGGGACGAAGGCCTCGATCGGTCCCGTCGTGTCCACCCCGAGCAGGCCGGCGGCCCAACCCCACTGGAAGACTGCCGTGATGAGGCCGAAGGCGGCGCCTGCTGTGAGCAGGTTCATCAGCGCCGCGACCGCGGGGATCAGCAGGCTGCGGAACACCGCCGTGAGCAGCAGGAACGAGAGCAGCACTACGGCTCCGATGAACAAAGGCAGCTTGCTGCTGAGCACACCAGCGAAGTCGTCGAAGATCGCGGTCTGTCCGCCGATCAGGACGTGCAGGCCGCTGCTGCTGGACGCGGGAACGATCGTGTCCCGCAGACGATGGAGCAGGTTGGTCGTGGATGCGTCTTGCGGCGACCCGCTGGGGTAGACGTCGGCGGTAGCGACGCTCGGCTTGCCTGCACCACTGTGGATGAGCGTTGGAGCAGTCACCCGGACGACACCGCTGGTCTTGGCGATGGCAGCAGTGACGGTCGTGAACGCCGCCTCCTGGGCTGGGTTGTTGATCTGCGCGACGAGCTGGAGCGGGCCGTTGTAGCCGGGGCCAAAGCCCTTGGCGAGCAGTTCGTAGGCTTTGCGGGTGGTACTGCCGGCCGGGTCGGAGCCGGCGTCGGCGGAGCCGAGCCGCATCGAGAAGAACGGAACGGCGATCAGGAGCATCAATGCTGCCGCGGCGGCCGCGATCAACGCCGGCCGCTCCCTGAGGGTGCGGGCCCAGCGTCCCCAGCTCGGCGACTCGTCGCTGCTGGCCAGCTCTCCGGCCGCGAGCCTCCGGCGGGCCTTGCGACCGAGTACGCGGGTGCCGAAGAAGCCGAGCAGCGCCGGCAGCAGCGTCAAGGCGGCGACGACCGTGAACAGGACGGCGATGCTCGCCGCGACCGCGACTCCGTAGATGAAGCTGACGCCGAGGGCGAACATGCCGAGGAGGGCGATGCAGACGATGATCCCGGCGAACATGACCGCTCGCCCGGAGGTGTCGATCGCGTCGACGATGGCCTGTTCGACCGGTGTTCCGCGCTGGAGGCCTTGCCGGACGCGAGTGACGATGAAGAGGGCGTAGTCGACGCCGACGCCGAGGCCGATCAGCAGCGAGAGCTCGGAGCTGAAGGAAGCGGTGTTCAGCAGGTGGGAGAGCAGCGCGATCACCGCGACCGAGCTTCCGAGCGCGATCCCGGCGGTCAGCAGCGGCAGCGTCGCGGCCAGGAGCGAACCGAAGACCAAGAGCAGGACGACCAACGCCGCAGCGGCACCGAGACCGGTACTGCTGACACTTGCTCGGGTCGCCGACTTCGCGACCTGACCTTCGACCTCGACCTGGACGCCGTTCCCCGCGCCCGCTTTGGCGGTATCGACGAATTTCTTCGCCTCGCCGGTCGTGATCTTGGCCGCCTGCTTGGTCAGCGTCACGTTCGCGAACGCAATCTCGCCCGAGCTCGAGATCTGCGCCGCTCCTGTCGGTCCGTAGGGCGATGCGACCGACGCGACATCCCCGAGCGTCGCGACCTTCGCGAGCATCGCCTCGACCTGGCCGCGGACAGCCGGGTCGGTCACCTTGCCTTGCTCGACAGCGACGACAATCTGTTCGCGGTCGCCCGACGCCTTCGGGGCTACCTGCTGAAGAAGGTTCAGCGCCTCGAAGCTCTGTGTGCCCGGGAGGCTGAAGCTGTCCTTGTAGCTCGCACCGACGCTGTGGCTGATCGCGGTCAGCCCGATCAGGGCAACCAGCCATCCGGTGACGACGAGGCGGCGGTGCCTGACGCACCATCCGGCGAGAGTTCTCATGAGCGACTTCCTTTCGAGTCGGTACGGCTGAATCGCCGCTCGAGGGGCGGCGGCGCGTTGTGACGTGGACGTATCTTCATGAGACAGTTGTGTAGCAGCATCTTGCAACAGTGTCAAGACAGCGCTATCTTGTCCTGAGACACGAAGTCCAACGATCGGAGTTCCGTAGTGCCCGCGACATCCGCCGCCAGAGGCGTCCCCCGCTACGACCGCACCGCAGCCGCGATCCTCGACGCGGCTGCCCACGCGCTCTCCGAACACGGCAGTAACGCCAACATGGCCGACGTCGCAGGCGCGGCCGGCGTCAGCCGTGCCACCCTGTACCGCTACTACCCCGATCGGGAAGCGCTGCTCGATGCGCTGGCTTCCCATGCCCTCGCTGAGGCCGCCGCGCGCCTCGCCGACGCCGGCCTCGAACGCGCCTCGGTCGAAGACGCGATCGAGCGAATCGTGCGCGCACTGACCGCAGTCGGCGACCGCTACGCCGTGCTCGTTCGCGAACAAGTCGAGGCCGACCCAGACGAGATCGAGCGACTCGTCGCCGCACCGATGCGAGCGGTCTTCGCGCGTGGCATCGAGAGTGGGCTCCTCCGACAAGACCTTCCCGCCGAGGTGCTGCTCGAGCTCTTCGGCGGCGCCCTCGTCGCCGCGCTCAAGCTCACCGAACGCGGGCGACTCGGCCTCGAGGAAGCCAGCGCAGCGGCCGCCTCCGTCTTCCTGGACGGTGCCCGCGCACGATGACGCGCGCATTCCTTCCCCGGACACAGAGTGGCCGGCAGTACGAAGTCACGCGCGTTAGGTTGAGCGCGTGGCAGAAGATTGGCTCGCGAGCGTGCGCTCGCTGGTGAAGGGGCCCTCGGTCGGCTCGATGACGGCGGGATCGGGGACGTTCTCGATGCGAAGGTCGGCGGCGCCGTACATCGTGAACTACCGTGGACGGCGCGCTGGTGCGTCGACTCAGTTGTCGATAGTCGGCGCCGCTGCGTACTCCTCGTCGCTGAGGTGGTCACCCCAGGTCGCGACGTTGCCCTCGTCGTCGACCTCGAGCATCGCGAGGTGGGTCATGAACCGGTTCGGCGCGGCGCCGTGCCAGTGGTCCTCGCCGGGCTCGAAGAAGACGCGGTCGCCGGGGCGGATCACTTCGATCGGGCCGCCACGCCGCTGGCAGAGGCCGATCCCTTCGGTCACCCAGATCGTCTGGCCGTTCGGATGCGTGTGCCAGGCGGTGTGCGCGCCCGGCGTGAAGTGGACGCTGCTCGCGCTGATTCGCGAGCCTTCGGACGGCGCCGCGACCGAGTCGATGTAGACCGCGCCTGTGAACCAGTCGCTCGACCCGGCGTTCGTGTCGATGGAGCTTCTCGTGATGTGCATGGTGTTCTCCCGATCGTCTAATTAACGGGGCACGTAATTAACGGGGCACGAGCTTGAGCGTGGCGGATCGCGCTTCCGGACTGACGACGCTCCCGACGATACTTTCCGCGTATCGGTGGTACTTCGCACGGTAGGCGGCGTCGATCTCGTCGATCATGTCGTCCGTTTCGACGAGGAGCACGTCCTTGCCGACGCCGCCGGCTTCGATGTGAGCTTCGTGGCGCGCCTGGGCGCCGCGGAACCACGAGGACGTGCGTCCGTTGACGGAGCGGACGTAGAGGTCGTCGCCGTGGCGGACGACCCAGATCGTCACCGGCCTTCGCAGCGTGCTGTCGCGTCTCACGGATGCGATCCTGAGCTCCTCTGCTTTGCCGATCCTGTCGAGCTCGTCGCTCGTCCATGTGCTCATGGGCTGTTCTCCTTCTGCGATCCGCGCGCGCGTCTCAGCGGCCGGTGAGTTGTTCCAGCCTTTCCGGATAGCGGTCGCCTTGCACCGGGACAGTCGAGACGGCGCTCTCGATTTCACGCAGATCGTCGGGAGTCAGTTCGACGGCAGCGGCTCCGATGTTCTCTTGCAGGCGGCGGAGCTTCGTGGTACCTGGGATCGGCACGATCCACGGCTTCTGCGCGAGTGGCCAGGCGATGGCAATCTGAGCGGGCGTCACCTGCTTCCGGGCCGCGAATTCGCCGAGCAGCTCAACGAGCGCCTGGTTCGCCCTCCGTGTCTCCGGTGTGAAGCGGGGAACGATGTTGCGGAAGTCAGTGCTGTCGAAGGTCGTGTTCTCGGTGATCGCGCCCGTGAGGAAGCCCTTGCCCAGCGGGCTGAACGGCACGAAGCCGATCCCGAGTTCCTCGAGGGTCGGCAGCACCTCTTTCTTCGGGGCGTCGCCACCACAGCGAATATTCGCTCTGAACCGCCGTGACGGGCTGCACGGCGTGAGCGCGCCGGATCGTCTGCACGCCGGGCTCCGAGAGCCCGAAATGCTTGACCTTCCCTGCCTCGAGCAGATCCCTGACCATGCCGGCGACGTCTTCGATCGGCACATCGATGTCGAGGGGTGCTGGTAGAGCAGATCGATGGTGTCGACCTTGAGGCGCTTGAGCGAGCTCTCGACGACGTCTGTGATGTGCTCCGGCCGGCTGCCGAACTTGGTTGCGATCACGACCTGGTCGCACACCGGCGCCAGGGCTTCGCCCACGAGTTCTTCGTTTTCGTATACGGCCCGTACGCCTCGGCCGTGTCGAAGAGGGTGACGCTGCGCTCGAAGGCTGACCGAATGAGGGAGATCATCTCCTGCTTGTCGGCAGCTGGGCCATAGCCAAAGCTCATGCCCATGCAGCCGAGCCCGATGGCCGAGACTTCCAGGTTGCTGTTTCCAAGCTGTCGCTTCTGCATCGCGTGTCCTTCTAGAACTTGACGAGGAACTTGATCGACTCGCGCTCGTTCATCGCCCGATAGCCGTCTGGCACCTCGTCGAGCGAGCCGACGCGGTCGAAGACGCGGCCGGGCTCGATCCTTCCGTCGAGGACGTCCGGGAGCAGTTCCTCGATGTACGCGCGGGCAGGCGCCGGGCCGCCGCCGATCGTGACGTTGTCGAAGAACGTCGTCAGCGTGGTCGGAATCGCTTCTTGCTGTGGAAGACCGACGCGGCCGACGGCGCCGCCCGGCCGGACGACGCTGAGAGCGGTGATGGTCGACTGCCCGTGACCGACGCACTCGAGCACGGAATGGGCGCCGAAGCCGTCGGTGAGCTCGCGAACGCGCTCGACCGCTTCGCCGCCGCGCTCGCTGACGACGTCGGTCGCACCGAAATCCTTTGCGAGTGCGATCCGGTCGGGGTGACGGCCGAGGATGATGATCCGCTCGGAGCCGAGCCGGCGGGCGGCGATCACGCCGCACAGGCCGACGGCGCCGTCGCCGACAACAGCGACGGTCTTGCCAGCGCCGACCTTGGCGGCCAGGGCCGCGTGATGGCCGGTGCCCATCACGTCGGAAAGCGTGAGAAGCGACGGCATCAGCGCGTCGTCTTCGCCGACCGGTAGGACGACGAGTGTGCCGTCCGCCTGAGGGACACGCACCGCCTCTCCCTGGCCCCCGTCGATGCCATCCCGTGCCCAGAAGCCCCCATGGAGGCACGAGGTCTGCAGACCTGCCTGGCAGAAGACGCAGGTGCCATCAGACCACGCGAACGGCGCGACGACGACGTCACCGGGTTTCACGGTGCGGACGTCGTCGCCGACGGCCTCGACGACGCCGATGAACTCGTGCCCCATCCGCTGGCCCGTCTCGCCGGGCTCCATCTGGTTGTAGGGCCAGAGGTCGCTGCCGCAGATGGAGGCACGGGTGACCACGACGAGAGCGTCGGTGGATTCAATGAGGTGGGCGTCGGGGACGGTCTCGATACGAACGTCGCCGGCGCCGTACATGACAGTTGCTCGCATGACGACCACTGAAGCACGGGCCGGCGCGGAATGACCGACCCTGTTGATCCGGGTACTGGCAGTCACCCTCAGCCTCGTCAGCGGGGAGTTACCCTCGTCCTGTGGACGCGAGAAGCGAGATCCGCGAGTTTCTGACCTCCAGACGGGCCAAGATCACGCCCGAGCAGGCGGGCCTTCCGTGGTACGGCGAGAACCGGCGGGTTCCGGGGCTCCGCCGGGAAGAGGTCGCCCTCCTCGCCGGGGTCAGCGTCGACTACTACACCCGCCTCGAGCGCGGCAATGCGAGCGGAGTCTCGGAGAGCGTCCTGGAGGCGCTTGCTCGTGCGCTTCAGCTCGACGAGGCCGAGCGCGCGCACCTCTTTGACCTCGCGCGTGGGGCGCACGCGGGGCCTCGAACACGTCGTGGGCCGGCGAAGCAACGGGTTCGGCTGAGCGTGCAGCGCATGCTCGACGCGATCACGGGAGCGCCAGCGTTTGTCCGCAACGGGCGCATGGACATCCTCGCCGCCAACCGCCTCGGTCGTGCCTTCTACGCGCAGCATTTCGACAGTGCGCACGGGCCTGCGAACTCGGCGCGCTTCATCTTCCTCGACCCGCGCGCGACCGACTTCTACGTCGACTGGGAGCAGGTTGCGACCGACGCCGTCGCGATCCTGCGCTCTGAAGCTGGCCGCGACCCGTACGACCGTGGCCTTTCGGACCTCATCGGCGAGCTCTCGACGCGGAGCGACACGTTCCGCACTCGGTGGGCGGCGCACAACGTTCGCTTCCACGACACCGGCGTCAAGCGCTTCCATCACCCTGTCGTCGGCGACCTCGAACTCACTTTCGAGACGATGGGGCTTGCAGCCGACGCAGGCCTGATGCTGTTCGTCTACACCGCCGAGCCCGGTTCGAAGTCGGAGGAGGCGTTGAACCTCCTCGCAAGCTGGGCGGCGACACTCGATCAGGTCGAACCCGCACGCGTGACGGACGGCTAAGTCCTGCCCGCGTACAACGCCGAGCGCGGGTGCGGCGACGAGCACCAGGTGCACGACTCGAGCTCTCCGTCGACCTGTGTCGTTCGGGGACCAGGGCGAGGCTCTCCTATTTGCCACCGGTTGCCACCAGTTGCGACCGGCTCCCCAGACGCTCCATGTATCGGCCGCGCATTCCCCTGACGGGTACGCCCGGTTCTCCAAGTTCAGAGCGTTTTCCAGCTACCGCGGAGCCTTGAGCAAGAGCTGCGGTTCGCGGGCCGATGCGATGAGTTTCCGAGCCCCCGCAGGTCTCATCTAGTGATCCCGGTAGCGTGCGATCCGACGATGGGATCGGCTCGCGCGAGACCGTTCGAGTCCGACGGAGGGAGATGAGATGCCCGAACACAAGATCGGAACCCGCGAGGAATGGCAGGCGACCCGGGACGAGCTCGCCAAGCTCGAGGCCGAGCAGGCGGAGCGAAACGAGGAGATCAAGAGCAAGCGTCTCGATCTCCCCTGGGTCCCGGTCGAGAAGGAGTACGAGTTCGACACCGAGGACGGCAAGAAGACCCTCGCCGAGCTCTTCGACGGGCGCTCACAGCTGCTCGCCTACAACATCATGTTCGGCCCCGACTACGCGCTCGGCGCCTGCCCCGGCTGCACCAGCCTGGGCGACGGGCTCGACGGCTCGCTCGTCCACCTGAACCACCGCGACGTGACGCTGCTCTGCTTCTCGCGGGCCCCGATCGAGCGGCTGACCGCCTACAAGCGGCGGATGGGCTGGCAGTTTCCCTACGTCTCCACCTACAACACGGACTTCGCCTTCGACTTCGGCCTTGCGTTGACCGAGGCGCAGGCGCAGCAGATTCCCGAGGTCAAGGAGATGATCGACAACCCGCCCGGCTGGCTCGAAGAGTGGTCACGCCAGATCGGGGCCGAGCTCAAGGACGGACTGCGCGAGGGCCCGAGCTGGATCGCTTTCGCGCGCGAGAACGGGACCGTCTACCACACGTACACGGTGATGGCGCCCGACCCGTTCGTCGCGCCGTACTACAGCTTCCTGCTCGAGCGAACGCCCAAACCCCAACCCGCCGAGCCCCGTGCGTGGCGGAAGGACGAGTACCCGGACTGACGCCGATCGGGTCGGTTCGCGGCTCCAGCACCGCACATGCGCCAAGTCGGCCGCTCGTCCCGCCCCGGATCGCCGGTGACGGTCAGCCGAGGCACGCCAGCAAGCCGGATGCGCAAGAGCTCCTGTGCTCCAAGGCTCTCCACGTGATGGGAGGCGGCGAGCTGATTCAGACGCTAAACCTACTATAGTGAACCTATTGGTTCAGTATCCAACAACCGTCGACCGCGCTTTCGCAGCCCTCGCCGACCCGACCCGCCGCGCCGTCCTCGAACGGCTCGGTTCCGGCAGCGCGACGGTCAGCGAGCTCGCCGAGCCCTTCGGCATGTCGCCCACCGGGATGAAGAAGCACATCCGGCTGCTCGAGGAGGCGCAGCTCGTGACGACGGAGAAGGTCGGCCGTGTCCGCAGGTGCATGCTCGCGCCCTACGCCTTCGAGGACATCAGCACGTGGCTGCAGCGGCTCGACCGCTTCGCCCAGGTCGTGGAACGCACGAAAGGAGACCGATGAACAGCACTACGAAGGGCAAGCAGCAGTCCGCCAAGAGCACCAACAAGAAGGAAGGATTCACGGCCGAGGAAAAGGCCGCGATGAAAGCGCGCGCCCGAGAGCTGAAGGACAAGACGGACGGGGAAAGCGCCGTGCGCGCCGCGATCGCCGCGATGTCGCCGCAGGATCGCGCCATCGCCAAGCGGCTCCATGAGCTCATCAAAGCCACCGCCCCAGACCTCTCCCCGAAGACCTGGTACGGGATGCCGGCGTATGCCAAGGACGGCAAGGTCGTCTGCTTCTTCCGCAACGCGGGGAAGTTCAAGGAGCGGTACGCGATGTTCGGTTTCAACGACAGCGCCAAGCTCGACGAAGGCTCCATGTGGCCGGTCGCCTTCGCGCTGACGAAGCTGACCGCAGCCGACGAGGCCAGGATCGGCGCGCTCGTGAAGAAAGCAGTGGGCTGATGAACGAGACCGCCGTCACCACCCCGAACGAGCTCGAGATCCGCGTCGAGCGGATCTTCGACGCACCGCGCGCGCACGTCTTCTCCGTCTGGACCGACTCGAAGCTGATCCCGGAATGGTGGGGCGACGGCACCGTCGTCGAGGAGATGGACGTCCGTCCTGGCGGCACGTACCGTTTCAGCACCGCCTTCGGCGTCGTCGAGGGCGAGTTCCGCGAGGTCGACGCGCCCAAGCGGCTCGTGCAGACGTTCCAGAACCACCTGCAGACGCTCGAGTTCGAGGATCTGGGCAAGCGGACGAAGCTGACGCAGACGATGCGCTTCGCTACGACCGAGGAGCGCGACACGACGATGCAGTACGGCGTCGAGGAAGGAGCGAAGGGCGGCTTCGCGCGCGTGGACGCGCTGCTGCAGCGGCTACCGCTCAACGCGTGAGCCGCCGACGATGGCATCCGTGCCGTCGTCGAAGCGAACCCACGCCTTGCGCTTGCCGCCGTAGTCGGGCGACCACACGACGAGCGTGGCGTCGCGGCTGGAGACACGGACGCGTTTCGTGCCCTCCGCATGAAGGCAGGTCGTGCAGACCACACGATGGTGCAGGGAGCAGAAGACGCGAAGTCGGCCCTGCACTGCGACGAGTAGGTACTCGTACCGCAGTCCAACAGCGCCGCCCTCCGCCCACTTGTCCCGGTTCATGCTCTCCGGCACGACCGTCGCGCGGTCGACGATGTCCTCCACCTTCTCTTTCTCGTTGTCTCCGAGAAGCTAGAGAAGGATTGGAAGAAAGCGCTTCGAGGTCGTCGAGAGCTGTCGCCAGT
>VAWZ01000089.1 GCA_005888365.1 Actinomycetota bacterium
CCGGATGAAGCGTCCTTCGTAGCTCTGCGAGTCGAGATATGCGGGGCGACCCGACGACTTCGAGCCGGCCGAGCCCACGAGCTCGCGTTCGCCAAGGCCGACTCCGAGGATGAGCGCGATACCCGCCGCCGCAGCGCCCACTCGCAACGCAGCTCCGCGTATCCCGTCGAGCCGAGCGCGGCGCAGCCGAGGTAGGACGATCGCGTGCTCGGGGCGCTCGAGCGGAGTCTCCCTCAGCGTCGAGGTGAAGGCGGTGAGGTCGCCACGGAAGGCCGAGCACGAGGAGCAACGGTCGAGATGGCGCGCGACCATGGCCCGCTCGAGCTGCGAGAGCTCGCCGTCGAGGTCCAGCGAGATCTGGCTTCGGACACGGTCACACACCGGGCTGAAGTACGACCCCATTACCGTGTGTGACGACTGTCGTCCGGCTTGGTTAGGCCTCGGTCTCGACCGTCGGCGCGCGCACGGCGATCTTCTCCTGCTCCGCGAGATCGAGCGGCTTCAGGACCTCGGCGAAGTGACACGCGCTCAGGTGGTCGTGGCCACGCGTCTCGAGCGGCGGCTCTACCTCGGCACAGATCTCTTTCGCCTTCCAGCAGCGCGTCCGGAAGCGGCAGCCGGAAGGCGGGTTGGCGGGATTCGGGACGTCGCCTTCGAGCACGATGCGCTTGCGTATGCCGCGCTGCTGAGGGCTTTCGATCGGAACCGCCGAGAGCAGCGCCTGCGTGTAGGGATGCGTCGGCCGGTCATAGACCTGCTCGCGCGTGCCGACCTCGACGATCTTGCCCAGATACATGACGGCCACGCGATCCGAGACGTGCCGCACGATCGAGAGGTCGTGAGCGACGAAGAGGTACGTCAGCGCGAACTCGTTCTGCAGCGATTCGAGCAGGTTGATCACCTGCGCGCGAATGGAGACGTCGAGCGCAGAGACCGGCTCGTCGAGGATGAGGAGCTGCGGGTTGAGCGCGAGCGCCCGAGCGACCCCGATCCGCTGGCGCTGGCCACCGGAGAACTCGTGGGGGAAGCGATTCGCGTGCTCGGGGCTCAAGCCGACGGTGCGCAGGAGCTCCTCTACGCGCCGGTTCCGCTCCGTGCTGGCGTTCGCGATGTTGTGGATCCTGAGCGGCTCGCCGACGATGTTGCGCACGGTCATCCGCGGGTTGAGGGAGGCGTACGGGTCCTGGAAGACGATCTGGAGCTCGCGACGAACGCTTCGCATCTGTTTGCGGTTGAAGCGCGTGATGTCGCGGCCATTCGCGACGATCGTGCCCGAAGTCGGCTCGACCAGCTTCAGAATCGTGCGCGCCAGAGTCGACTTCCCGCAGCCCGACTCGCCGACGAGCCCGAGCGTCTCGCCCTGCTTCACCTCGAGATCGACGCCGTCGACCGCGTGGACCTGACCGACGGTCCGCTTGAGAATGCCCTTTCGGATCGGGAAGTACTTGACGAGGTTCTCGACCCGCAGGATCGTGCCCTCGACAGATTGCCGTCCGCCGTCCGCCGGGACCTCGGGCCGAACGGACGTGATCCCCGCACCGTCGCTCATGCGACCGGCTCCGAGACGAGCTTCGACTGGTACCCCTCTAGCTCCTCGTGAAAGTGGCAGGCCGATATGTGCTCGGGATGTCCGGTGTCGCGAAGCATCGGAATCTCCGTCCGACACCGTACGCGACCGTTGGAGAGCGAGCAGCGGGGATGGAATGCGCAGCCCGGGGGGAGGCTGATGAGGCTCGGCGGCTGCCCGGGAATCGGCTGCAGTCCTACCTGGCCTACGGTCAGACCGGGGAGGCTCTCCATGAGACCGACCGTGTACGGATGGCGCGGCTTCGAGAAGATCGTGAAGACGTCGCCCTTCTCGACGATCCGGCCGCCGTACATGACGACGACGCGGTCGGCGAGCTCCGCGACGAGACCGAGGTCGTGCGTGATCAGGATCGTGGCGGCGTGCGTCTCTTCCTGAGCCGTCCTCAGGACCTGGATGATCTGCGCTTGAATGGTCACGTCGAGCGCGGTGGTGGGCTCGTCCGCGATCAGCAGCGACGGCGAGTTCGCAATCGCCATCGCGATCATGGCTCGCTGGCGCATCCCGCCGGAGAACTCGTGCGGGAACTGGTCGAACCGCTGCTCCGCGTTCGGAACCCCGACGAGCTCCAGAAGACCGACGCCGCGCTTCCGCGCCTCGGCGTCGCTGACGCCGTCGTTGTGCGCCTGGATCGCTTCTGTCAGCTGGAACCCCACCTTGAGGACCGGGTTGAGCGACGTCATCGGATCCTGGAACACCATGGCCATGTCGCCGCCTCGCAGCCGCCGCAGCTCGCCCTTCGACATCTCCATCACGTCGCGACCCTTGTAGACCGCCTCGCCCTTGACGATCCTGCCGGGCGGCTGCGGTATCAGGCCCAGCACCGCCAGCATGCTCACGCTCTTGCCGGAACCAGACTCGCCGACGATCCCGAGCGTCTCGCCCGGGAAGACGTCGTAGGTCACACCGTCGACGGCGTGGACGATCCCGTCCTCGGTCTTGAACTCGACGGTCAGATCGCGGATCGAGAGAACCGGCTCAGGCACGAACTCGCTGAGTCGGATCGAGCGCGTCTCGCAGGCCGTCCCCAACGAAGTTGATGCAGAGCACGATGAGGACGATCGTCAGCCCCGGGAAGGTGACGAGCCACCAGTCGTGCGAGGACACGTCCTGTCCGTCCGCGATCAGCTTTCCGAGCGCCGGGGTCGGTGGCTGCACGCCGAAGCCGAGGAACGAGAGGTATGCCTCGAGCAGGATGGCGACGCCGAGAGTCAGCGTCGCGAAGACGACGATCGGCCCCATCGAGTTCGGAAGCATGTGTCGGAACATGATCCGGAGATCGCCCGCTCCGGCTGCCTTGGCCGCGTCGACGTACTCCTTCTCTCGCAGCGACAGGAACTGCCCGCGCACGATTCGCGCGAGCGCGGTCCACAGGAGCAGCGAGAGGATGATCGCCACCCGATACTGGTTCCCCTTCCCGATCAGCCCGGCGGCGACGAGCAGCACCGCCAGGGCCGGCAGCGTGAGGATGAGGTCGGTGAAGCGCATGAGCAGGTTGTCCGCCCAGCGGCTGTAGTAGCCCGCAACCATGCCAACGGCCGTGCCGACCATGGTGGCGAGGACCATGACGATGAACGCCACGCGCTCCGAGGTGCGGATGCCGTACAGGACGCGGCTGAGGTAGTCGCGCCCGAGGAGGTCCGTGCCGAAGGGGTGGTGGAGCGAGGGTGCGGCTTCGAGGCTGTTCACGTCGTATCCCTCGAAGCTGTACGGCGCGACCCAGGGCGCAAGGAGCCCTGCCCCCAGGATGATGATGAGGATGATCAGGCTCCCGACGGCCAAACGGTGGCGCATGAATCTGCGTCTCGCGTACGTCCACTGGCTCCGGACCTCGACCTCGAGCCCGGACTCGTAGACGAGCTCTTCCGCGCCGGTCGCCCCAACCGCGGCCGCGCCGCCCGCCACCGGAGCCGCGGCGAGCGTACGGTCCTGCTCGAGCGAGTGATCAGTCATAGCGGACTCTCGGGTCGAGGACACCGTAGAGGATGTCCGCGATCAGATTGAAGAAGATCACCGCCACGGCGACGACCATGAGCCAGGCCATGATCGGATAGATGTCCGTGTTGAGGAGGTTCTGGATGAAGTAGTTTCCCATCCCGTCGAGCTGGAAGATCTGCTCGGTGACGATGGCGCCCCCGATCAACGCTCCGAAGTTCAGTGCCGCGAGCGTCACGACCGGAATGAGGGCGTTTCGAACCGCATGCTTCATGGTCACCCGCTTCTCGGTGAGACCCTTCGCGCGGGCAGTCCGCACGTAGTCGGTGTTGACGACCTCGAGCAGCGAGGCACGCATGAAGCGGCTGTACACCGCGAGGTTGAGCACACAGAGAACCATGACTGGAATCGCCAGGTGCTGCGCGCGGTCGAGCACCCAGTGGATGCCGGTGCCGGGGTCGGGCGAGCTCAGGCCCGACGTGTAGAAGATCCGGACATGCCAGGCTAAGAACAGGTTCGTGAAGAGGATCTGGGCCATCAGCGCGAGCCAGAACACGGGCATGGCGAAGCCGAGGAAGCTGAACGTGGTCGCCGCATAGTCGAAGACGGAGTACTGGCGTATCGCCGAGTAGATCCCGATGGAGACCCCGATCAGGAGCGAGATGAGCTCGGCGGTGACGACGAGCATGAGCGTGTGCGGGATGACGCGCTTCAGGTCGTCCCAGATCGGAACGTTGCTCAGGAGCGGCGTGCCGAACTTGTGCGTGACCGCGTCCCGCACCCAGTACCCGTAGCGAACCGGGATCGGATCGTTCAGGTGCTTCTCCGCCGTGATGTGGTCGATCGTCTGCTGAGAGGCGAGCGGGTTCACCTTCAGCCCGCCCAGGGGATCTCCGATCAGCGACACCCCGGCGAAGATGAGGAAGCTCGTCGCGATGAGGACGGGGATGCTGTAGAGGATGCGCCGGGCGATGAACGTGAGCATGAATCGCCTACTCCTCGTTTAACGCTGGATCCCGCGCGGCTCGTACCGGACGGGATCCAGCTTCGCTCGAATCAGGCGGTCAGCTTAGCCGACCCACCAGTCTTGCATGTTGTCGGTCGGACCCTGGACCGTCGAGTTGTCCCGGATGCCGTGGATCTTCGTCTTGTAGACGAGGAACGTCGGCTTCTGGACCACCGGGAGCGTCGGGACGTTCGCCGCCATGTTCGCGTCCGCGGCGTTCACGAGAGCCGTCCGCTTGGTCGGGTTGAGCTCCGCGTCCGAGGCCTTGAACAGGTTGGTCACCTTGACGCTGTTGTAGCCCTTCCAGTTCGAGCCTCCACCGATGCCGTAGATGTCCGTCTGGCCGAACGGGTCACCCGTGCCGACCCAGGCGAACATGGCGATCTGGTAGTTGCCGTCCGAGACCCGCGGGAAGAAGAGCCGCGACGGGTCGTTGTCGGTCACGAACTGGATGCCGGCGCTCTTGGCCTGCGCCTGCACGATCTCCTGCACGAGCTCACGGAGCTTGTTGCCGGTCGTCGTGCCGTACTTGATCGTTGCCTTGGTGCCGTTGCAGGACCAGATCCCGTCACTGCCCTTGGTGCAGTTGTGCTTGGTCATGATCGACGCGACCTTCGTCGGGCTGAAGACGTACTTCTGGAAGTGCGGGACGTACAGGCCCTTCTGGCTGTTGCCGTAGGTGAGGTTCTGCAGGACCTGCTGCTTCGGGTTGAACTTCTTGTAGATCTGGGTGATGACGGCCTGCCGGTTGACCGCATAGGCAAGCGCCTGCCGGAACCAAGGCGCCCGCAGGAGCGGCATGCCGCCCTTGAGCTGCTCGTTGAAGTCGAGGTGCTCGAGCGTGGTGCCCGCATTGGACTCGATCTTGAGTCCAGGCTGGCCCTTGAGGTCAACGAGCTGGAGCTGCGGCTGCGGGTAGATCGCGTCGACCTCGCCGCCGCGGATCGCCTGGATCTCCGTGTCGGTGTTCGTCCGGAAGACGAAGACGACCTTGCTCAGATACGGCTTGTGCGGACCCCACCACTTCGGGTTCGCAGTGAACGTCATCGACTGGCCCTTCGTGTAGTTCGTCATGGTGAAGGGGCCGTCGCTGATCGGCTTGCCCGTCTTCGGGTTGTTCGTGTCGTTCAGCCAGACGTTGTTGAAGTCGGGCTGCCCGTTGAGAGCGTGCGCCGGATAGAGCGAGTTCACGAAGAGGGCCTTCCAGGGAGCGAACGGCTTGCTGAAGATGACGTTGAAGCTCTTGCCGTCCTTGCTCGTGGGCGTGATCGCCTTGATCGAGTCGTAGCCGCTGCGGCTTGCGACGTCGTTCTTCGGGTTGATCTCCTGTTGCCAGACGTACTTGAAGTCCTGGTAGGTGACCGGGACGCCGTCGCTCCAGACCGCCTGCTTCTTGATCTTCACGGCGATCGTCATGGGCTTCGCCTTGACGATCTTGGCGCTCTGGGCGAGGTCGGGCACGAACGAGAAGTCGGGCTTCTGAATGTACAGCCCGCGGTACTGCGTCCCGACCGTCCAGGACGTCCAGGTGTTGTTGCACCCGCTCAGGAAACCGTTCAAGCACGGGGGCTCCTGCTCGGCGCCGAACACGACCTGCCCGCCCTTCTTGGGGCTGGCTGATGTGCTCGCCGAGCCTCCCCCGACGAACACGGCGGCGACAAGCGCTACGAGCGCAATCGCCGCCAAACCAAATCGATGCATGTAATGCCTCCCTTTCATGTGTCCACCGATAGTCCGCACCGACGGACGTACGCCTCTTCAGACGCGACGAGCCGCGCAAAGTTAGCACCTTGTCGCACAACCGGGACGAGGTGCAAAGGGCGTATCGTTGAGCCAAAAGTCTGACCCACGAGGCAGCATGATGCCGAAAGGAGCAGCAGTGCACATCCCGGGCAGAGAGCCGCCGCGCGAGATGAATCCCGCGCTCCACGAGCTCGGCGCGATCGCAGAGGAGATCGTCCCGCTGCTCGAGCGGGCGAACGGCGCGAGCTGGTACGAGGAGGGGAACGACGTCGACCAGGCCGTCCTCGCCCTGTGCCGCGTGCGGCGCGCAGGAGCAGGCGCACGCGGCCGCGCAGGCGGAGGCGACGCCGTCGTCCGTGACATGCTGGGCGAAGTTGATGCCGCGACGGTGATCTGGATCGCGAGCCGAGCGATCTCGTACATGGACGAGCACGGCTTTCCCGAGACCATGCCGGCGAGCCTCGAGGTCGCAGCTCCTGAGAGCTAGCGCGCGGGGCGTAGCAGCAGGAAGAGGAGCGGGAGTGCGCTGGCGAGCAGCATGTACGGCCCGAGCGCGAGCTCGGACCGCGATGCCGGCTCCGCGCGCGTAGGGCCACTTCCGAGGTCGCTGCGGATTGCCGCGACGGCCCCGGAGAGGTCGCTCTCGTCGAAAGCGCTGCCTCCCGCGGCCGCAGCCGTCTGTGCGAGCAGCGCGGCGCTTGTCGGATCCGGTCGATAGTCGGGCTCCGGCGTGCCGTTCGCATAGACGAGCTCCTTCTCGTCCCAGACGTGGACGAAGACGGGACGGATTCCGTGTCCGCGACGGAGCACGATCCCGAGCGCCGTCGCGTCGAAGGGCCGGCTCTCGCCGTCGGTCATAACGACGAGCACCCGGTGTCGTGCGGCGGGCGAGAAGAACCCGCGCGTGGCGACTGCCGAGAGCGGCGCAAGCGTCGAGCTCTTGATCCGGAAATACGCCATCGGCGGCGGCTGCTCGATCGCGATCGCCTGGTCGACGGTCGCCCGGAAGGCTTGCCGGCTCGGGGTCGGAAAGAGGTGAGGGAGCGTACGGTCGGTGATCGAGGCGACACCGGCGGGCACGTCCGACAGCCGGTCGTGCAGCCTGAGCGCCTCGGCCTTGGCGCGGTCGAGACGATCCGGCCCGGAAGGTCCGACGCTCGCGAGCATCGAGCGCGAGGTGTCGAAGACGAAGTTGACCTCGGCGTCCGATCTCATCCTCTGCGTCCGCGTCTGGGCCCACACGGGCTGGGCGGCCGCGAGCCCCACCAGCACCCCGACGGCCACGACCGCGATCGCCACCCGGCGGAGGATCGAGGCCGGCTCGGCCAGCTGGAGCACCGAGCGCACGTGCCGAGCCCGCCTCGTCGCGGCGACGAGCGCGGCCAGAGGTACCAGCACGACGAGCGCCACGAGCCCTGCCGCAGGGCTCAAGAACGTGAGCGGGCCCAGGTCCGTCAATACCCGGATCCCGGCTCGCCCGTTCCCGCCCCGGATCTCGCCCCGCCGCTGGAGCTGCGCGGTTGCTTCTGACCGCTGGGACGCGGCGTCTTCTCCAGCCGGGTCAGGGCGAGCTCGAGGTTGTACTTCGCGTCGTCGTTTCCTGGGTCGAGCAAGATCGCCTGCCGGAAACGGACGATCGACTGGCTCAGGTAGACGTAGGCTTGGTCCTGGTCGATCGCCGCGTTCGCGAAGCCGAGCACGCCGACCAGGTTCGCCGCCTCCGCGCGGCGCCTCGGCTCACTGTTCGAGTCGGCGATGCTCTGCAGGAGATCCTGCGCCTGCCCGCGCTGGCCGAGAAGCTCCGTGCTCCTGAACGGCTCGTCTCGCGGGCGGCCGAGGACGAACGCGCGGACCGCCTGCCGGTACGCGAGGTCGTCGTCGACGCCGAGTAGCGCCTGTGCCGCTCCGAACGGGACGAGCTGATCCGGCTTCCAGAGACCGTTCGCCAGCGAGCCGGACGCGAAGCGCGTATCGCTCGAGCCCATCGCTCTCTGCCAGAGGAGGACGTCGGTCGCGAGGAGGACGAGGGCGATTCCCGCACTGAGACCGGCGACGACCGCAACGATGCGGATGCCTCTTCTCACGACAAACCGCCCGAGGAGCTTGGGACGGCCACCCGTGAGCACCAGCGCTCGTTTGCCGCGAGCGCGAGCAGGAGAAGGCCGCCGAGCACGACGAGGAGCACCGGCAGCTTCCGGCCGAGCGTGCCCTCGGCGCTCGTCGGCTCGAACACGACCGTGTTCGGCTTGGCCACCAGGTACCCGGGCGGGAGGAGCGAGTTGAAGAGATCGAGCGCCTCCTTGCTCGGACGGAGCGGGACGACTCGTATCTGCACCTTCTCGCGACGTAGCTGCGAGAGCGTGCCGGAGAGCTGCGCAGCGTCGCTCGACGCGGTCTCGAGATCGCTGATGAGCACGATCGAGCCGTTCTTGATCCCGGCCCGCGTGAGCATGTCGTGCGCGAGGTCGAGTGCAGCCGAGATCTTCGTGCCCGCCCGGAACGTCGCCTGCCACGGATTCGTCGGGTAGCCGCCACGCACGGGAGTGAAGAAGCGCAGGAGCGGGACGAGCGCGCTCGCCGGCGCTCCGGGCGGCAGGAGCTCGTAGGCGACGTCGGAGAAGACGACGAGCCCCGTCGGGGTGTTCGTCGCGATCAGACGACGCAGCGTCGCGGCGACGGGCTCGAACTCCGATTCGATGATGCTCTTCGAGAGATCGATGACGAGCACGCTCGTCGTCCCCTGCGGGACGACGTCCGAGCTGGTCGTACCGGAGTCGGTGGCTGCGAGCGCGGCGCCCGAGAAGAGCGCCGCGAGCGCGAGCAACACGGCCACCCGGATCCCGAGCGTCCGGAGCATTGGTCGCCGCATCGGCTCGAGATCGCCGTAGGGGATCCCTTTTCGTCGTCGCATGAGCAGTGCGAATCGCTCAGTGCGCAGCATCGTCGCTCCCGTCGCGTGTGGCGTCACGGGCGCTCCGCGCGAGCGCTCGAGCATCTGCCTCGCTCGGCGCCTGCTGCGACCAGGCAAGCCGCTGGGCGGATCGCCGCAACGTGCTCTCGTTTCGTCGGAGCAGCTCCACCGCGACGAGCTCGAGCGCGCGGCGCCTCGCCCCGACTTCGTCGGCTCCAGCGGACGAGCGCTCGAGGAGCGCGAGGGCCCGCTGGAACGGGGTCTGCGGCACCGGCGAGGGCTCGAGCTCGACGGTCAGAACCGGTGCGTCCTCGTCGCGCCGCCGAAGCGGCGCAGCGAGGACGAATGCCCCGAGAATCAGCATCCCGCCCAGGCCGTAGGCGACGGCGGCGGTCGGGCTCGGCGGCGTCCGGTAGCTGACGTTCAGGAGGGACGCGAGATCCGCACGCCACGGAGGCTCGTCCCGCGGATCGGAGGCCTTGATCTCGATCGGATCGATGCGGGAATAGACGAGTAGCGCCGGCCAGGCTACGGACAACGAACGTGCGACCTGCGGAGCCGTCCCGGAGCCGCGGACCGCGTAGGTCACGCGTGCCGGCGGGAAGGTGAGGCGCTTCTCTGCCCTGCCGGCGAGGCACGACCTGGCAAGGCAGCGGAGGCTCGCCGTCCAGACGACGTACTCGGCGTCTCCCGCGATCTTCCGCACGAGCAGCGGCTTCGCAACCGTCCGATACGAGCCGAAACGAGCGTCGACCCGCACGGAGCCCGGGACGACGCGCCGCGTGTCCCCGGCGAACTCGAGACGTGCCGTGACGGTGTCCCCGAAGAGGGGTGTCCGTGGCGAGAGCGCGGTGCCGATGCGAACCGGGCGGCGGGCCGAATCGCTCGAGGAACGGGTCGCGACGAGAACGCCGACGACCGTCGCGGCAATCATGGCGGCCAGCCCGAGGCCGGCGAGCACGTTGCGGCTCGTCACCGAGGTCCGATCCGCATCAGCGCAGCCCCGGACGTCCCGCGCGGCGCACGGCTGCCCAGACGAGGAACTCGGAGAGAATCTGCTCGCGGCTGTTCGAGGAAAGCAGGACCGGATCGAGATCGACCGCTTGGAATGTCGCCATCAGCTCGCGAAGGCGTTCCTCGTTCGAGGACCTTCGAGCGGCAGCCTCGCTCGCCGTCAGGCGAACGTTTCGGACCCGATGCGTGCGAGGGTCGCGAAGCGAGACTGCGACCCCACTCGTGTCCGGAAAGCTCTGCTCCCAGACCGGATCCTGGATCACGATTGGGACGAGGTCCCAGGGATGCTGTCTCGCGGCCAACCACGTCTCCCTAGATGGGGACGGGACGAAATCGGACAGGACGAAGACGAAGGTCCCTGCCGTGATCGCCCGCGGGAAGCTGGCGAGATGCGCGATCGAGCGCTCGAGCCAGTCAGGCGGACCCGCGAACTCCGACGACCAGAGCCGCGGGTCGCGGAGCTCGAGGAGCTTCCGCTCGCCTTTCGGCGGCCGCCAGTGCGCTTCGCCGTCGGCGTAGTCGAGGTAGCCGACGTAGCCGCCCGAAGCTCCTGCGCTCGCGAGGATGAGCTCGACCGCCTGGCGCATGGCAGCGGCCTTGTCGAGCCACGGGAAGGGGGAGCCGTAGCAGGCCATCTCGGGACGCCGGTCGCACACGATCACGATCTTCGGTGCCTCCTCGGCAAAGCGCTCCCGCACGACGAACTCGTCGCTTCCGCGCGCGGTCGAGAGCCGGGCGGACGCTGCCCAGTCGATCGCGTGCATGTCGTCGCCGGGGTGGTACGGCCTGGACCCGGCGACGTCCGAGCCCACCCCCCTGCGAACGCTCCTCGTCAGTCCGACCGAGAGCGCGAGGACGCGCCGACGAGGGACGAGCGGAAAGGTGAGGCGAGCGCCGGCCAAGACGCGGCCGCCGCCTAGCCGCCAGTCCGCTCGGGAACGAAGAGCGGATCGTCCGCGGAGCCGGGCTGCGGCGCAACGTCGAGACAGGCGCGGCGGAACTCCTCGATCGCCTCGGCCCAGGTCGAGGCGCGCGCACGGGCGACGAAGCCGGATGTGAAGACGACCCGGTGGACGAGCACGGGGACGAACAGTCGCTCGATGTCTCCCGGCACCACGTAGCTCCGCCCCTCGAGCAGCGCCCACGCCCGCGCGGCGCGCTCGAGCGCGAGGCTTCCGCCTGCCGATGACGACGGCCTCCTGCTCGCGAGTCGCGCGTACGAGCTCGACGATCCAGCGGTGCAGGGCTCCGTCGAGGTAGACGTACTGCGCCGCGAGCCGCACCTCTTCCACGTCGTCGAGGTTCACGATCGGGCGGAGGGTCTCGAGTGGATGGGCGAAGCGCTGTTGTTCGAGGATGCGCAGCTCGTCGTCCACTCCCGGGTAGCCGAGCGCCGTCCGCAAGAAGAAGCGGTCGAGCTGCGCCTCGGGCAGCGGGAAGGTCCCTTCGTACTCGATCGGGTTCTCCGTCGCGAGCAGCAGGAACGGGCGAGGCAGCTCCCGCGTGACGCCGTCCGCCGTTACCTGCCCCTCGGCCATTGCCTCGAGCAGCGCGGACTGCGTCTTGGGTGTCGCCCGGTTGATCTCGTCGACGAGAACGACGTTGGCGAAGATCGGCCCAGGCCGGAACTCGAAGTCCCGCGTCTTCTGGTCGAACACGGAGAGCCCGGTCACGTCGGTGGGCTGCAGGTCGGGGGTGCACTGGATGCGCGAGGGAGTCGCTCCCTCGATGCTCCCCGCAATCGCGCGCGCGAGCACGGTCTTTGCGGTTCCGGGGACGTCCTCGAGGAGCACGTGCCCACCGCAGATCATGGCGGTGAGGACGAGCTGGATCTCGTCGCGCTTGCCGTAGACGACGGTCTCGAGGTTGTCGAGAAAGCGGTCGGCGATCGCGCTCGCCTGGGCGAAACGCTCGGGCTCGGTCTCCGTGACCGCGGGCTCCACCCGCGTGATGGTAGCCGCGTCCGTTTCGTCGATCGGGGTGGCCATCCTCAGCTACTTCAACGCGCGCCGGCGACGGTTGTTAGCGAGCTGTTAGACCAAAGCCTCCGCTCCGGCAACCACCTCGAGGATCTCCTGTGTGATCTCGGCCTGCCGTGCGCGGTTCATCTGCAACGTCAACGTGTCGATCAGCTCGCCGGCGTTCTTCGAGGCGCTCCGCATCGCGGTCATGCGCGCGCCCTGCTCGGAGGCAGTCGACTCGAGCAGCGCGCGGTAGATCTGCGTCTCGAGGTAGACCGGAAGCAGGCGCTCGAGGATCTCTTCCGGCTCCGGCTCGAAGATGAAGTCGCCTCGGAGGGCGTCGTCCCTCCGCTCCTCCTCGTCGGTCGTGAGCAATTCGGCCGAGATCGGGAGGATCTCCTGCTCGGTCACACGCTGGGTCAGCGCGGACACGTACGTGTTGTAGACGAGGACGACGCGGTCGACCTCGCCGCTCGTGAAAAGCTCCGCGACGCGGTGCGCGACGGCCTGGGCGTCCGCGTACGCGGGCCGGTCGGTGAAGCCGAGGTACGAGCCCGCGAGCTCGCGTCGCCGGAACGTCAGCGTCGAGCGCCCCTTCTTCCCGACGGCGACCCAACGAACGGTCTTCCCTTCCGCTTGCAGCGAGCGCTCGAGCGCGAAGGCGCGCCGCATGATCTGGGCGTTGAACGCGCCTGCGAGCCCGCGGTCGCCGGTCAGCGGCACGAGTGCGACGGCCGCCACTTCCTCGCGCTGCTCGAGGAGCGGGAGTCGCACGGACGAGGCCGCGCGTCCGACGCCCGAGATCAGCTCGTTCATCGTCTCCGCGTACGGACGTAGTGCGCGGATCCGCTGCTCGGCACGCCGCAGCTTCGCTGCCGCGACCAGCTCCATCGCGCGTGTGATCTTGCGCGTATTCCGGATCGAGCGGATCCGGCGCTTGAGATCCTGGACGGAGGCCACGAGCTATCCCGCGAGCCCTTTCTCCTCCTCGATGTTGAAGCCGTGGAGGAAGCGCTCGAGCTCGGCCTTGAGCTTCTCCTCCGTCTCGTCGGAGAGATCGCCCGACTCGCGGATGGACGGAAGGACGTCACCGTCCGCACGCAGGTGCTCGCGCAACTCCTCGTGGAAGCGAGGCACCTGGCCGACCGGGATCTTGTCGAGCCAGCCCTGGGTGCCCGCGTAGATCGCCGCGACCTGGTCCTCGAACGGCCACGGCTGGTACTGAGGCTGGTTCAGGGTCGCGACCATGCGCTCGCCGCGCGCGAGCGCGTTCTGGGTCGCGGTGTCGAGCTCCGATCCGAACTGGGCGAAGGCCTCGAGCTCGCGGTACTGCGCGAGGTCGAGCCGCAGGCGTCCCGCGACCTTCCTCATCGCCTTCGTCTGCGCGTTCCCGCCCACGCGCGAGACCGACGTCCCGACGTTGATCGCCGGGCGAACGCCGGAGAAGAAGAGGGAGGACTCGAGGAAGATCTGGCCGTCGGTGATCGAGATGACGTTCGTCGGGATGTAGGCGGCGATGTCCCCGGCTTGCGTCTCGATGATCGGCAGCGCCGTGAGAGAGCCGCCGCCGAGCTCGTCCGAGAGCTTGCACGCGCGCTCGAGCAGCCGCGAGTGGAGATAGAAGACGTCGCCGGGAAAGGCTTCGCGACCGGGCGGCCTGCGCAGCAGAAGCGAGAGCTGGCGGTAGGCGTCAGCGTGCTTCGAGAGGTCGTCGTAGATGCAGAGCGCGTGGCGGCCGTTGTAGAGGAAGTGCTCACCCATCGCGCAGCCGGCGAACGGCGCCATCCACTTGATCGGAGCGGCCTCCTGCGCGGGCGCGGAGACGACGATCGTGTACTCCATCGCACCCGCGTCGCGGAGCTTCTCGACCACCTGCGCGACCGTGGAGCCTTTCTGCCCGACCGCGACGTAGATGCAGATCATGTCGCCGCCCCGCTGGTTGATGATCGTGTCCACGGCGAGCGCGGTCTTTCCGGTCGAGCGGTCGCCGATGATGAGCTCGCGCTGCCCGCGGCCGATCGGGGTCAGCGAGTCGATCGCCTTGATCCCGGTCTGCAGCGCCTCTTTGACCGGCTGCCTGCTGATGACGCCGGGCGCCTTGAACTCGAGCGGGCGCCGCTCGTCCGTCTCGATGGCGCCCTGGCCGTCGAGGGGGGTCCCAAGGGGATCGACCACGCGGCCGAGCAGCGCTTCGCCCACCGGGACGCTCATGACGTCGCCGGTGCGGCGAACGGGCTCGCCCTCCTTCACGTGCACCCACTCCCCGAAGAGCGCCGCGCCGACGTTGTCCTCCTCGAGGTTGAACGCGATCCCGACGACGCCGTGCTCGAGCTCGAGTCGCTCGAGCGCGACGCAGTTCTCGAGCCCGTGGATGCGGGCGATGCCGTCTCCGATCTGAAGGACGGTGCCGACCTCGCTCAGGTCGGTCTGGACCTCGAACTGCTCGATCCGGTCCTTCAGGATCGCGGTGATCTCTTCCGGGCGTAGCTTCACGCTGTCTCCTCCTGAGCGCGAAATCGGATTCCGCTCGCGCGGAGACCGATCGCACACATCCCTAAAGGCGTCCGCTCCGCGGCCGCTGTGTTTGCGTCTTTCATTTCAGCTGGTAGTGGCAAGCTCTCGGCGCAGCCGCTCGAGCCGGCCGCGCACGCTTCCGTCCGCGAGGAACGAGCCGACCTTGAGGACGATGCCGCCGATCAGGTCAGGGTCGACGGTCCGCGTCGCCTCGACCGTCCGCCCGGACGCCTTCTCGATCGCGGCCACGATGGCCTTCGCGTCCTCGTCCGAGAGCTCGTGGGCGGTCGTGAGCTCGACGGCGAGCCGGTTCTGCTCGCGCGCGACGAGCGCCTCGAGCTCCCGGTTCATCTCGGCCAGCTCTCCGGCGCGGCCCTTCTCGGCGACGAGATGGACGAAGTTGCGGACGAGCTCGTCGGCACCGGCCGCGATCTCGCGCAGCACTTCCGCCTTCCCGGCGGGCTCCACCTCCGGGTTTCGGAGGAACGAGCGGAGCTCCGGGACTTCGTCGAGCGCCACGGCGAGGTCGGCGAGGTCGGAGGCGACCGGCTCGAGACGGCCTTCGTCGCGCGCAGCCTGGAAGAGCGCGCGGGCGTACATGCGCTGCGCGACCGCCATCGGTCAGGCGCCTTCGCGCTCGAACGTGGAGAAGTCGAGCTCCGAGATCGCCTCGTCGATCAGCCTCCGCTGGTCCTCTGCGTCGAGCACCTTTCCGGTGACGCGCGCCGTCGCCTCGAGCGTGAGGTCGGCGACCTCCGAGCGGATCTGGTCGAGTGAGCGTTTCGTCTCGGCCTCGATCTGCCGGCGCGTCTCCTCGAGCCGGCGCTGACGTTCCGCGTCCGCTTCCTCCTTGACGCGCGCAACTTGTGCGTCCGCGACCTTGCGCGCGTCCGCGAGGATCTCCGCGGACTCGCTCTTCGCCTGCGCGATCAGCTGCCGGTGCTGCTCGAGGAGCTCGCGAGCCTCCTCCCGGGCGTGATCCGCGTCCTCGACCGCCTTCTGGATCCGCGCTCGGCGCTCGTCGATCGTGCGCTGGATGGGCCCGAACGCGAAGCGTCTGAGCACGAAGAACGTGATCCCGAACGCGATCAGCGTCCAGATCATGAGGCCCGGAACGACCTGGATGAGACCCGATGACGCGAGCAGATCGAGCATCCTCAGATGAGCACGTACGCGAGCAGACCGCCGATGAGGCCGTAGAAGACGACGGCCTCCGTCAGCGCGAAGCCGAGCCACTGGATTCCCTGCAGCTCGCCGCGAAGCTCGGGCTGGCGCGCGACGGCCTGGATCATCGAGCCGAAGATGTTCCCGATGCCGACCCCGGCACCGAGCGCGCCGAGGCCGATGCCGAGCGCGAGCGCGATCGCCTTCCCGGCGTCGGAGCCGTCCGAGGCGGCTGCGAGGTAGAAGAACGAGGACAGCATGTGGGGTTCCCTCCTAGTGGTTGCCACCGCGGATACGGTGGTGTCTGGGCACGCGAAAACCGAGCAGGACAAGGACGCAGGGAGCGTTCATATGCGGGGCATATGGACGCGACCGAGGACGCCGTCCTGCGACGGTTTGCAGCCGCACAGGCACTGGCGTATCCGCGGTGGCGACCACCTAATGCTCCGGCTCGATGGCCGAGCCGATGTAGATGGCGGACAGGGCGGCGAAAATGTAGGCCTGGATCGAGACGACGATGATCACCTCGAAGAGATAGAAGAGCGTCGCGGCGGGAACCGCGATGATCGCGAGGAAGACGTTGCCGAGCACGATGATGAGCCCGACGAACGTCAGGATCAGCATGTGCCCGGCGAGCATGTTCGCGTAGAGACGGACGGAGAGGCTGATCAGCCGCATGAACTGGCCGAGGATCTCGAGCGGGACGATCAGCGGATAGAGCCCCTTCGGCACGTCTGGAATCCAACTCTTGAAGTACTTCCACGCGCCGTTCGCACGAATGCCCTCGACGTGGGTGAAGACGAACGTCAGGAGCGCGAGCGCGAGAGTGACCGAGAGCGTGGACGTTGCGGCGAAGATCGCGAGCGTCGGCACCTGGACTCCGGCGATCGTCGTCTTCTGATCCGAGAGCGGGAGCGGGATGAACCCGAGCATGTTGACCGTCCAGATGAAGATCATCAGCGAGGCGACGTACGGGAACCAGCGCCCGACCGCCTTGGTGGGAAGGCCCTGCTCGGCCACCTGCACCTGGGCGATCTCGTAGATCTGCTCGCCGAGCGCCTGCCGGCGCGTCGGATCCTTCCCCACCTTGACGCGCATGAAGACGATCCCGATGACACACGAGACGAGCGCGCCGAGCAGCAGATATGCGACCGCCTTGTTGATCGACAGGTTGAGCGGCCCGATGTGAATCGGGATCCAGTCGTGGAGCTCCCACTCGTCCGAGATGAAGGCGCCCTTGTTCTCACTCGTGTCGCCGGCGGCGAGTGCGAGCGACGGCGACGCCAGGAGAAGCGTCGGCACGAGCAAAGCGAGCCGCTTCATGTCCGGGTCTCCGCGCCGAAGTAGGCCACGAGACCCACGACGAGCTCGACCGTGAAGGCAAGTGCGTAGAGGATCGCCGCCGACACGCCGACGCTCTCGTTCGCCACGGTCACCGCGACGAGTGGGATGCCGACGAGAAGCGCGCGAGAGCTGGTCCCGATGCCGCGCATGCTTGCCGCGGCGAGGTTACCGGGGTCGCCCGGAAGGCGCGCCAGTAGGAGGGAGAAGCCGAGCGCCCCTGCCCACAGCACCGCGGCGAGCAGCCACCCCTGGAGCGGCCAGCCGGCGACCGCGAAGACCGGCAGCGCGAGGACGATCAGAGCGCCGGCCGCAATCGTCGGCCCGAGCCTGCCCGGAATCGGTCTCGGCGTCGAGAAGATCCCGGCCGTCAAGCGCGCTGCTCCTGTTTCGAGTAGACGAGGTACACGACGAGAACTGCGAGCGGTATTCCTGCGACCGCCCCCACGAGCAGTCCGATCCCCCACGAGCCGAACGCCCAGCCGAGGAGGGCTCCCGCGGCCATCGCCGCACCGACCGTGCCGAGGAGGAGCCCGGAAGCCGTGGCGAGGGAATGTGGGGATGCAGCGGCGTCGGGGGTCATCCGAGAAGAGAGAATATCACTGCCTTGTAACAGTCAATTCCGCCTCTTTTCCACGAATAGCGCCGGACTTCGTTACACGCGTACGATCCAGTTTCATGGAACGCATCGTCTTCGTCCACGGGAGCGTCGCAAACGGCGAAGCGACGTGGAGCGGCCAGCGGACGCTCGCGGATCGGTTCGAGCTCGCAGTCCTCGACAGGCCCGGATTCCCGCCGAACCCGCTGGTCGAGCGGGTCGATTTCGAGGAGCACGCTCGCTGGGTCGGGGAGCGGCTGCGCGACGGCGACCACCTCGTCGGTCACTCGTACGGCGGCGTGATCTCGCTGCTCGTCGCGGCTGGGCGAGGCGACCTCCTGCGCTCGCTGACCGTGATCGAGCCACCCGCAGCCGGCGTCGCGCTCGACGACCCGGTCGTGGCGCGCTTCGCTGCGGAGGGCGCCGCGTTCTGGGCGCAAACGCCGAAGGACGATCCAGAGGCGTTCCTGCGCGGGTTCCTGCGCATGGTCGGGTCGGCCTACGACCCGCCCTCACCGCTCCCTCCTGACGTCGAGCAGGGCGCGCGGACGCTCATGGTCGAGCGCGGACCGTGGGAGGCCGTCATTCCCCTCGAGACGCTTGCGGCCGCTCCCTTCGCGAAGCTTGTCGTCTCGGGCGCGCACAGTGCCGCGTTCGACGCGATCTGCGACGCTCTGGAGCGCGAGCTCGTGGCGGAACGCGCGGTACTCCCCGGCTACGGGCACTCGGTTGCGCGGCATCCGGACTTCAACGCGACCCTGGCCGATTTCATCGACCGCGCAACCGCGAGCTAAGCGCTCATCCGATCGCGGGTCCTCTCCTTTCCGCGCTCGCGGCGACGGATGCGTGGGTTCGCGAGCTTCACGATCTCGAGCAGGTACACGATGAACACCGAGAACGCGAGGGCGGACAACGCGATCACGGCGACCCCGACGGTCTCCCACGGATGCCATCTGCCGCCCTCGCGGAAGGGGACGAATCGCGTGGCGAGCGCGGCACCCGCGAGGCTCGCGCACCAGAGCCACATCGTCACGGCCGCCCGCCGCTGCGAGTAGCCGATGTTCATGAAGCGGTGGTGGAGGTGGCTGCGGTCGGCGGTGTAGATCGGCTGGTTGTACTTGAGCCGCTTCGCGACGACGAACGAGGTGTCGATGATCGGCACCGCGAGGACGAGGAGCGGGAGGAGCAGGACCACGGTCGACGCCGTCTTCAGCAGACCCTGGATCGAGACGGAAGCGAGGATGAACCCGAGGCAGAGCGCTCCGGAGTCACCCATGAAGATGCGCGCCGGGAAGAAGTTGTGGCGGAGGAAGCCGAGGCAGCCGCCGGCGACGATCGCCGACAGGATCGCCGGGTCCGTCTTCCCGAGGGAGAGCGCGAGGATGGCGAATGTCAGCCCCGCGATCGCACACACGCCGGCCGCGAGGCCGTCCAACCCGTCGAGGAAGTTGACCATGTTCATCACTGCGACGATCCAGAGGATCGAGAGCGGCATCCCGATCCAGGCGGGCAGGTCGACTGCACCGAGGAACGGAAAGGTGAAGTGGTCGATCCAGACCCCGAACGAGATCGGGATCGCGGCCGCCGCAACCTGGCCGGCGAGTTTCGTCGGCGGGCTCAGCCCGCGGAAGTCGTCGACCGCGCCGACGACGGTCGCGACCGCCGCGCCGAGCAGCACACCGCGCGTCTCGTCTGAGAGGTTGAGGAAGGCAAGCGAGGGGACGACGATCCCGAGGAAGATCGCGAGCCCACCCAGTCGCGGGATCGGCCTCCGGTTGAGCCTTCGCGCGTCGGGACGGTCGACGGCCCCGAGCAGCCTCGCCATCCCGCCCACTGCCGGGGTGAGCAAGACGACGACCCCGAATGCGACGGCGGCCCCGTACAGGACCTCCGGATTCGCCCGCAGCTCGTCGAGAACCACTCGGTGCTCTACTTCGTCCCGTACAGGCGATCGCCTGCGTCGCCTAGTCCTGGGAGGATGTAGCCGATGTCGTTGAGTTCGCGGTCGATCGCAGCGACCACGATCGGCACCTCGGGGTGGTCGCGGTGTACGCGAGCGATTCCCTCGGGCGCGGCGATGAGCGCGATCAGGCGCACCGAGGTGGCGCCCACGCGCTGAACCGTCTCGATCGCCGCAGCGGTCGAGTTCCCAGTGGCGAGCATCGGGTCGAGCAGGATGACGTCGCGGTCGGCGATGTCTCCGGGCAGCTTGACGTAGTACTCGACCGGCTGGAGCGTCTCCTCGTCGCGAAAGAGCCCGATGAAGCCGACGCGCGCGCCCGGAACGAGCGAGAGCACCGCGTCCAGCATCCCGACGCCCGCCCGCAGAATCGGGCAGACGGCGACCTTCTTCCCGGAGATCCGCCGCCCTCTCGTCCATTCGAGAGGCGTCTCGATCTCGATCTCCTCGTCTGCGAGGTCCTTCGTCGCCTCGTATGTGAGGAGCAGCGTGAGCTCGTTGACGAGCTGACGGAACATCTGCGTCGTGGTCGTCACGTCGCGGAGCAGTCCGAGCTTGTGCTGCACGAGCGGGTGGGTGACGACCGTGACCTGGGAGGTGGTCGAGGTGTCCGCGGTGGTCATGGGCCGGTCTCCGGCACATGTGCGGGTGGAGGGGCGTGGGGAACTGGGAGGTTCCCCACGTCTTCGAGAAGAAGCGGGTCGCACTGAGCTTGCGCAAGACCGGAATTCGCTCGCGCGAATCCCGGTCGCAGAAAGACATGGGGAAACATGGTTTCCCCCGTGAACGCGAGCCGAAGGCGAGCGTGGCTGCTCATGAGACCTCGGTCACGAACGTCGTGTACCCGCGGAAGCCCGGATAGAGCGGCCGCCGCTCGCAAAGCGCGAGGCTCCGGCCCGCGAGCGCCTCGAGGTCGGCTTCCGCCGTCAAGGCCTCGCAGATGATCCGTCCGACCTCCCGGAAGTCGTCCTCGTCGAACCCGCGCATCGTCGCCGCGGGCGTCCCGACCCGGAAGCCCGATGCGACCGTCGGGGGCCGCTCGTCGAACGGGACGGTGTTCCGGTTCACGGTCATGCGCACCTCGGCCAACCGCTCCTCCGCCTCCTTGCCCGTCCACGCCGTGCGCCGCAGGTCGACCTGGAGCAGGTGCGTGTCGGTGCCTCCGGTGAGCACGTCGAGCCCTTCCTCCTGCAGCGTGTCGGAGAGCGCGTCGGCATTCGCGCGGATCTGCTCCTGGTAGCGGCGAAACGGCTCCGTGGCCGCGATCTTGAAGCAGGCCGCCTTGGCGGCGATCACGTGGTCGAGCGCGCCACCCTGCATCCCCGGAAAGACGGCGCGATCGAGCGCCTGCGCGTGCTCCGCCCTGCAGAGGACGAAGCCCGAGCGCGGGCCGGCGAGCGTCTTGTGCGTCGTCGAGGTCACGAAGTCGCAATGCGGCACCGGGCTCGGGTGGATCCCGGCCGCCACGAGCCCCGCGAAGTGCGCCATGTCGCACAGGAGGAGGGCGCCGACCTCGTCAGCGATCTCGCGGAAACGCCACGCCTCGACCGTCCGCGGGTAGGCGGACCCGCCGCACACGATCAGCCGCGGGCGGTGCTCCTTCGCGAGCGCGAGAACGTCGTCGTAGTCGACGACGTTCGTCTCACGCGACACGCCGTAGTGGACGATCGTGTACAGGCGCCCGGAGAAATTGACCTTGAGCCCGTGCGTTAGGTGTCCGCCGTGCGAGAGCTCGAGCGAGAGGATCGTGTCGCCCCGCTGCAGGCAGGCGAAGTAGACGGCCATGTTCGTCTGCGCTCCCGCGTGCGGCTGCACGTTGGCGTGCTCCGCGCCGAAGAGGGACTTTGCGCGGTCGATCGCGAGCTGCTCGATCTCGTCTACGACCTCGCAGCCTCCGTAGTAGCGCCGGCCCGGATAGCCCTCCGAATACTTGTTCGTCGGGACGCTTCCGACCGCCTCCAGCATCGCCGGCCAGGTGAAGTTCTCCGACGCGATGAGCTCGATCCCCGCGCGCTGACGTTCGAGCTCGCGCTCGATGAGCTCGGCGATCTCCGGGTCGACATCGAGCAGAGTCGCCGCGCGCAGATCCTCGAAGGTCAGCGGCGCAACCGCCATCGACGGGATGCTACTCGGCGAGTCCGGCGCGTACGCGTTCGAGTGCCTCCGCCGCCGGCACCGCGCCCTCCCGGAGAATGCTCGGCTCGGCGCCGGTCAGGTCGAGAACCGTTGACGGAACTCCGGGGAGCTCGCCTCCGTCGATCGCTGCCGCAATCCCACGAAGTTCACCGGGAACGTCTTCGAGACGCGCGGGATCCGGACCGCCGTGGAGGTTGGCGCTCGTCGCCGCGACGGCCTCGACGGTCTCGAGGAGCTCCTTCGCCTGGCCCGTGAGCTCGGGGACCCGGATGCCGATGGTGTCGGGCCGGGAGCCGGTGAGCAACGGGTAGCGGCGTGCGGTGTTTCGGAAGACGAGTGTGTACGGCCCCGGAAGAAGCTCCCGCGCAACTGCCTCGTCGCGGCCGCGCAGCTCCGGGAGGCATCCCAAAAGCGCGGCGAGGCTCGCGGCGACGAGCGCGATCGGCTGGTCGGACGTTCGGCCCTTGGCTTCCGAGAGACGAGCGACCGATTCCACGCGCTCGGGATCGCAGGCCAGCCCGTACACCGTGTCCGTCGGGATCACGGCAAGTCCTCCGGCGCGAAGCGCCGTGATCGCGGCTTCGACCTCGGGGCTGGTCACGCACGCACGCCCTCGACCACCCGATCACGCCCGGCGAGGTCCCGCGTGATGCGAACCTCGCCATAGCCGAGCTCTCGAAGCAATCCGGCCACGCGCGCCGCTTCGCCGTCCGCGACCTCGAGGACGAGAACGCCCTGCGAACGGAGCACCTGCAGTGCGCCGCGCGCCACCGTCGCGGTCGCGCCCTCCCCCACCACCGCCAGCCGAGGCTCCCACATCCCGACCTCGGGTGGGAGCGCGTCGATCTCGTCGGGTCGGACGTAGGGCGGGTTCGAGACGACGACATCCCAGGGCCCATCGGGCAGACCGGAGAAAAGGTCTCGCTGAAGGAGCTCGATGCGGATACCCGTCCGCTCGACGTTCTCCTTTGCCAGCGCGAGCGCGTCTGACGATGCGTCGAGGCCAGTGACGTGCGCGTCCGACTTCTCCTGTGCGAGGGCGAGTGCGATAGCTCCGCTCCCTGTTCCGACGTCGAGGATCCGTGGCTCGTCCCGGCCCGCGAGAAGTGTCAGGCAGCGCTCGACGACGACCTCCGTCTCGGGCCGGGGGACGAGCGCACGTGCGTCGGTCTTCAGGACGAGCCGGCGAAAACCCCACTCGCCGAGGACGTAGGCGAGAGGTTCGCGCGCCTCGCGACGCTCGACCATCCGCTCGAAGTCGGCGAGCTCGCTCGGCGAGAGCTGACGTCGCCCGTCGGCGCGCAGCTCCGAACGAGTGGACGCGAGCACGTGGGCGAGCAGGAGCTCGGCGTCGACGCGCGGCGTGTCACAGCCGGCGACCTCGAGCTTCCGGCTCGCGACCGCGATGGCCTCGCGCACCGTCACGAGGTAGCCGACGGTGTCAGACACCGGTCTCTGTCAAGAGAAACCTGCGCCAAAACAATCGAAAGCGCTCCACAAACGGGCACTCGCACTTACGCCGAGAACGTCGTCCAGACATGGCCCTTGAAGCGCTGGGTCCGCTCCGACGAACCGCAGTCTCTGACACCGGGTGTCTGACACCGGGTGCCACAAGGTCACGCTGAGGCGAGGGCGAGCGCCCGCCGCCGCTCCTCGGCCTGCAGAGCGCCGGTGAACTCGTCGAGCTCGCCCTCGAGGATCTGGTCGAGCCGGTGCACGGTCAGCTTGATTCGGTGGTCGGTGAGCCTGTTCTCGGCGAAGTTATAGGTCCGGATCTTCTCCGCCCGCTCCCCGGTCCCGATCTGCAAGCGGCGGGCGGCGGCGACCTCTGCGAGCTGCCTCTCGCGCTCCGCCTCGTACAGCCGTGCGCGCAGAACGCGCATCGCCTTGTTCTTGTTCTGGAGTTGCGACTTCTCGTCCTGCATCGCGACGACGATCCCGGTCGGCAGGTGCGTGATCCGCACGGCGGAGTCGGTCGTGTTCACGCTCTGTCCGCCCGGGCCGGTCGAGCGGAAGACGTCGATCTTCAGGTCCTTGTCCTCGATCGCGATCTCGACGTCCTCGACCTCGGGCATCACCGCCACGGTCGCGGTGGAGGTGTGGATCCGTCCCTGCGACTCCGTCTCGGGAACGCGCTGTACGCGGTGCGTCCCGCCCTCGTACTTGAACACCGAGAACGCTCCCTGCCCCTTGACCGCGAACACGACCTCCTTGAAGCCGCCCGCTTCGTTCTCGCTCGTCGAAAGCGTCTCCGTCCGGAAGCGACGACGCTCGGCGTACCGCGTCAGCATGCGGTAGACGTCGCCGGCCCAAAGCGCCGCCTCGTCGCCACCGACCCCCTGCCTGATCTCGACGATCACGTCCTTCTCGTCCGCTGGGTCCTTCTCGACGAGCGCGAGCCGGAGCTCCTCCTCGAGCCGCTCGACCTCCGCCTCGAGCTCGCTAGTCATCGTCGCCAGCTCGGCGTCCTCGCGAGCATCGTCGAGATCCGCACGGGCGCTGCGCCAGGCCTCCGCGAGCTTGACGGGGGCCTGGAGCTCCTTGAGCCGCCGGCCCGTCTCCGCCGCCTTGCGGCGGTCGTTGTAGACGGTCGGATCGGCCATCCGTTCCTGTGCCTCGGCATACGACCGCTCCAGCTCGTCGACGAGTCGCTCGATCGTGCTCATGAGGTGATCGTAGCCCCGTCGTCAGCGGAGTCCGGCCGGCGCGAGTCCGTCTCGCGGACCCGCTCAGTGCCTTCGAACCAGGTAGTAGCGCCCCTGACCGAAGCGGTAGGTGTCCTCGATCTCGCCGTGAACGCTGCGCCCGCGATTCTCGAAGCCGACGGTCACGACGCCGCGTCCGATCGAGACGCGGTCGCCGTGAAACGAGGCAAGGCGGACGAGTCCGCGACCTTCGACGCGATAGATGAATGCGCTTGCACCGAGGGACGGCGTGGTCCACAACATGAAGGCCACTTCGCGATGACGACCATCGCTGAAGTGTCCGGAACGGACCCACGCGAGGTCGTTGCCGCACATCGCTCCCCCGATGCGGCGATCGGCAACGACATGCACCGGCAAGGGCGCACTCGCGACGAGCGCCATTCGCCACGACGCTCCTTCCAACCCGCACCACCCGCGGCCCGCACGATCGACGTACACGACGAACCAGTCTCGATCGCTTCGGCTCCAACCGACGACGCGGCCGTGCACGGCGTTTATGGCGGAAGAGGGAATTGTCGAGGCGGAGGCTGCCGTGACCAGTGTGAGCACTCCTACGATCGTGATGAGCCGAATCCGCGCTGACCTGGTTTTCACGGCTACCGACGGCTCTTACGCTGCTCGACGGCTACCCGAGGGCGGCGTCGAGCGTGATCTCGGGAACGCTCGCGAGCGCCTTCGAGACGGGGCAATTCTGCTTCGCGGACTCCGCCTGCT
>VAWZ01000136.1 GCA_005888365.1 Actinomycetota bacterium
CTGTACGGGGTTCCGTTCGGGTAGAGCAGGCCCTGAAAGACGACGTCCTCGGCGACCGGCGGCGAGCCGGGCCACTGGAAGCGCGTCTGGTCGGCGCCGATCATCAGCTCCCACAGGTACCAGCCGACCCGACCCTCGCGGAAGAGGGGGAGGATCTCGTCGACCTCTCCATGGTTCGGTCGCCCGAGAGCCTCGGTCGCGACGACGGGGCGCCCGAACGAGCGTGCCGACTCGAGCTGACGGCGCGCTGCGTCCGCCGGCTCGCGCTCCGAGCTTACGTAGAAATGGACGGACGTGAGGTCGGAGAGAAGCGACCCGTACCAGCACGCTGTCAGTGGTTGCGAGGGAGCGACCTGCCGCGCCCACGCGAAGGCGTCCGTCAGCAGCGCGACGCTCTCGTCCCGTGCGAGAGGCTCGTTGTAGAGGTCCCAGGCCACGATCCTTCGATCGCGACCGAACGTCGTCAGCAGATCCCCAACGTAGGCTCGGAGCGCCGGCCGAAAGCCGACATCGAGGCGTCGCTCTCCCGGCGAGCGCTGCCAGTACGGGTTGTGGAGCCCCGGACGCGGCTCCGGCGCCTGCTCCCCCAGGAATGGTTCCGGCAGCCAGCAGTCGTCGAACAGCACAGGCAGAACCGAGATCCCGTGGCTTTCCGCCAGCCCGAGAAACGCCGAGAAGCGATCGCTGAAGCCGGCGGCGTCGGCCTCGTACACCACGTACTGGAGGAAGACGCGGACGCTCGTCAGCCCGAGGCTCTCGGCGAAGCCGAGCTCACGGTCGATCGTCGTGGCGTCGAAGTCGAGCCACATCTGTGTCGGATTCACGGCGTTGGAGGGGAGATAATTGGCGCCGCGGATTGCCGCGATCGCATCTGCGAGCTCAGCTCGCACGCCGGCTGCGCCACGGTCTTCCTTCGGGCCGCCCGACCCGCACTCCCTCCGTGCGCGCGAGCAGGAAGAGGAGCGGGACGAGTGCGGCGAGCAGCACGTATGGCGTCAGGAGGACGGAGTCGAGCTCGCGCCCGCGCGTCGTCGTCGGGCCCTTCCCGATGGTCGCGCGGATGGCCGCCGCCGCCGCCGCCGTCTGCCCTGGAGCGAATACGAGCGTCGAAAGCACGCGGGCGAGCGTGGGGACGATCGACTGCGTCGTTGGGTCGGGAGCGTAGGCGGTGTTCAGCTGCCCGCGCGCGTCGTAGATCCGTTCCTGCGGACGCCAGTAACGGAAGAAGAAGGCCTTGACGTGTGCGTCCCCGAAGAGCGAGGGCAGGGTGGAGAGGTCGTCCGTCCGCGTCTCCCCGTCGGTGAAGACGACCATGACACGGCGCTTTGCCGTTTCGGGGAAGTAGCGGCCGACGACGAGGTCGCCGAGCGTGCCGAGCTTCGTCGCGTTGATGTTCCCGTACGGGAATGACGAGGTCGGCCGATCGATGCCGAGCGAGCCGTCCAGGGTGGCGTTGAACGTGTTCAGGCTCACGGAGGGGAAGAGATGCGGCAGCAGGCGATCCGTCAGCGATGCGATGCCGACGGGAAGGCCCGGGAGCGCCGCTCTCAGGCGTTTCGCGTCCCCCTTCGCGCGGTCGAGCCGGCTGGGAGATCCGGGCATGCGGGCGCCCATCGAGCGCGAGACGTCGAAAACGAAGAACGCCTCCGCGTCGGCGCGGCCGTTCGTCGTCGTGCGCCGTGCCGCGACCGGCTGCGCGGCGGCGAGCCCGAGCAGGGCGACGAGCGCGACCACGGCTACGTGGGTCGGGACCGTCGTCCGCTCGCTCGGCGGGCGGAGGCCGAGCAGCGCACACAGCGCCTGCAGACGCTGACGGCCTACGACCAAGACGGCGAGCGGGACAAGCCCGCCGAGTGCCACGAGAGCGCCGAGAGGGGTGACGAGGGAGATCGACATCGCTCTAGAAGCCTCCGGCTCCGACGGCGCCGCTTCCGGGGCTTCCCCCGGCGGCCCCGGTGTCACCATGCTCGCCTCGGTGGTACGGGAGCTGGCTCGCCTCCTCGACGGCGATCGGGCGATAGAGGTTAAGCAGCGCCTCCAGGTCGTACGCCGCGTCGGCGTTACCCGGGTCCGTGCGGACCGCGTGCTGCAGCCCCCCGATCGTCTGCACCAGCGCATCGACGGCCGCGTCCGACGAGCCCTGCAGGAGGAGCTGCTGGAAGAGCACGAGCGCATGGAGCTCCTGCGCCCGCGAACGGACGGTCACGCGCGGCGAGCTCCGCGCGATAGCGTCGAAGCTCAGCTCGAGCTTCGCCAGCTCGACGCGCGGTGGATCGAAACTGCCGGAAGGGGTGCGGCCCCGGAGGACCTGCAGGCGCTGCAGCGCGCGGCCGAAGCGGACGTCGTCTCCGGTGCCCAGCATCCAGCGGGAGACGGCGACCGGCAACCACGTGCGCGGCTGCCACACGTTCGGGTCCGAGGAGAAGCGCGCCACGGCGACGTTTGCACGTTCCGTCTGACCGCGCCAGGCGAGGACGTCATGGGCCGCCAGCGCCAGCACGATCGCCACGCAGACGAGCAGAACTGAGGCGCCGCCGCGCACGACGAGCTCGATGCGGCTCATGCCGCGTTCCATTCGAGGCTGCGGCCCGCGTATTCGTTCGCCGCGAGGCCCAGGAGTAGGAGCAGCTCGAGCACGACGAGTAAGAGCGGGAACGGCGCGACGACCGTCTGGTGCTCGGCGACCGAGGCGTTCTTTCGGAGTGCTGAATCGCTGACGATCGCCTTGTCTCCGACGAGGCTCGTGAAGAACGCGAGAGACTGATCGTCTGGGGCGAGGGGCAGGACGCGGAGCGGGATGCCGGCTCGCCGGTAACGGCCGATCTCCTCCGTCAGCAGACCGAGGTCAGAGGAGGCGTCCTCGAGGTCGCTGATGAGGAGAACAGAGCCCGCCCCGGCGCGCTCGACGTCCTGGCGAGCGAGGCGAAGGCCGGCGCTGATACTCGTCCCGCCGAGGAACCCGCGCGACCACGGCGTCTCCCGGCCGAAGCCGGCGAGGAAGTTCCCGAAGAAGCGGAGCATCGGACGGAGCTCGTCGCCCCTCGTCCCCGGCGGCAGCATCTCGTACGCGTGCTCTTCGAAGACGACGAGCCCCAGGCGCTGGTCGCTGTCGGCGATCGTGCGCAGGAGGGTCCGCAGCCGGGCGTTCGCGAGCGGGTCGATGCTCGCGGAGAGATCGAGGGCGACGATCCCGTTCCCGCTGCTCGCGAAGTAGCTCGTCGGGCGCGTATGCAGCCGGAACGCGGCCAGCAAGCTCGCGGCGAAGAGCGCCAGCAGGAGCGCTGCGAGCGCAAGGCGGATCTGGCGCGTTCTCCCTGCGTAGCGCCAGAGGGCGGGTGCGTCCGCGAGCGGGACGGTGCGCGACGCCATCACGAGACGCTCCGCGCCGCCGCGCGTACCTCGGCGAGGAGGCCGCGAGAGGCGGCAGCACTCGGCGCCTGCTCGGACCACGCGAGCTTGCGCGTGCTGTGGACGAGGTCGAGTAGGTGCGCGCGTCGTAGCTCGCGCGCGAGCAGGGCGAGCGCCTCTCGATGCTCCGCGCCGCCCGCCTGCCGCCTCGCCGCCTCCTCGACCGCCGCGATCGCCTGCTCGAGCGGCGAGAGCTCGGGCGCTGCCGAGCCTCGGCCCCTGCGGGCGAGCGCAAGAACCGGTCGAGCGACGAAGAACGTGGCGACGAGCATGCCCGCCGCAAGCCCCGCGAGCACGAGCGCGAGCAGGAGCGGGCTCAGGCGGTAGCTCGGCGAGGGTGCGACGACGCTGGCGGGAAGCTGCAGGAGCGGCTCCGACGGCAGCGCGAACCGCGCCTGCGAGGCGGTCGCGGGCCGAATCTGGTCGTTGCCGACGCGCGAGATCTCGCGGATGGCCCGCCAGTTGACGGTGCGTCTCCAGACGTGTTGCCGTCGATCGCGATACCGGATGCGGGCCGGCGTGAACTGGACCTTGCGCTCGAGCTTGGAGCCGGTGAGGCACTCGAGGGAGACGCAGGCGAGGACATAGCGGAAGCGGACGTCCGCGACCGAGCCGTCGACCGTCTCCGTCCGGCGCGGAGCCGCGAGCGGTCGGTACGGGAAGAACCGGGTCTCGACCCGAACCGTCTGCGGGTCGACGAGCTTCGTGTTCACGAGCACATCCACGTCGGCCGTGATCTGCTCGCCGAAGAGGTACGGCTCCGGTGGCAGCGTCGCCTGTGCCCGAACGATGCCGCTCGCCGCTCCGGCGGACGTGGGCGCGACCATCAGCGCGAGCGCTGCGAGCGCGCCGAAGGCGAGCTGTCTCACCGCAGCCCGTCGACGCTCGCTTCGCGGGTCTCCGCCCAGTCGAGGAAGGCGCCGAGAAGCTCGCTCTCGTCGCTCGAGTCGACGAGCACCGGATCGAGCGCCGCGCGGGCGAAGTCGTCGAGCAGCTGCTGCCACCGCTCCTCGTGCCTCTGCTGCAGCGCCGCCGCCTCGCCTCGATGAAGCCGCACCTCCTCCCTGCGGCCCGTGGTGTCCGTCACCTCGAGGCGGAACCCGTCGACCGGCGGGAAGCTGCGCTCCCAGAGTGGGTCCTGCAGCACGACCGGAATCACGTCCCAGCGCAGCTCGAGCACGCGTAGCCACGTCTCTGTAGACGGCGGAACGAGGAAATCGGAGAGCACGAAGAGGAACGTTCCTGCCGGAACGGAGCGTGGGTGGGCCATCAGAAACTCGAAGGCGTCTTCCACGTTGGACGCCGGAGCCAGGAAGAGCGCTCCCTCCTCCTCGCGATCCTGGTACTCCCAGAGCGACTGCGACTGCGGCGGGAGCCAGAAAGGCACGTCTCCGCCGTCCCCGAAGTCGAGGTAGCCGAGGAAGCCGTGCGCCTCGACGGTGCTCGCCCGGATCAGCTCGATCGCCGTTCGTTGCGCCTCGGCCTTTCCCAGCCAGGGCAGGCCGGGCGGGAAGAGCTGCATGTCCGGGCGCCGGTCGGCGATGACGACGACGCGAGGGGCCTCTTCCGCGTAGCGCTCGCGCAGGATGAAGTGATCCGAGCCGCGCGCCGAGGAGAGGCGCGCCGAGGCTCCCCAGTCGATGGCTTTCACGTCGTCACCGGGGACGTACGGCCGTGAGCCTGCGACGTCTGAGCCTCGTCCGCGCCGAGCGCTGTGCATGGCACCAAATGCGAGCCCGACGATTCGGCCTCGCGGAACCAGTGCGAAGGTCGCGTCGGGCAGAGGCGCTTCCTAGGCCGGCTCGCCGTGTCGCAGCTCGGGCGCCGGAACTCGCCTCAGACAGGCGTCACGAAACTCGTCCAGCGCATCGGCCCAACCGGTGCGCCGAGCCTGGGCGCGAAATGCCGGACGGAAGGCGACGCGGTGCGCGATGACCGGAAGGAAGAGCTGCTCGACGTCGTCGGACACGACGTACTCGCGCTCGTCGAGAAGCGCCCACGCGCGAGCGGCTCGCTCGAGCGCGAGCGTCCCGCGCACCGACGCGCCGAGGACGCACATCTCCACGTCCCTCGTCGAGCGAACGAGCTCGACGATCCACCAGCGCAGGAGCTCGTCGACGTACACCGAGCGCACGGCCTCCTGCAGGAGCGCGACCTCGGCCGTGGACAGGACCGGCTGCAGGAGCTCGATCGGGTGGCTCTCGCCCTGCTGGTCGAGGACGACCTGGAACTCGTCCTCCAGGCTCGGGTAGCCGAGCGCGGCCTTGACGAAGAAGCGGTCGAGCTGCGCCTCCGGGAGCGGGAACGTCCCCTCGTACTCCACCGGGTTCTCGGTCGCGAGGAGCAGGAACGGCTCCCGCAGCGGACGCGTGACGCCGTCAACGGTCACCTGCCGCTCGGCCATCGCCTCCAGCATCGCCGACTGGGTCTTCGGCATCGCGCGGTTGATCTCGTCCACGAGAACCGTGGTCGCGAAGATGGGACCCGGGCGGAACTCGAACTCGCGTGTCTGCTGGTTGTAGACGGAGAGGCCCGTAACGTCGTTCGGCTGAAGGTCGGGCGTGCACTGGATGCGCGAGTGGACGCCGCCCTCGATGCTGCCTGCGATCGCGCGTGCGAGGACGGTCTTCGCCGTCCCCGGCACGTCCTCGAAGAGAACGTGGCCCTTGCAGGCAAGGGCGGCGAGCACGAGCTTGATCTCCTCGTGCTTACCGCGCACGACCGACTCGAGGTTCGCAAGGAAGCGCGAGGCGACCTCGATCGCGGCGTCCGTCGACTCGCTCACGCCTCGAGTGTAGGAGCCGCTGAAAGCGATCGCAATTCGTGCCGCCGGAAAGGATTGGCACTCGCCACACAAACATCTGACGCCGCGCATCGTCGTAACGATCGACACGATGAAGGCGCTGCTCCGGCTCGGCATTCTTGCCGCGGCGGTCGTGATGGCTGCCGTGGGACTCGCGCTTCGCGACGCGAGCGCGAGCGGCGCCGCGGGCGCGACCATCGATCGCACGCTTGCCTGCACCGTCCTCCCCGCCGGAACCGGAGCTGTCACACCGGGGGCGACGTCAAGGACGGGAAGCGCCGTCGTGACTCCTGCGAGCGCATCGATCTCGACTGGAAACGGCGGGAGCGAAATGCTTCTCGAGGCCACGACTGGACGGGGTGGCTTTTACTGGCCCGTCGGCAACCTAACTCTGCCTGCCGGTGCCGTCGCTCTGCCCGGACTCACCATCAACGCGAGCCTCTGCCATCCGGCGAACGGTGTCCGCGTCCCTCTCACCGCACGCGGGTTGAGCGGAGGCCCCGCGACCCTCGGCGCGCACGTCACGTGTCTGACGGCTCGGCAGGTCTTCATTCATCTGCGCGTGGTGATGGCATCAGAGTCGAAGTGGATGTCGAAGCCGCCGTATCAGCTTGCGCATGGCAAGCCTCTGTCGGCGCAGATCGCTATCCGCTCGCGGAAGCAGAAGCCGCTCGTCTACATGACGATCAAAGGCGACACGGCGCGCTTCT
>VAWZ01000137.1:0-3562 GCA_005888365.1 Actinomycetota bacterium
CGAGTGTCCTCATGGGACGCGGCCCGCGATCTCGTCGCACGTCGCGATCCAGGTCCGCTCGAGCCCTGTGACGAACCCGAGGAACGCGTCCAGGAACGCGAGCCGGCTCGGCCGCCCGACGACCTGCGGGTGCATCGTCAGGATGCACGAGCCGCGGAGCTCGCGGATTCCGAGCAGCTCCTCCTCCCAGATCGCCCGCACCTCCGCCGTGGTCGAGATCTTCTTCGTCCAGTCGGCCGACCCGAACCACCAGTGGGCGGCGTCGTCCAGGATCCATTGGACCGGGAGCTCGACGAGCGACCGACCCTCGTGCCGGTACGGCCGAATGTCGTCCATGAAGTTTGACGAGTAGCGAAAGCTGTGCTCCTCGAGGAGGTCAACCGTGTGGGGGCTGAAATCCCAGGACGGAGAGCGGTATCCCGTCACGCCAGCGCCGAACCCTTCGAGAATCGACCGCGCTCGGATGAGCTCGTGCTCCTCCTCCGCGCGGGAAAGTTTCGCCGGCGAGGTGTGCGTATACCCGTGGACGGCGAGCTCGTGGCCCGCCCGAACGATCGCCTCCACGCGGTCGGGATACTGCTCAGCGACCTGCCCGACCACGAAGAACGTAGCTCGCACGTCGTGGCGTTCGAGGAGGTCGAGGATCAACGGGACCGCCACCTTGGCGCCGTACGTACCCTGCGAGAGGACGCCCGGACGCTTGGCGTTCTCGGGATCGTCTGCGATCCACACCGACTCCGCGTCGAAGTCGAACGTGAAGGCCGCGGCGCAGCGGGCTTCGTCTGGCCACATCACAGGTTCCTTTCGCGAATCGCGTTCGCGTGCGCCGGGAAGCCCTCGTGCTCGGCCAGCGTGATGATCGCCGGCGCCAAGCGAGACAGGGCCTCCCGTGACACCTGCCCGACCGAGCTCGTCTTGAGGAATGTGCGTGCCGTGACGCCTGAGGACACACGAGCGAAGCCCCCGGTGGGCAGCGTCGCGGGCACCCCGAGCACGAAGTTCGCGGCAGCGAAAGGGGTGTCTCCAAGGAGCACCTCGCCGGCGTGCTCGACCTCCGAGAGCAGCGCCTCCGGATCGCGCGTTACGAGCTGCAGGTGCTCGGGCGCGTATTCGTTGACGAACGCGGCCGCCTCAGAGAGATCCTTGACGAGGAACGCCCCACCGAACCGGGAGATCGACGACTCGGCGAACGTCCGCCGCCACTCGGGCAGGAGGTCGAGCTGGCGCTCGACCTCTTTAGACACCCTCTCGGCGAGCTCCTCGGACGGCGTCAGGAGCAACGAGGCGGAGTCAGGCCCATGCTCTGCTTCGTTCAGGAGGTCGGCGGCGAGGACACGGGGGTCGGCCGAGTCGTCGGCGACGATCACGCTCTCCGAGGGGCCGAAGAGCATCACCGTAGAGCATCCGTGCGCCTGCACGGCGATTTGCGCGGCCGCGACGGCGGGGCTGCCGGGCCCGACGACCCGGCTCACACGCGGGATCGACGCCGTCCCGAAAGCGGCCGCGGCGATCCCTGCAGGGCCGTTCACGCGGTAGATGTCCTCGAGGCCGAGCTCCTCGGCGACCACGAGAACCGCCGGATCGATTTCGGTGCCGCCGCGCATAGGCGGCACGAGTACCACCACCGTCGGCACCCCGGCGACGACCGCAGGCGTGCCGATCTGCATCAGCACCGACGGGAACGACCCCTTGCCGCTCGGAACGAACAGCGCCGCGGCGTCGATCGGCCCCGACCTCTCGCCGACCTCGACGCCGGGGACGATCTCGGCACGCCACGACGTGTCCGCGACGACGTGCTCGTTGAAAGCGCGGATGTTCCCGATCCCGACGCGAATCGCGTCGACCACGGCGGGGTCGAGCGACGCGCGTGCTCGAGCGATCTCGTCCGAGCGCACCCGCAGGCGGTCCGGCGGGCACTCGACCTCGTCGAAACGCGCGAGAGCCCTGCTCACCGCAGCGTCGCCATCGCACCGTACATCGTCGACGATCGCGCCGATGCTTCTCTGCAGCTCCTCGTCGAAGATCGCGGCGGTAGATCGGGCGAGGATATAAGCCCGCTCGTCGCTGGAGAGCGAGGAGAGCCGTCGAATGGCGAGACGGCCCATTGTCTAAACGGCGACGTCGGTCGTCTTGAGGCTTTCCTCACGAACCGAGGCAAGGAGCCGGGCCTTGTACTCGAGGAATTCGATGCTCGAGATCAGCTGGAAGCGACGCGGCCGCTCGAGCTGGATAGGGACGTCGAGCTTGATCCGGCCCGGCCTATTCGTCATCACGAGAACGCGGTCGGACAAGAAGACGGCCTCGTCGATGTCGTGTGTCACGAAGAGGACCGTGAGCCGGTGCTGCTCCCAGACGCGCGTCAGGAGCTCCTGCATGAGTTGGCGCGTCTGGGCGTCGAGGGCGCCGAACGGCTCGTCCATGAGCAGTATCTCTGGACGGTACGAGAGCGCCCGGGCGATGGCAACACGCTGGCGCATCCCGCCGGAGAGCTGGCCAGGATACGAGTCGGCGAACTGGTCGAGACCGACGAGTGCGAGATGCTCTGATGCAACTCGCCGCCGCTCAGCCTTGCTCATCGGCTCGGCCCGTAACGCGAACTCGACGTTGTTCTGCACCGTCAGCCACGGGAAGAGCGTGTACGTCTGGAAGACCATCCCACGGTCGCGACCCGGTCCGACAATCGGCGTGCCGTTCACCAGCACCTGACCCTCCGTCTCTTCCTCGAGGCCTGCAGCAATCATCAGTAGCGTGCTCTTACCGCAGCCGCTCGTGCCGACGAGCGTCGCGAACTCGTTCTCGACGAGCTCGAAGCTGGCCCCGTCGAGGGCGACGACGGCCCGCTCGTCCTCGCCGAATACCTTGCGGAGGCCCACAACCGAGAACTTCGGCCCTGTCATCCTCGTTGCGTCTCCGCCCAGCGGAAGAGCCGCCTGCCGATGATCTTCATCGTCTGGTCCATCGCGAGTCCGAGCAGGCCGATGACCAAAATTCCGAGGAAGATCGTGTCCGTCTCGAAGTAGCGCTGCGCGGTCAGAATCATGTGCCCGAGACCGTTCGGAGCGGCGACCAGCTCCGCGACGACGAGCCAGGTCCATGCCCAGCCGAGCGTGATTCGGAGCGTGTCCCAGATCGCTGGCGCGGAGGCGGGGAAAATGATCCGGAGGAGGATGCGGGGATCCTTCAGCCCGAGGGTGTAGCCGATGTCGATGTACTCGCGCGGGACGCGCTTGACGTCGTCCATCACCATCAGCACTTGCTGGAAGAACGTGCCAATGAAAATGAGCACGTACTTCTGGTTCTCTCCGACCCCGAACCAGACGATCGATAGGGGGACGAAGGCGACTGCCGGCATGTAGCGGATGAAGCCGACCGGTGGCTCGATCGCGGCCTCGGCGATGCGGTAGGTACCAATGAGGATGCCGATCGGAACTCCGAAGGCCGTCGAGATGAGAAACCCGATCGTGATGCGGCGGAAGCTTTCCCATGCCGCCGATTCGAGCGTGCCGTCTCGCCCGAGCTCCACCCCTCGGCTCCATACCTGATCCGGTGAGGGCAGGAAGAG
>VAWZ01000137.1:3736-5657 GCA_005888365.1 Actinomycetota bacterium
CGGTGTGTCGGGGGCCTTCGACATGCCTCCTACTTCGCGCCGACCGCCTTCCTCAGGTACGAGGCATCGGTCGCCGCTTTGACGTTCGGATGACTCTTGAGGCTGCCTTGTGTCTTCAGGATCGTCAACACCTGTGCCGCAAGCGGGAGCCATTTGCTCTTCATGAAGGCGACCGACTGCTTCAGGTCGTAGAGCTCCACGCCGCGGAAGCTTTCCTTGAGATCGGCCGGTTTTGCGCCGACGTTCTTGGCGATGATTGCCTGTGCCTCACCCGTGTGGGAGCGGTAGAAACGCATCGCGTCGCCCCATGCTCGCAGAGCCCCGACGATGGCGTCCGGGTGAGCACGGGCGAAGTCGGGGTTGACCGCCAGGAGGTCCGAGATGATGCCCGGCCTCTTCCCCGCCGTGTAGATCAGGTGGAAGCCCTTCCCCTGCTTGAGCGCGGCTGTCAGGTAGGGCTCGTATGTCACCGCGGCATCAACCTTGCCCGCGATCGCCGCCGCGCCGGCGTCAGCCGCCGGGATCGGGACCACCTTGATGTCCTTGATCGACATTCCGTTCTTTGCGAGCGCATAGCGAAGCAGGAGGTCGCTCGTTGTCCCTTCCTCGTAGGCGACCTTCTTTCCCTTCAGGTCCTTGACCGAGCGGATATTGGGCCCGGCGAGGATCGCGTCTGCCGTCAGGGACACGTCCTCGAAAAGGACGAACTTGAGCTTCACACCGGAGCCGAGGAAGCGGACTCCCGTGTGAGTTGCCAGGTTCTCGGCGTCGATTCGGTGCGCGGCGAACGCCGTGTTGATGTCCGCGTCGGTCGTGAAGGTACTCGACTTGATTTGGACGCCGTGCTTGCGGTCGTAACCCTTTGATATGACGATCCACCAGGGTCCGTAGCCGATCCACGGCTCGATCCCCATCTTGATCACGGTCGGGCTGGCGGACGCTCGCGTTGTCTGCGCAGCCGTGCTCGCGACTGCGCCAATGCTTGCAGCCGTGGCGACCACGGCGGCCGCCACCGCGAGGAGCGCCAATCTATTCCTGCTCATGCCCCTCTCCTTTCTGTTCGATCCGAATCGATCGTTGTCCCGCTGTTCATCGTCTCACGAAGCGGTCAAGCACTACGCCCACCGTCGATCGTCACGACGCTGCCGTTCATGTACGACGCTTCGGGTGAGGCGAGGAAGGCAACCACCGCTGCAACCTCGTCCGCCTCGCCGAAGCGGCCGGACGGGATCTCCGCGAGCAATTCCGCCGCGATGACAGGGTCGTCGATGTACGGCTCCGTCATCGGCGTTCGCACGTAGCCTGGGCAGACGGCGGTGACCCAGAATCCCTGTCCGCCGAGGTCGCGGGCGAGCGTCCGCGCGAGCATGACCACGCCTCCCTTCGAGGCGTTGTAGTCGGCGAAGCCGGGCTCCGCGCGGAGGCCGTTGACCGAGGCGTTCAGCACGATCGCGCCCCCGTCCATTGCCCGTCCCGCGGCTCGCGCGACGAGGAAGGCGCCGAGGAGGTTGACCTCGAGCACGCGCCGGAAGTGAACCGCGTCGAGCTCAAGTGCCGGCTGGCCCTGNNNNTCGAGTGCGCGCCGAACCGCCCGGTCCACCTCCTCGTCGCGCGAGACGTCACACGCGCAGCCGCCTGCCGCGTCGGAGGGGAGCTCACCAAGCGCAGCGGAGACCGTTCGCTTCGCGCTCCCGAGGACCCACACGCGCGCACCATCTGCAATCAACCGGCGTGCGGTTGCAAGGCCGATGCCACTCGTGCCTCCGGAGATGAGCATCGTCCGCCCCTCATTGGTCGAGCTCAATCGAGCGTGCCCTTTACCCCAGCCGTGAGCCCGGCGCGCCACGAGTTCGGTGCGATCGAGAAGCGCAGCGCGCGGCCGAACGCCCGGAACGCCGCCTCCCAAGCGTGGTGAGGATCA
>VAWZ01000090.1 GCA_005888365.1 Actinomycetota bacterium
TAATCCTGTTCGCTCCCCACGCTTTCGCGTCTCAGCGTCAGTACCGTCCCAGAGAACTGCCTTCGCCATCGGTGTTCTTCCTGATATCTGCGCATTTCACCGCTACACCAGGAATTCCATTCTCCTCTTCCGGACTCTAGCCAGATGGTTTCGATCGACGTCTGGAGGTTGAGCCTCCAATTTTCACAACCGACCTACCTGGCCGCCTACACGCGCTTTACGCCCAATAAATCCGGACAACGCTTGCCCCCTACGTATTACCGCGGCTGCTGGCACGTAGTTAGCCGGGGCTTCTTCTGGAGGTACCGTCACCCTCTGGGCTCTTAACCCGAGTGGCTTCGTCCCTCCTGAAAGCGGTTTACAACCCGAAGGCCGTCTTCCCGCACGCGGCGTCGCTGCGTCAGGCTTTCGCCCATTGCGCAAGATTCCCTACTGCTGCCTCCCGTAGGAGTCTGGGCCGTGTCTCAGTCCCAGTGTGGCTGATCGTCCTCTCAGACCAGCTACGGATCGGGGCCTTGGTGGGCCGTTACCCCACCAACAAGCTAATCCGCCGCGGGCCCATCCTCGGCCGGAGGCCGAAGCTACCTTTTCCGACCGGTCCGAAGACCGAAAGGGCCATCCGGTATTAATCCGGGTTTCCCCGGGCTATCCCGGTGCCGAGGGCAGGTTACCCACGTGTTACTCACCCGTTCGCCGCTGTCCCCGGAGCCGAAGCTCCGGTTCTCGCTCGACTTGCATGTATTAAGCGCGCCGCCAGCGTTCGTCCTGAGCCAGGATCAAACTCTCCGTGAAGAAATCGGCCTGCCCTAGGACATGTCCTAGGGACAAACGTGGTTTCTCCTTCGAGCTTGAGCTCAAAGGTCACGTCCGAGCCAAAAGGCATCGAGACGCGACGAGGTTCTAATGCCCCGCCCGAGTCGCCCTGCCGAAGCAGGCCGAGCCGGCCGAGGTCTCGACGTTTCGCACGCTGTTGAGTTTTCAAAGACCGTGCCGCTGGGACAGGCAACAAAAAAGCCTCTGACTCGCACCAGAGGCCTTCGGGAGAGAACTACGGAGGTCGTATCCGCTCGCTCGAAGGCGCTCCAGTCGTCGAGTAACAGGTTCCTCGTGCCTCCCTCTCGGGCGGCTGCGGAATCGTAGCACAGGCCTTCGCCTGTCAACGAAGCCAATTGTGACTCTCATGCTGTGACAATGCGTACGAAGCGGCGCTTCCCAGCCTGCACCAACGCGCCCTCGAGACGTGACCGGGGAACGTCGAAGTCCAGGATGGGCTCACCGTCGAGTTTGACGGCGCCCTGCGTGATCAGGCGTCTCGCCTCGCTCGTGGAGACGCCGAATTGCTCGGCGAGGAGGGCCGGAAGGTGCACGGGATCCGCCGACGAGAGCTCGGCCTCGGGGACGTTCTCGGGCGCCCGGCCTTCACGAACAACGCGTGTGAAGTGCTCCTCGGCCCGACGCGCGGCATCCTCGCCGTGAGCACGAGCGACGACGAACCGCGCGAGAGCGAGCTTTGCCTCCATCGCCTCGCCCTCGGGCACCCCGTCGCGCTCCATGACGAGCCGATACCACTGCTCGAGGAGCCCGTCCGGAATCCGCATCGTCTTTCCGAATTGCTCGTCGGGCGGCTCCTGCAAGCCGATGTAGTTGCCACGGGACGCGCTCATCCCGGTTCCGTCCCAGCTGTCGAGATACACGACCGTGAGCGCTACCTGCGGCTCGAGGCCGTACGCGGCCATGACCTCCCGTCCCGTGAGCAGGTTGAAGAGTTGATCGGTTCCACCCAGCTCGACGTCTGCGCGCACGGCGACCGAGTCGTACGCCTGCATGAGCGGGTACAGGAGCTCGGAGACGGAGATCGGGGCGTTCGACGCGAACCGCTTTGCGAAGTCCTCGCGCTCGAGCAGCTGGGCCACGGTTGTCGCACGTGTCAGCCGCAGGATCTCCGCGAAGCCGAGCTCGGACAGCCATTCGCTGTTGAAGCGAACCTCCGTTCGATCGGCGTCGATGATCGTGCAGGCGTGCTCGAAGTAGCGCTGCGCGTTGCGATCGATCTCCGCCGGATCGATCATCGGGCGCTCGCGGGAGCGCCCCGACGGGTCACCGATCCGCGAGGTGTAGTCGCCGACGATGAGCACTCCCAGGTGTCCCTCTCGCTGGAACGCCGCCATGCGTTGCAACGGGATCCCGTTCCCGAGGGTCACATCGGGCGCGGTGACGTCGATCCCCAGCTTCACGCGTAGCGGTCGTCCGAGGCGAAGCTTTTCTTCGAGCCCGCCGTGCGGAAGGACGTGGACGGCGTTGCGGGTGAGCTCGGCGATGCTCACAGCAGCGTCGTCGACACGTGTGCCCGCGTCACTTCTGCAGGCGAGCGACACCCGAGGAGGGCGAGCGCGTTCTCGGTCTCGTCCCGGATGATCTCGAGGACCTGCTGAACGCCCTTCGCGCCTCCGAAAGCAAGCCCGTAGATGACCGGACGTCCGACGAGCACCGCTCGCGCTCCGAGAGCGAGCGCGGTGACGACATCTGTGCCGCGCCGGATGCCTCCGTCGAGGTAGACCTCGGCTCGCTCTCCCACCGCCTCGACCACCTCGGGCAGAGCCTCGAGCGAGGCGACTGCGCCGTCGAGTTGACGACCTCCGTGGTTCGAGACGACGACTCCCTCCGCCCCGTGGTCGCAGGCGAGCCGGGCGTCCTCCGCGGTCACGAGCCCCTTCACGACGATGGGGACCCCGTGCCGCTCGCGGAGCTCCGACACATAGGACCATTCGACGCCTGCATCGAGCAGGCGCAGGGCGGCCTCGCCGCCGACAGCGCGCGCTCGAGCGGCGACGAACGCGGGCACTGCCCCCTCTGGCGTGTCAAACGCTTCGCGGCGCTCGCGATCGCGAATGCCGACGACCGGCAGGTCGGCCGTCAAGACGAGTGCCGAAAAACCGGCGTCGAGAGCCTCGGCAACGATCTCGTCGCTGACTCCGCGATCCTTGAAGACGTAGATCTGGAGCCAACGCGGCGCTCCCGGCGCCGCCGCCGCGACCTCGGCGGGCGTCGCCGTCGCCACGGTCGAGAGGCACATGAGCGTCCCAGCGGCCGCGGCACCGCGCGCGGTGCCGAGCTCGTGCTCCTCGTGCGCGATCTGCTGATAGGCCATCGGGGCGACAAGCACGGGCATCGAGACCGGCGTGCCGAGCACGATCGTCTCCGTCGAGACGTCGGAGACGTCGATGAGCACGCGATAACGGAGCCGGCACCGAGAGAACGCTTCGCGGTTCCAGCGCATCGTCCGCTCGTCGCCGGCGCCTCCGGCGATATACCCCCAGGCGTCGGTTGGAACGACCTGCTCGGCGAGGCGCTCGGCATCGTCGACCGTGAGGAGCTGCTCCATGAGCGTGGAGCCTAACGCCGCCCGCCAAGCCGAATTAACTCCGGGGTAAGACCGCGTCCGTATCCTCGTCAGAGAATGCTCCTTCTACTGGGCGTCGCTTTCGTGGCGGGAGTCATCACCGCGATCTCGCCGTGTGTCCTGCCTGTCCTACCGATCCTCCTCGCGGGCGGGGCGGCAAGCGCAAATCGGCTGCGGCCCTACGCCATCGTCATCGGGCTCGTCGTGTCCTTCACGACCTTCACGCTCGCGGGCGCCGCCCTGCTCTCCGCACTCGGCCTTCCGGAGGATCTCCTCCGGGACATCGCAATCGCGGCGCTCCTCGTCCTGGCCGCGACGCTCGTGTGGCCGAGACTCGCGTGGCTCCTCGAGAGACCGTTCCTCTTCCTCACGCGCCGGCGGCCCTCGGCTGACTCCAACGGGCTTCTGCTCGGAGTGAGCCTCGGGCTCGTCTTCGTTCCCTGCGCCGGTCCCGTCCTCGCCGCCGTCACCGCGCTCGCCGCGACCGGGACGGTGGGGACACGGGTCATCCTGGTGACGGGCGCGTATGCACTCGGCGCCGGACTGCCGATGCTTGCGATCGCGATCGGGGGCCAGCGGCTCACGTCAGGGCTGCGCATCCTCCGAACTCATGCGCTGACGACGCGCCGGATCGCCGGAATCGTGGTCGGAGCTACCGCGGTCGCGATTGCCTTCGGCGCCGACACGCGGTTCACAACCGCGTTGCCCGGCTACACGCAGGCACTGCAGAACCGTGTCGAACTTAGCTCGTCCGCCCGGACCGCGATCCGCGACCTGCGCGGTGGCGGCGAGGCCCTCGCCGCGAGTGGGGCTGCCTCTCGAGCCCCGGAAGCGCCCGCTTTCCGAGGGATCGACAGCTGGCTCAACACGCCGGACGGGAAGCCGGTCTCGATCGCCGGCTACCGCGGGAAGGTCGTGCTCGTCGACTTCTGGACGTACTCGTGCATCAACTGTCTCCGCACCCTCCCCCACCTCGAGGCCTGGGACCGCGCGTATCGTCGGGCCGGGCTCAGGATCGTGGGCATCCACACGCCCGAGTTCGCCTTCGAGCACGTGCCGAGCAACGTCCGTTCGGCCGTCGAGCGGCTCGGCGTCAGGTACCCGGTCGGGCTCGACGACGACTACGGGACGTGGGACGCCTACCGAAACGAGTACTGGCCGGCGGACTACTTGATCGACCGTGCGGGGAGGCTCCGCTTCACGCACTTCGGCGAGGGCGCGTACGGGGAGACGGAGAGCCAGATCAGACGCCTCCTCGGGGAGAAGGCCGTGCTGCCTCGCACGTCCGTCGCGGACACGACGCCGACCGAGGTCACGACGCCTGAGTCCTACCTCGGCTACGCCCGGCTCGCCAACTTCGACGAGTTCGTCACCTACGACAAGCCGGCCCTCTACCACTTCCCGAAGCGAACGCTCTCGCGCGACGAGCTTGCGTACGCCGGGCGGTGGACCGTCCATCCGTCCCGGATCGTCGCGGGCGACGACGCGCGGCTGCGCCTGCGCTTCCAGGCACGCGACATCTTCCTCGTCCTCGGCGGGAGGGGAAGGCTCTCGGTCCTCGTCGACGGCCGGATGCTTCGCACGATCGAGGTCGCCGGCCCGCCGCGCCTCTACACACTCGCCCGTTTTCCACGGCTCGACACCGGTCTGCTCGAGCTTCGCTTCACCCCCCGGCTCGAGGGCTACGCCTTCACGTTCGGCTAGGCGTTCGAGCTAGCCGTCCTAAAACGGATACGGGATCACATTCCACGCGGCTGCCGAGTACCAGAGGCCGAAGGCCAGGCTCGCGAGCCCGATGGCGGGGATGGAGGCAGCCACGGCCCCGGCGACCGGCCGCAGCGAGAGCGTCCAGCCGAAGCCCGACGTGACGATCGTCATCGAGACCGCGGTGAAGAACGCGAGCACGACAAGCGACGCCACAGCAACGGTCTCAGACGGAATCGCAGCGAGCAGCAGGACGCCGATTCCGGCGCTCCCTCCCATGCCGTGGACGAGTCCGATCCCGAACGCACCCGCCGGCGTCCGAACCGCGTGCCGATGCTGCTGCTCCGGATGCGGATGGGCATGGAGATCGAAGTACCCGTGGCGCCAGCGCACAAGTAGGCGAATTGCGAGGAAGGCGATGAGGGCCCCGACTGCCGTTTCTGCCCCCTGGTCGACCCGCTCGGGAAGGTATCGGCCGGCGACGAGGATCGGGATACCGAAGAGGACGAGCGTCAGCGCATGCCCCAGCCCCCACCAGGCCCCGAGCCGGGCTGCCGAGCGGGTCGCCCGCTCCTTGCCCGAGGTGATCAGCGTGGTGACGGCGGCCATGTGGTCCGGGTCGGTCGCATGCCGTAGGCCGAGCAGAACCGCGACCAGAAGGACCACGGCGAAGGAGGTTCCGCTCGAGAGCCCCGCGATCCAGTTGTCGAGACCGAACATTCAGACTCCTCTCACAGGACTCGTGGGACGGCACGCAGGGTCATCGCGACGCCGAGGGCGAGGACGACCACCGCGCTCACCGCGGGCAGCACGCGAACGACGGCCCCGTCGAACGAGACGCGACTGAACGTCCGGCGCGCGAGGACGGCGACGAGGCCGATCGAGGTCACGGCCACGGCGAGCCCGACGCTGAACGCGAGGATGAGCAGGAGGCCGTAGCCGACACGCTGCAGCGAGATCGCCGCGAGCAGGACGACGAGGGCCGTCGGACACGGGATGATCCCGGCCGAGATCCCGATCCCGAGCAGCCCGGCGTGTCGTCCCGTGGCGTGCGTGTGGTCGTGGCCGTGGTGGTCGTGGGGGCCGTGCTCGTGGTGCTCGTGCTCGTGCGCAGGGGCGAGCGAGGTGCCGCGTCGCCAGACGCGCAGCCGCCAGCGGAGGATCGTGAGCCCGACCCCGACGACGAGCAGCGCCGACGCGAGGTTGAGCCACGGATAGAGCTGCTCCGGGACGATGAACGCGGAGAGCAGAAGCGTGACGCCGCCGAGCGCGAAGACGCCGGACGTGTGCGTGACGGTGACGATCAGCCCGAGCAGAACCGCGTCTCGAATGCGCCCGCGCGTGCCGACGAGATATCCGGCGACGATCGCCTTGCCGTGACCCGGGCTGAAGGCGTGGGCCGCTCCCCAGAAGAGGGCGACGAGAAGCGAGACGAGCACGAAGCCAGGCCCGACGTTCTTTCTCGCGATCAGCTTCGCGAACCCGCCGTCCGGCGGCGTGCGGACGGTCACGCGCTGCGCCAGGGCGCTTCGGGAGGAAAGTTGCGGAATCGGCCCCGCGCTCGTGCCGGGCTCGAGGGTCGCCTTCGCCGTCGTCACGTCGGACGGGCTCTGGAGCAGGTTCTTCGGATAGGCGAGGAGCTCGTGGCTGATGCTCTGCGAAGGCGCCGAGGAGGAAGTCACCTGCGCGTCTCCGGCAGGCGCCACCACGACCTCCTTCCAGCCGATCCGGCCGGCAAACGTCGAGTCGCGGTAGGACAGGTCGAGCGGGCCTTTGCCAGGCGCGATTCGACCCGTGCGCAGGACGACCTCGAGCCGCAACGTCTTCAGGCCGCCGATCCCCGGAGGGAGCGCGATCGCGTGCTTCACCGGCGTCAGCGACAGCCGCTTCCCGTCCACCGCGAGCTGCAACTCGCCTGCGACCTCGCGCGACGTCGCAGACGCATATCCGCCGAGGGAGGTCATCGTCTGGCGGGCCCGAAAGGTCGGGATCTCAGCCATATCCAGCACGTAGAGGACGTAGATCCGGTCGCCCGACGGCTGGACGCGGCTGTAGTGGTTGATGGTGAAGTTGCCGAGAGGATGGGCCGACGCAGTTGCCGCGAGGGCGAGCGCGACCACTGCGACGATGAGAGCGACGAGGCGCTTCACGCGACTCATTCGCCGCGCGCAAGCTTCCGGTTCGAAAGAAAGAGGGCCGGACCGACCGGTCCGACCCTCTTCGCTCGACCCTCGTGGGTGCGAGTGCATTTACGGCTGCTGCTTGCCCTTGCTGTTGTCGAACCCGCTCTGCGGATCGGCGATGTAGGGGAACGACTCGAGATGCTGGCGGTCGTCCCGGTTCACACCGTCGCCGAGGGGCAGCTTCTTGCCCTTGAGAAAACCGCCGACGGCCTGCTCGGCGATGTCGATGACGTCGTCGTCGAGTCGGCGGCCGTTCGGCCAGCCCTGGTTGTCGCCGGCGAGTACGCCGAGCCGCTTCGGATCGTGGGTGACCGGGATGCCGAGGTTCACCCGCAGGAGATCCGCCAGCCGCGGTCCCGTGTAGTTGAGCTTCGGCACGCCGGTGAGGAGAACGGCCACGAGGTCGTCGCGGCCCGTCTCCGGTGCGCCGAGCTTGTACAGCTTGTTGATGACAGCTGCCAGGATCGGCGTCTCGTAGTACTTCTTGAAGGACGCGTCCTGAGCCGGCTGCATCGCGTTCCAGCGGTCCTTGAGGCCCGTCGGGATGACGACCTCGTTGACGAGGGGGTTGGCGAGGCGGTCCACTTGCGCCCAGCTCCCGGTGTTCTTCGTGATCGTGCCGCGTCGCGTCAGCTTCCGACGGTCGACCGACGACCAGACGCCGATCGTCGCGTTCTTCGCCTTGAGCTCGGCGAGCGGGATCTGCACGCCGAACGTGTGGACGCCGTAGCCGGCGAAGAAGTCCTTCCCTCCGCCCATGTTGCCGGTGCCCTTGCGGATCGCGACGAGATCGAAGATCGCGCCGACGTCGCCGAAGAACGGGTCGTCACGCTGCCCCGCGAACGCCTGCGAGCGGCCGCCGTCGAACGAGACGATCGACTTCGTCACGAGCCCGTGATAGTTCGGCGTCGAGCGAGGGCCGATGTCGTTCGGCGGCGTCGTTCCACGCGCGACGACGGTGGACTTGCCGCCGGCGATGCGGGTGACCGTGAACGGCTGCGCCGTATCCCCGAGGAAATAGGGCCCCGTCTTCGTGTGGAACTGGAACCGGTAGGTGACGTCCTCGCGGGCGTCGCCGTTCGTGTCGATCTTGAGGTTGTAGCGGGCTCCGGGCGAGAACGTGTACCAGTTGGGACCGGCCGCGGGATCTTCGCCGGGAACGACGTTGGCGAGGATCGTCACGGTGTTCGGCTTGTCCGGGCTCCGGAACGCGTACAGGTCGGTGAGGTCGGCCGAGGGATCCTCGGAGATGAGCGGCGCCTCGCGGTGAGACGACGCCTGACCGTCGCCCGGACCGAGCTTCACGGCTCCGACCACGCCTGCCAATCCGAGCAGGGCGACGGCCGCGGCCGCGGTGATGCCTCTGTGCATTTCGACTCCTTCCACAGGGTTGCGGACTGGCGGTTGTTCGCGCCCCTCGTAAGAGCGGTTCGAACGCCGGGATCGGGCGAACCGAAGAGCGCTCGCAGGCGAAGCAGGGCGATGGAGGCCCTGGCTGCCACCGTGCTAGCGTTGCCCGACTCTCGGGTTCCCTGGTCGATGCGCAGGCAACACGCCCACCTCTCGGACGAGGCGCTCGTCGCGCTCGTCGCCCGGGGCGACGAGTCGGCGCTCGCGGAGCTCTACGACCGCGTCGGCCGCGTCGCGTACGGCCTGGCTTTCCGCGTCCTGCGGGACGAGCGCCTGGCGGAAGACGCGGTCCAGGAAGGCTTCCTCGCGGTGTGGAGAGCGGCCGCTGCGTTCCGAGCCGAGCGCGCGAAGGCGAGCACCTGGATCCTCACGCTCGTGCATCGGCGTGCGGTCGATCTCGTCCGGCGCGAAGAACGGCGTCGCACGGAGCCGCTCGCCGAGGAGGTCGCGGCACACGCCGGAGAGAACGAGACGACGGAGGAGGCGGCGTGGCTTCGCTTCGAGCGGGAGCGCGTCCAGGTCGCGCTCCGCCGCCTCCCCGACGTCCAGCGAGAGGCGATCGAGCTCGCCTACTACGGCGGCTTCTCCCAGTCCGAGCTGGCGGAGAGGCTCGGAGTCCCCCTCGGTACCATCAAAAGCCGGATGTTCGCAGGGCTCGCTCGACTCCGCGAGCTTCTCGACGAGTCGGCGCCCGAAGGATCATGGAACCCGGAATTCACAAGCTGACCGCCGGCTACGCCCTCGACGCCCTCGACGCCGAGGAGCGCCGGACATACGAGGCGCACCTGCCCGACTGCGAGCGCTGCCGTGAGGAGCTGGCCTCGTTCTGGAGCGTCACGGAGGCGCTCGCGGTGGCCTCTTCAGGGCCCACCCCGAGCGCTGATCTGCGCGGCCGGATTCTCACGGCCGTCCGCGCGGAGCCCCAGGTTGTGATCCCGTTCGAGCCGCCTCGCAGGCGTCGCGTCGTTCCGGCTCTCGCCGCAGCCGCCGCGGTCGCGGCCGCGGTCGCGATCGGCTTGGGCATCTGGGCCGCCCACCTGTCGAGCGACCTCGACGGAACGCGGTCCGCGCTGTCGCAGACAAAGGAAGCTGCGCGGGTCCTCGCGGACCCGGAAGCCCGCACCGTCGCGCTGAAGACCGGAACCGGCCGCCTCGTCGTCGCCCCGGACGGCAGGGCGGCGCTCGCGGTCTCGGGCCTCGACCCCGCCCCTGCGGGAAAGACGTACGAGGTCTGGGTCCTCGCGGGCAAGAACGCTCCGGTGCCGTCGGGACTGTTCCGTGGACGCGAAGGCGCCGATCTCGTGGGGTTGGCGCAGATGGTCGGAACGGGTGACGTGGTTGCGGTGACGATCGAGCGGGCGGGCGGCGTGAACACTCCTACGACCGCGCCGATCGTGCAGTCGAGGCCCGCCTGAGCCGAGCTGGTGCGCAGGATCCCCGAGGCGCCGCCGCTCCACGGCCGCGGCGCCTCAGATTCCGCAGCAAGCGTCCAGGTGCCAGAATTCCTCACTTGCGACGCCGGAGGGACACGGGGAGGCTGTCCCGGCGACGACGCCGGGTGCGCAAGCTGCGGCTCGCCGTCCTGCTCTTCGTCCTGTTCTGCCTGGCGGTCGTCGCGTTCACGTTCGGTCTCGTCCGCGCCGTCGCAGGCGAGATCCCGTCGCTCGATCCCGCCGCACACCACACCGAGGTGGACTCGGTCGTCTACGCGTCGAACGGCCGGACCGTCCTCGCGGTGCTGCGCGGCCAGCAGAGCCGGGTGCTCGTCGATACGAACGGCATCGCGCCGATCATGCGACAGGCGATCGTCTCGGTCGAGGACAAGCGCTTCTTCGAGCGCAAGGCGGGCCTCGATCTGCGCGGGGTGGGACGCGCGCTGTGGGCCGACATCACGCACAAGTCGATCGTCGAGGGAGGCTCGACGATCACCCAGCAGTTCGTCAAGAACGCCTACATCCGGAACCAGCGGACGCTCGCCCGCAAGATCCGCGAGGCCGCGCTCGCCTGGCAGCTCCAGCAAGACTGGACCAAGGACCGGATCCTCACCGCCTACCTGAACACGATCTACTTCGGGAACGGGGCCTACGGAATCCAGCAGGCCGCGCGCACCTACTTCCACGAGGGCGCGCGGTACCTGCAGCTTCCTCAGGCCGCGCTTCTCGCCGGGATCCCGGCGGATCCGGCCCGGTACGACCCGGTCACGAACCCGGGGGCGGCGAAGGAGCGCCGTCGGCTCGTGCTCACGGACATGCTCGAGCAGGGAAAGATCACGCGGACGGAGTATCGCCAGGCGAACGCGGCGCCGCTCCCGCGACCGCAGGACGTGCACCTCCCCGGACAGCAGGGGCCCGCGCAGTACTTCGTCAACTACGTCAAGAACCAGCTCATCGCGAAGTACGGGGCCGCACGCGTGTTCGGTGGAGGCCTCAAGGTTCGAACCACCATCGACCTGAAGATGCAGAAGCGCGCCCGGACCGCGATCGAGCGGATCCTGCGCAACCCGAACGGGCCCGCGGCGGCGCTCGTCGCGATCGATCCACGGACAGGGGCGGTCAAGGCGATGTTCGGGGGAAGGAACTTCCGTGAGAGCCAGTTCAACCTCGCCGCCCAGGCCGAGCGACAGCCGGGCTCCTCCTTCAAGCCGGTCGTGCTCGCGACCGCGATGCGGGAGGGGATCTCGCCCGACACCCAGATCGAGTCGAAGCCGGTGTCGATCGACGCCGGCGACCGCATCTGGCACGTGACCAACTTCGACCACACCTACCTCGGCCGCGTGAGCGTGGCGACGGGCATCGTGTCGTCGGACAACTCCGTCTTCGCACAGTTGACGGACCTCGTCGGCCCGAGGGCGATCGTCCGGACCGCGCACGCGCTCGGGATCAAGAGCCCGCTCAACGCGTACTTCTCCATCGGGCTCGGCTCCGAGGCGGTGAACCCCCTCGAGATGGCGCGCGCCTATGCGACGCTTGCGAACGACGGAAGGCGGGTCGACAGCTCCCTCTTCGGAGACGAGCCCCGAGTCGTGGACCGGGTGGAGCACATTCAGACGAGCCGCGTGGACACGAACGTGCCGCAGCCGAAGGAGGTGCTCGCCCCTGCGCAGGCCGAGCTCATGACCCAGCTCCTCCAGAACGTCGTCCGCTTCGGAACCGGAAAGCGCGCAGCCGTTCCCGGGGTGCAGGTCGCAGGCAAAACGGGCACGACCGACAACTACGGCGACGCGTGGTTCGTCGGCTACACGCCCGAGCTGGTGGTGGCCGTCTGGGTCGGCTACCCCGATCGGCTCCGCCCCATGCTCTACGAGTTCGGCGGCGAGCCGGTCACGGGCGGGACGCTCCCGGCTCTCATCTGGAAGGACTTCGTCGAGAGCCTGCACGAGTCGAACGACAATCGCTATTTCGACGCGCCGCAGTATCTCGGGGGAGAGCCGCTGTGGGTTGTCAAGCGCGGAGGGAGATGGGAGCGCGACAACGGCTACTGCCGCGGTGCGCGTCAGGTCGTGTACTTCTCTGGCCGCGGTCCGAGCGCGACCGCCGACTGCAAGCCGAACGAGGTGGCGGTGCCGCTCGTCGTCGGGCTGACCGCGGACGGCGCGGTCGCGCGGCTCGCGGATCAGCCGCTGGGAGCGAGGATCGTGTACAAGCCGGCGCGGCCGGGCAGGCTGCCGGGTGTCGTGGTGGACCAGACGCCGCGCGAGGGCGGCCTCTCGGCGCACCAAGACGTCCTGCTGGTGGTCTCGAGACCGCGCTACGGGTTGATCCCGAACTTCGTCGGCTCGGCGCTCAAGGACGTGGGCAGCGAGCTGAAGCGACTGAAGCTTCGCTACCGGATCGTCACCACGTCCGGGCCCGTGGCCGTCGTCCTCCGGCAGACTCCTCGCCCCGGCGTCGCGGCTGCGCCCGGCCTCATGGTGAACCTGGTCGTAGGGGACGGCTCAAGAAAGGCGAGCCGTTGAGGACGTAGCGCCAGGGGAGCCCACCCGCCTTCGAGATCCCGACGCGCACGCCGACTCCGACTTCGACGGGCTCTGCAGGCGGGAGCAGCCGGAAGGGTGGCCGGTCTAGTGCGAGACCGTCGTGTGCGAGTGAGATCCCGAGCGCCTGCGTGAGGCGTCCGGGACCGGCACACAGCAGGCGCGCACGATCGAGACCGCGGCGGCGGCGCATCTCCTCGACGCCGTGCGTCGGCTCGAGCGAACGCAGGAGAACCGCCGCTCCGGTCCCCTCCGGCTCGCAGACGACGTTCGCGCACCAGTGGACGCCGTACGAGCGGTACACGTAGAGACGTCCGGGGCGCCCGAACATCGTCTCATTGCGACGTGTCCGGCCGGGGAAGGAGTGGCTCGCCGGATCGTCGCGCGCGTATGCCTCCGTCTCGACGATGACCCCGCCGACGCCGTCGACGAGCAGCGTCCAGCCCACGAGGGCGCGGGCGGCCTCGTGCACGCTCCGAGCAAGCGTCGCCCGGAGCTCGGATGTCACTCTTCCTCGGATTTCACTCTTCGAAGAGCTGCGGGTGCTGCATCGCGGCACGGCTGCGGCGGCGGCGCACGTCGGCGACGACGGCGTTGGCGTCGGTCATGTCGTCGAGGATCGTCTGCTCCGTGCGCGAGGCCACGATCGGCTCCTCGATGCCGTCCACCCATACGAGCGTGCGGCTGCCCGGACCGCGCTCCTCGCCGACGATCGGCTCGAGCGCGTAGATCTTGTCCGCTCGCGCGTACTTGCCGAAGCCGAGGAAGATCATCTTCACGGCCGCCATGCCGCAGGATTATCGCGAGTCGGGCGCTCGGCGCGCGAATCCCAGCGCCCATAGAAGACCTGCTCCGCCGAGCACGAGGAGCCAGATCGGGTGCAGGCCCAGCGAAAGTGCGGAAGGAACTTCCCACGAGACCCACCCGCGCTTTACGATCTGTTCGTGCCAGAAGTCGTTCGCGATGTTCGCGACGCCGTAGGCGAGCATCAGGCCCGCGAAGACGGCCCGCAGCCGTGCGTGCTCCAGGTGCGGCCGTGAGAGGAGCAAGGCCGAGAGCACGAGCAGCGCCCCCATCAGGCCGTGATGGAAGCCGAGGTGCACGGCGGCGGTGGGCGGCTGCCCGGGCTCCGCATAGAGCTTCGTCGTCATGAAGACGCCCTGCGGGAAGTGCCAACCGACGTCTGCGGCGATCCACGGCAAGGAGACGAGAACCGTGACAGCCGCGACCGCGATCCGGAACGAATCGCCGTCGCGGGCCCGCGCGAAGCTCGCCCCGGCACGGCGAGCGGCATACACGGTGAGGACGAACGCCAGGAGCACTCCGAGCGCGGGGACTGCGTTCACCGGCTTCGCCTCGAGATCGTCCTGGTCGATCACGCCCGGGAACGCAAGGACGGCGCAGAGAGCGATCGCCGGCGCGCCGACCAGCCATGCGCGGCGCGGAAGCACGTCCAGAGCAAGCAAGACGAGCGGGATGGCCGCACCGGCGAGGTGAGGGAAGTCGAGCTGGACGAGCGTGCGGCTCAACCCTCCCCGCAGACCGCTTTCGTGGACGGCATGGAGCTCGCTCGGATCGACGAGGGAATAGACGAAGAGGATCGCGATCAGGTCTGCGGCAACAAGCGCCCAGACGGCGAGTGCCTCCCCCTGCGCGGGGCCGCGCGTTCTTACTCCAGCGCTGCCCGCAGCGCCGCAACCACGTACGCCTGGTCGTCCTCGTGGAGGCCCGTGTGGAACGGGAGCGCGAGCGTGCGCGCGGAGAGCGCCTCGGCGACGGGGCAGAGGCCCGCGGAGAAGCCGTAGCGCTCACGCATGTACGACTGCAGGTGGATACACGGGAGATAGCGCGCGGTCTGGATCCCGCGGGTCTCGAGCTCGGAGATGACTCGCTCCCGTTCTTTCCCCGCCGGCAACGTCACGACGTAGACGAACCACGAGCGCGTGTGGTCGGCGTCGTCAGCGCAGGGAGGCTCGACACCCGGCACGTCCGCGAGAAGCGCCGCATAGCGGGCAGCGGCGGCGCGGCGGCGCTCGAGGATCTCCGGGAGCTTCTCGAGCTGGGCGAGGCCGATCGCTGCGCGCACGTCGTCGAGCCGGTAGTTGAAGCCGAGACGAGCGTGCTCGAGCCAGCCGCCGGAATCGGCGCGTCCCTGGTTGCGGAGGCTGCGGAGGAGCCGCCACTCCTCCTGGGAGTGGGTGGTGATCATCCCCCCCTCACCGGTCGTCATCTGCTTGTTCGGGTAGAAGGCGAAGACGGCCGAAGGGCCGTGCGAGCCCACGAGCGCGCCACGGTAGATCGAGCCGAGTGCCTCGCAGGCGTCCTCGATCAGGGCCAAGCCGTGGCGGTCGCAGACCCCCCGAAGCTCTTCGAGCTCGCAAGGGTAGCCGTAGATGTCGACCGCGACGACCGCCTTCGTTCGCTCGGTCACGGCAGCTTCGACGAGCGCCGGGTCGAGGTTCATCGTCGCGGGATCGATGTCCGCAAAGACTGGCGTTGCTCCCTGGTAGATGGCGCAGTTCGCGGAGGCGACGAACGAGTAGGGCGAGGTGACCACCTCGTCGCCCGGTCCGATGCCCGCCGCGACGCAGAGAAGATGAAGACCGGCCGTTCCGCTCGACACGGCGGACGCGTACGGCGCCCCGACCGCCTCGGCGAAGGACTCCTCGAAGCTCTCGATCGTGGGACCGAGCGACAGCCGGCCGGAGCGAAGCACCTCCACGACGAGCTCTTCCTCCCGCTCGTCGAGCCAGGGGCCCGAGAGCGGGATCTCGCGCGTGGTGCTCAAACTTCGGCGGGCGCGCGTGACGTCGCGACGACGTCGAGCCAGTCGCGCCACCGGTCGTCGAGTCCCGTAACCGCCGCCAGCTAGGCCTTCTGCAGCTCGCGGGTGACGGGCCCCACTCCGATCTCGCGATCGTCGACCGCGCGTACCGGAGCGACCTCCGTTGCCGTCCCGACCATGAAGACCTCGTCCGCGAGGTAGAGGTCGGTACGGATCATGAGAGCCTCCTCGACCTTGTACCCGAGGTCGCCCGCGATGTGGATGATCGTGTCCCGCGTGATGCCCGGCAGGATCGACATGGAGAGCGGCGGCGTCCGAAGCACACCGTTCTTGACGACGAAGATGTTCTCCCCGGGCCCGTCCGCGACGTAGCCGTCCGCCGAGAGCATGATCGCCTCGTCGTATCCGGAGCGCCGCGCCTCCGTGGTCGCGAGCAGCGAGTTGAGGTACACGCCCGTCGCCTTCGCTGCGTGCGGGATCACGTTCGGTCCGATGCGCTCCCAGCTCGAGATCTTCGTGCTGATCCCGCTGCGCTGCCCCTCCTCGCCGAGGTAGGCGCCCCAGGGAAAGCTCATGATCACCACGTCGACCGGATTGCCCAATGTTCCGACCGCCAGCTCGCCGTAGCCGTAGAACGCCATCGGCCGCACGTAGCAGGAGGCGATGCCATTCGCCGCGATGAGCTCGTGAGTCGCCGCCCGAAGCTCGGCGCTCGAGTACGGAAGGTCGATGTAGAGCACCTTCGCCGAGTTTTCGAGCCGCTCGAGGTGATCTTGCAAGCGGAACACGGCGGGGCCGGCGGCGGTCCCGTAGCAGCGAATTCCCTCGAACACTCCGGAGCCGTAGTGAAGGGCATGCGCACCGACGTGGATCCTCGCGTCCGCCCAGTCGACGAGCTCGCCGTTCATCCAGATCTTCGCGGTCTCGTGCATCGAGTCAGCGCTCCTTCGGTTCGGCCTCGTCGCCGCCGAGGCGGCCACGGAAATGGTAAGGGTCAGCCTGCACGACGTCCATGGTCTGCGCCCGCGCGAGCCGTGCGAGCTCGGTGGGAGCGAGCCCGACGAGGTGGTTCTCCGAGCCCGCTCCGGCCCAGACAATCGGGTGGCCGAGCAGAAGGCGATCGAGGTAGATCGTCTCCACCTTGGGCAGGGGAAAGGGTGCGACGGCCCCGGGTGTGAAACCGGTCGCGCCCTCCACCTCGTCCGCCTTCGCGATGCGAGCCTCCGACGCGCCGACTGCCTGGGCGACCTTGCGCGGATCTCCCCGCCTGTCTCCGGGGACGAGCGCGACGACGGGCCGCCCGTCGCAGACGAAGACGAGTGACTTCACGATCTGGTCGAGACCGCACCCGACCGCCGCTGCGGCGTCCGCGGCAGTCGGCGTGCCCTCGGCGAACTCCTCGATCCGGGCCTCCGCTCCGGCTTCGCGGAGGAACGAGGCAACACGCTCGACCGGCTCCGGCCAGACGGACACCACGTCCGGAGCGTATCCGCGCGAGCTCTACGACCGGCTTAGCCGAGCGAGATGAACCGCGCCGCGTCGAAGCCGAAGCCGCGCACGCGCTCGACGAGCTCCGCCGGCGCGGCCGCGTCGATCGAGAACGCCATGAGCGCCTTGCCGCCCTCCTTGGTCCGAGAGACGGCCATGTTGGCGATGTTGACGCCGGCCTCGCCGAACATGGTTCCCACGCGTCCAATGACGCCGGGCATGTCGTCGTAGACGAGGAACGCCATCTCCGGCGCGAGCTCGATGTCGATCGCGTAGCCGAGCGCGCCCGCCAGGAACAGCCTGTGCTCCGGGCCCACGGTCGTTCCCGAGACCTCGACGTCCTCGTCCTCCGATCCGACGACGACCCGGACGAGGTTCGTGTAGTGCTGGGACGATCCGAGCCGCTGCTCCGTCACCTCGATCCCTCGCTCAGCGGCGATTACAGGCGCATTGACGTAGTTCACCACGTGGTCGACGCGGCCCTGGAAGACGCCGTTGAGCGCGGCGACGGTCAGGAGCCGGGTGTCGAACTCGGACAGGGGACCGTGCGCGGCGACGACGATGTGTCGTGGACGCCCGCCGAGAAGCGCGGATGCGAGGCGACCGAGCTTCGCCGCGAGCGGGATGAAGGGCCCGAGCACCTCGAGGTCAGCCTGCTCGACGATCGGGATGTTGACCGCCGTCTCGACGAGCCCGCCTTCGAGAGCCGCGGTGACCTGCTCGGCGATCATCGTTCCCGCGCGGTCCTGGGCCTCGCTCGTGGAGGCCGCGAGATGCGGGGTGACGACGACCTGCTCGAGCTCGAGCAGCGGGCCCGAGTATGGCTCGGAGCCGAAGACGTCGAGCGCAGCGCCTGCGACCTTGCCGGAGCGAATCGCCTCTGCGAGTGCCGCCTCGTCGACGAGCTCTCCCCTGGCCGCGTTCACGATCCGAACTCCGTCTCGCATCTGCGAGAACGCCGCGTCTCCGAGCAGGCCGCGCGTCTGGTCGGTGAGCGGAAGGTGCAAGGTGACGAACTCCGCGGCGGCGTAGGCCTCTTCCGGCGAGCCCACCGAGTCGACGCCCAGCTCTCGAAATCGCTCAGGCGCGACGAACGGGTCGTAGGCGACCACCCGCATGCCGAGCGCCAGCGCACGGCGCGCGACCTGCTTCCCGATCCGACCGAAGCCCAGTACCGCGAGCGTCTTCCCGGCGAGCTCGACGCCCGCGAAGCGAGCTCGGTCCCAGCTTCCTCCTTTGACGGCGGCGTGCGCCTGCGGGATGTTCCTCGCCACGGCGAGCAAGAGCGCGATCGTGTGCTCGGCTGCCGAGACCACGGTCGACTCCGGTGCGTTCGCGACGACGATGCCCCTGCGCGTCGCCGCGTCGACGTCGACGTTGTCGATCCCGACGCCTGCACGGGCGATGACCTTCAGGCGCGTCGCGCGCTCGATCGCCCGCTCGCCGATCGTCGTGCCGGAACGGATCACGACCGCGTCGAACCCGTCGATGATCGACTCGAGCTCCGAGTCGCCGTCCTCGACGACGTCGAAGCGCGCGCGCAGGAGGTCGAGACCTGCCGCCGAGATCGGTTCCCGCACGAGGACGCGCAGTCGCTCCGGGTCAGGTCGCGACATGCGCCGTCTCCCGATACGCCTCGAGCGCGCGCGCGACGGCCACTCCGCGCTCGATACCTACCCCCTTCTCGGCGAGCAGGAGCTCGACCGCGGCGAGCGCGGTCGTCACGTCGAAGACGTCGTAGTACCCGATGTGGCCGATGCGGAAGAGGCGCGCCGCGAGATCGCCGTGCCCTCCGGCGACCGTTATCCCGAAGCGGTCGCGCAGGGAGAGCACCAGCTCGCGGGCGTCTACGTCGGGCGGCGTGAGGATCGCGGTCACGACTGCGGACCGATCCTCGTCCGGCGAGAACAGCTCCAAGCCCATTGCCTTCGCTCCCGCCCGGCACGCCCGCCCGAGAGCCGCATGGCGCGCGAACGCCGCTTCGAGCCCTTCCTCGAGCAGCAGCTCGAGAGCGGCGTCGAGCGACGCGACGAGCGACACCGCGGGAGTGAACGGAGTGGTGCCGGAATCGAGAGACGTCTTCATCCGGGCCCAGTCGAAGTAGAAGCGCGGATTCGTCGAGCGGCCCGCGCGCTCCCAGGCCGCCGGGGACACGACTGCCAGGGACAGGCCCGGTGGCGTCATCAGGGCCTTCTGCGAGCCGGCGACGACGACGTCCAGTCCCCAGGCATCCGTCTCGAGCGGGACCGCACCGAGACTCGAGACCGCGTCCACGACGACGAGCGCGCCCGCCTCGTGTGCCGCCTGCGCGAGTGCCTGGACGTCGGCGACGACTCCCGTTGACGTCTCGGAGTGCACGAGGAACGCGACCTCGGCGCTCGTCTCCTCCACGCGCTGCCGCACGTCCCCTGCACGCGGTGTCTCCCCCCATGCGTAGCGGAGCTCGTGCACGTCCGCTCCATACGCCGTCGCGAGCGCGACCCACCGCTCGCCGAATTCTCCGGCCGAGACGGCGAGCACGGGCGAGCCTGGAGAGAGCAGGTTGACAACAGCCGATTCGAAGGCAGCGGAGCCCGAAGCCGTGTAGAGGAGGACGTCGTTCTCGGTGCGGCACACGAGCCGGAGGCGCTCGAGACACCGCCGCATGAGCGCGCGGAAGTCGGGCCCGCGATGGTGAAGAACGGGTCGAGCTCCGGCGGCGAGCACCTCGGGCGGGACCGGCGTCGGCCCGGGCGCCATGAGATAGCGCTTGCCTGGCATCGGCCGGAGCCTACCGCCGCCGCCTTTCGGCTTAGAACTCGTTTCAGAATGATCGCCCGTCGAGAGGCGGATGCTGGAAGTCACGAGGCAAGGACGAGGGAGCGCCCATATCAAGAGTGATATGGGCGCGACTTTCTCGGGGCTCCCCAGGAAGTGCGGAGCACTTTCTGGGGGCAGGGCCGAGGGACGTAGCTTTTCGTGACCTCCAGTGCGGCATATCGACATGGCCGCTCGTTTTGAAGCGAGTTCCTAGCCCCCTCTGTGTCCCGAAAAACTCATGACCTGCTGGAAGGTGGGGCGGTTCGTCCAGCGCATCGTGTCCTGCAGCACACCGGAGGTGAAGCGGATCCGCTCCGCGGTCGCGTCGGAGCGCCAGGTCGAAGGTGCCGGCCCCTGCGAGACCTCGAGAGAGGCGGCGGCCGCGTCGATGGACTCCCACAACGACTCGCGGCACGTCTGGAGCGCTCCCGCGCCGCAGTAGCGGCGTGAGAAGGGATTGCGGACCTGCTTCCCGAGCAGCGTGCGCAAGTCCTTGTCGATGTAGCCGTACCAACCCGATTCGTAGGACGAGCCTCCTGAATTCGCGTCCTCGCTCTCGCCCATGAGAGCCGCGAGACGTGGCACGAGAGGGCCGAGGACCGGCGCGAAGATCGCGTGGGAGATTCCCGGCCAGGCGGCATCGAGGACCGCAGCACCCGGCGCGTCGACCTTCCCGTCGAGGTCGCCGTCGATGCGACTTCCCCCCGCCGCACGCCAGTCGTCGACGAGGCCGGCGGCTGCTTCGGCCCGGGCGCTGGGCGCCGGCCCCGTGTCGAGAACCTCGCGGATGATCGGCCACACACGCATCACCCTCAGGTCCTGGGTTGCCGCTTGGTTCATCGCCGACACGACCGTGGCGAGCGTCTGCTTCTTGCCTCCCGCGAGCGCGGCAGAGAGGAGATTGACGCGCTGAACGGGCCCGTACGAGAAGTTGGAATCGGCAGCACCAACGTTTGCCGCCGGTTTGTTGTTCCAGTTCAGAATCACACCCGACTTGGGATCGACTCCCCTCGCATGGCCAACATAGAGCAGGTAGCTCCTCCAGTCGTAGTCGCCGTTGCCGAGGGTCGGAAGCGCCGGATCGGTGCCCGGCGCCCGGATCGGAAGCCGCCCGCTCGAGAAGAAGGCGATGTCCCGATCGTCGGCGTAGAACCAGTTGAAACCGAACTCGACGCCGCCCATCGTGGCCAGGAACTGCCTCGCCGACGTGACCTGGCCCGTATTCAACTCGTAAAAGGGCTTGAAGCTCAGAATCTCCCGCCCGCGGGTGGAGCGTTGCACCGAGATTGCGACCTTCTTCCCCTTCACGGTCGCGTAGCCGATCACAGGCCCATGGGTCGTCTCGAGGAACGCGACCTGCTCGTCGGGCGAGCCAGCCGACTTGAGCGTCCCCGCGAAGAACCGCTCCATGGGCAGGCACTGGCCGCGGTACTCGTAGTGGCGATCGTCCCCGCCACAGAGCGTCTCGACGAACAGGTCGGTGTTGTCGGCCTGCGACGAGGTGGCGCTCCAGGCGAAGTCGGGCCCACGGCCGATGACGACGAAGGGGACACCGGGGAAAACGGCTCCCCGCGTTGCGAAACCGCCTCCCGAGAGATCCATCTCCGCGAAGAACTGGGGGAAGAAGTAGCCCACCTGCGGGCCCGCGACGAAGAGCGGGTGTCCCGTCTTCGACCGCTTGGCGCCCACAAGCAGTGCGTTGGATGCAAACGTGGGTTGCGCGGGTGGATTGCCCACGAAGCTGCCGTCGTCGATGACGACGCTTCCCGGCGTCTCATCGGTGGGGAGCTCGTACGGAAAGCTTCCGGGAACCGTGACCGGCGTCTCGGCGTCGTTCGACTCGCGCAGGTCGGCGAAGACGCTCCGGGCGTCGGCACCGCCCAAGCGTTTCTGGAGCGCGTCGAGGAACATCGAGTTCGCGACTTCCTGCCCGCCGTTCGCCCCGAACCGGGCGGCGATGAGAGCTGCCGCCGCGACGACGTCGTTGCCAGTGAAGCGAGCGACGGGGATTCTCCGTGCTGCGTACCAGGCGTTGATGCCCGCCGCGTAGCCGTTGATGATCGCCAGCGCCTTCTTTCCATCTGCTCCCTGAGCCCGGAGCGCGTCGATCTGGTTTGCGAGGAACGCCTCCGTCTCAGCGCTGGGAACGAACGTCTTCCCGGACAGGGCCAAGCCGAGCGGATCGAGTCCCGGGACGTCGAGAGCCGCGATGCGGGCCGGTCCTCGGATCAGCTGGAGCAGCAAGCCCCGGTCGGCAGCCGTCACCCAGCCGGCACCGAACGCGACGGCCGCTTGCGTCTTGCCGGAGACATGGGCGACGTCGAACCGGTCGCGAACGACCGTGACGCCCGCGCGCGGATGCTCGCCCTTGCTCCCCTTGTTCGTGCTCAGCCCGAGGGGCGCGGGCTTGAACAGCCGGCGGATGTCTCGAGCGGTGACGTTGCCCCGAAGAGGCGTGAGGGCGTCGTAGAGCTTCACCTGATCGGTCGTGTGGCGATCGAACGTGAGGGCGCCGTTCTCGCCCGGAGGCAGGATCGTGAAGGCCGCGGCCGCGAAGTCGCGTTTCGGGGGGGCCGCTTCGCCCGGAACCAGGGCGAACGCGAGTGCGGCCGCAAGGGTGACAGCGACCGCAGCGGCGGGTCGATGCACGGCCCGGAGCGTACCGGAGGGTCTGCCGCCTCTACATTCCGGCGGTGGACGCCCTTCTCGCCTTCGCAGCCGCACTCGTCTCGATCCGCCTCTCCGCCGACTTGGCACGCCGCGCGCAACGGCAGGGAGCGCCCCAGCTCGCGGCGTGGAGCGGAGCGCTCGCGGCGTACGCGATTGCCGCGGGAACCCTCGCCTGGGGTGCGGCCGACGGCTGGAGCGAGCCCGCGTTCCGCGTCTACTACGCGGCCGGAGCCCTGCTCACCGCACCCCTGCTCGGCGCTGGCTCGCTGCTCCTCGTCGGCCGCCGCTGGGCCGCGACCGTCGCACTGGCCTACGTCGGGCTCGCGGTCGGGATCGTGATTGCGATGCCGCTCCACGGCTCCCTTTCCGGAGACGAGCTCCCCAAGGCTCAGGACGTTCTCGCGTTCTGGCCCGCCCGGTTCGTCGCGATCCTCGCGAACTCGCTCGGCACGCTCGCGGTGGTCGTCGTCGCTCTCGTCACGTTGCCCCGCCGTCCGCTGGGGAACGCACTCGTTCTCGGCGGTGTGGGCGTCGCCGCACTCGGTACGGCTCTCGCCGGGCTCGGCGTGGGTGCGCTCGCACCCAGCCTCGCTGCGGCCTCGCTTCTCCTCTACGCAGGATTCGTCGTGCCGGCTCGCCGGCCACGGGCGGCCGAACTCAACCGCTGAGCGCGGCCCGCGCGACCGGAGCCCAGCGCACCGAGAACTCCGGGTTGAGCTCGAGGGCCTGCCGGTACGACACGCGCATCGCATTCGCGTCGCCCGCACAGCCCTCGGCGTACCCGAGGTGGAAGAAGAGCTGCGGGTCCCTCGTCCCCAGGCGGAGTGCCCGCTTCGCGATGGGCAAGGCCTCCGCGCACCTGCCCGCCCGGGAGAGGGCCCACGCAAGGGCGTCGTCGCCGTAGATCGACGGCCTCGCCTCGTGCGCTCGTCGCGCGAGCTCCACGGTGTCGCGAGGGCGGATGCCGTAGTCGGCCTGGAAAACGGCCGACTCGAGATCGACCCGCACTCCGTTCGCCTCCAGCAGCCGCTCGATGATCGCGACCGTCGCACGCTGCTTGCGAGCCAGGGCGCGCTTTCCGGCCCGATCGAAGAGAGCGCCCAGGAGTGAGACCGCCTGTAGCGTCGGCACCGCGTCGGCCGAGCGGCTCGCCGCCGAAACGGCCGGTCCCAGTCGTCCCTCGGCCAGCTCGACGAGAGCGAGCTCGGTGAGCGCAGACGGGTACCCGGGAAAGACTCGCAAGGCGTCGCGCACGTCCTGTTCCGCGACGCTCCTCCGGTCGAGCAGGAGCTCGAGCTTCGCGACCTCGACGAGCGACCATGCCATGGGCTCAGGCTGACCGCCGGCCGCTTCGAGCGCCAGGTGCATCGCGGCGGCCGCCCCCCGCAGGTCGCCGGTCAGCTCTCTGGCATACGCGACTCGGGCGTAGGAGGCGAGGCTCGGACGGATCGAGGCCATCCTGTCGAACGCGGCGAAAGCCGCCCGGTAGCGGCCGAGCTCGACGAGCGCGTCTCCGACCACCCCGTAGGGGCGAGCGGATCCGGGAAGCAAAGCCTGCGAGCGTCGCCCGTACACGAGTGCCCTTCGGAACTGATGTCGGATCAGCGCCAAGGAGCCGAGCCCGAGAACGGCGTTCGGGTTTCCGGGCTGGACCGCGACGGCGCGGTCGAGCGCAGCCTGCGAGAGCGGGAGAAAGCTCGCGTCGGCCGTCTCGCGCCAGCGGAGCTGGTACGCGAAGCCGAGCTGCGTCAGAAGATCCGGATCGCGGGGCGTCCTCCGCACCTGTGCCTCGAGCCCGAGGACGGTCGTGGCGGTGACGCCGCCCGCCGACTCCCCGAGCGCCCGCTCTGCGAGCGCGGGCGGGGGGCCGGAGGACGGCGCCGCGGAGGGAGGCCCGGCGAAGACGCCACCCACAAGGCTTCCCACGGCCAGCGCGGCCGCAGTTGCGCTGCCCACGAGAAGTGCCGTCCTGCGTCTCACGCCGAGCCTCCCTCCACCCTCCGGCTAGTTGTGTCCCGTGTGCTCGTAGCCGCGGTTGGGAGCGGCGACGTACGGGAAGTGCGCGAGGAACGCGTCCTCGTTCGCGTCCACTCCGTCGCCGACGGCGTTGTTCGGCGACAGGTTGCAGAGCCCGAGCGCTCCGGCCAGGATCGGGCCGTAGCCGCAGGCGATTGCTCGAACCTCGATGTCCGTCACGTCGTCGCCGAGGCGGCGTCCGTTCGGGAAACCCTGGAAGTCGCCCGCGAGCGCTCCCAGTGGGCTCGGATCAGCGGCCGGCGCGATCGCCGTGTTCAACCGCAGGAGATCGGCCTTCGTGTTCCCCGTGAAGTTCAACCCCGGCACACCGGTGAGTAGCACGGCGACGAGATCGCTGCGACCGCTCGTGGGCGTGTCCGGAAGCGACGGGTACAGAAGGTTCACGAGGCCCGCGAACTCGGGATTCGTGTAGTGGCTCAGGAACTGGGCATCGTCCTTCGGGTCGGATGCGTTCCAGTAGTCCTTCTGCCCGAGCGGGATCAGAACCTCGTTCACGAGCGGGTTACCAAGACGTGAGACCTGCACCTCGGGCCCGTGCGCGTCGACGGTTCCGTCACCGCGCAGGACGCTGATCTTGGGCCTGCTCGCGTCGGCATAGATCCCGACCGTTCCGTCCGCGGCAGGCGCCTTCAACAGATCCGTCTTGGGCACCTGGATCGCGATCGAGTGCACGTTGTAGTTCTTGACGCCGTCCTGGCCGGCCTCGTTCGCGAGCGGGATGAGATGCGCGAAGTTGAACGGGCGCAGCCCACCCAGGTCGAAGATCGACCCGAGGTCGACGAAGAACGGATCGTCCCGCGGGCCGGCGAAAGCCTTGCGGCCCTGCCCGAGATCCGTGACAGCTTGGTACGGGTCGTAGGTCGGGTTCGAGCGGGGGCCGATGTTCGGCGGGGCGACCGGCAGGTTCGTGCCCAGCACGGTCTTCGAGAACGAGTTGCCCGACGTCCGCACGAGCCGCGTCAGCGTGTACGACTGCTTGACGTTGAGGTTCGGATCCGTCGGGGACGAGACCGGCCCGGTGTTGTAGAGGAACGTGTTCCCGTTCGCGACCGAAGTCTTGAACTGGAAACGGTAGATGACGTCGTCCTGACCGTCGCCCGCGTTGTCGACTCGGATGTCGTACTGGACGGTCGGATCGAACCGGTAGTAGTTTGGCCCTCCCGCTGGATCCTCGAACGGGATGTAGTTCGCGATCAACGTGACCGTGTCCGGTGCGTCGGGACTGACGAACGCGTACAGGTCCGTGTTGTCCGCGGTCGGGTCTTCGGAGATCAACGGAGCTTCCCTGTGACTGGAAGCGGTTGCGTCCGCAGGGCCGAGTGCTCCTGTGAACGCCGCAGCAACAACGACTGCGGCGACGGCCCCGACGAGCGCGAGCAGCGCGACTCCCCTCTTCATGCCTTCCCCTTTCTTCGACGGAGGTCGCGCGTTGTTCGGCGGAGAGGCCGATCCGGTTCGCCGCCGGTGGGCGAGTTCGAATACGGTGAAGCGACGCGAGAGAGCCGAGGAGGAGCCCATGGATCGCGAGCTGGACGTCGTCTGGATCACGACGCGGAAGATCAAGCCCGGCACGTACGAGGAGTTCCGCCGCGCCTGGCGGCCGAAGGAGTTCCCGGAGGGGATGGTGTGGGCGTACGAGTGCTTCTCGGAGGAGGCGAATCAGGTCGTCGGAATCTCGATCTGGGACTCGGTCGACTCGCGCGAGCGCTACCGGGTCTCGGACGTCGAAAGCGAGCGCCGACAGGCGATGGCGCCCTACGTCGAGGCCGAAAGCTCGGGGATGTACGTCG
>VAWZ01000044.1:0-1960 GCA_005888365.1 Actinomycetota bacterium
GGAAGACGGCTGGCGCGCGGCCTGCGTGCGAGTTCTCGACGCCTGAGATGAGCGACACCCTCCTCGAGGTCCGAGGGCTCTCGGTCCGGTTCCGAGCGCGGCACGGGGCGGTCGCGCGGGCGGTTGACGGGGTCGAGCTCGCCGTGCGGCGAGGCGAGGTGCTCGCGCTCGTCGGAGAGTCGGGCTGCGGGAAGACGACGCTCGCCCGCACGATCCTCGGCCTCGAGCGACCTGTCGCAGGAGAGATCCGCTTCGAGGGCGCGCCGATCAGGTACGACGGCAGGTTTCTGCGCTCCTACCGGGGCAAGGTCCAGATCGTCTTCCAGGACCCGATGGGCGCGCTCAACCCGAGGCAGACGGTGTACGAGGCTGTCGCGGAGGGATTGCGAATACAGAAGCTGCCCGGCAACGAGGCCTTGCGCGTCGCCGACGCCCTTGCGCGAGCCGGGTTGCGGCCGCCGGAGCGCTTCTTCCGCCTCTATCCGTACGAGCTGTCCGGTGGCCAGCGCCAGCGCGTCGTGATCGCCGGCGCGATGGCCCTGAACCCTTCGCTGCTCGTCGCCGACGAGCCGGTGTCGAGCCTCGACGCATCCGTACGCGGCGAGATCTTGAAGCTGATGCTCGAGCTCGTCCGGGAGACGGGCGTCACGATCCTCGTCGTCACGCACGACCTCGGGCTCGCCTGGAACATCGCCGACCGGATAGCGGTCATGTACCTCGGCCGCATCGTCGAAGAAGGGCCGGCGGAGGAGCTGCTGTCCAATCCGCGCCATCCGTACACTCGCGCGCTGCTCTCCGTCGTGCCGGAGGTCCTGGAGCTGGAGCAGCAGATCCTGCAGGGAGAGACGCCAGACCCGACCCGTATCCCGAGCGGATGCAGGTTCCATCCGCGCTGTCCGCTGGTCGCGTCCGGCGAGTCGGCGCGGCTCGGGATCGAGGAGCGCTGCCGCACCGAGGACCTCGCGCTCTCCGAGGTCGCGCCGGCGCACCTCGCCGCCTGTCATGCACTGACCTGAGTCCTACTGAAGTTGTCTCGGGATCGTGCGCTCGAAACGCCGCTCGCGGCGGCCGATGCCCGTCTCCGCCAGCTCCTCCGCGATGACGTCGACGACCAGGTGATACGCGTGACCGTCCGAGCGCAGGCTCAAGCGCGCCTCCGTCGCGCAGTCGGCCTCCGGCCAGCGGATCACGTATCTGCACGACGCGCGAGCCCACGCGGCCCCCGGGTCTGTCGTCGAGACTCCGACCCGTCCTTCGTAGGCCTCTTCGACCTTCGCACCAAGCTCGCCCTCGTACACGGCGCCGTGCGAAATGAACGCTTCCGTCTCGCGCCCAAGCACGTCGCGCTCGACGCGCCAGAGGACGGCGGGTTGCTCGTCCGACGTAGGCGCCGCATGAGGATCCCCGCCGGGAGACGGCGCGAACACCGGCGCTTCCGAGATCGGCGCCTCACCCTCGAGCCTGGGCAACGAGAGGGTGAGCCGCCTACCGTCGATCGTCAACTTCCCTGGAGCGGGTGGAGGCCAAACATTCGGCCAGTCCGCCCCCGCCAGCGAGAGCCGGACGCGATGACCCGGCCGAACACCCACGACGTCGCCTCGAGCTCGACCTCCACCGGCACAGGCTTCCCGGGGACGAGCGGCTCGGGAGCGACCGATGAGCTCCGATGAGCGAGGTTCAGGAGTCCCCGAGTCACGAGCGCGGACGTCCCGTCGGGAAAGACGTCGCAGAGCTTGGCCGAGAGGTAGGCAACCGGCGTCGAAGAGGCGACGGTCAGCTCGAGCTTCGGATGGCCCAGGATCTCGACTTCCGACTCGAGCGGCGCCCACTCGTAGCAGAGCGACCTGGCGTCGTCCTCGCGCTGATCCGTAGGCTGGCCCCAGGGGAGCCGGCCGGCGCACGAGATCCACGCGCTCGCGCCGATATCGCCTCGAATCTCGAGCTCGCGCAGGTCCGGGCC
>VAWZ01000044.1:1993-51372 GCA_005888365.1 Actinomycetota bacterium
CACCTCGGCGAGGTCGGGCTCGGGCCGGGTCGAGCGCCGGACGAAGACCCGGATCGGCGGATCGCTCTCGACCCCGTTGTCCTCGTCGCAGAGCCAGCGCCGAAACCAGCGCACGAGCTCCGGAACGAGGTCGAGATGGGGCCCGGGAAGCGACGCCGCCGGGGACATGTGGCTCCAGGGCCCGAGCAGCAGCTGCTTCGGGCAGCGGAGCGCCTCGAAGGTCCGGAACGTGTTGTTGCGATACCCGTCCGCCCAGCCGGCGACCAGCATGGTCGGGCACGAGATCCGGTCGTAGGCGGGACGCAGCGAGCCGTGCCGCCAGTACTGGCCGTCGCGCTGCTCCTCGAGCCAGCGCAGGAGCGAGGGCTCGCTACCCTCGATTCGCTGCAGCCACTCCTTTCTCCAGGTCTCGCCCACGAGCGACGGAACGGGCGGCAGGACGACGAGCGCCGCCATGTACAGCACGTAGTCGAGCAGGTCGAGCGCGCGTAATGCGCCGCCGGTGTAGTGAACGTCGTCCGTATACCGGTCGTCCGTTGCATAGATCGCGCAGATCGCGTGCAAAGCGGCCGGCCGCTCCACCGCCATCTGGATGCTGTTGAAACCGGAGTACGAGGTCCCGTACATCCCCACCCGGCCGGTGCACCAGCGCTGCGAGGAGAGCCACTCGATCACCTCGGCGAGGTCGGCCTGCTCCAGCGGCGCGTACTCGTCGGCGGCGACTCCCCCGGACGAGCCCGTGCCGCGGAGGTCGACCCGCGCCACGGCCAAGCCGCCTTCGCGGCAGAGCCTCTCGTACTCCGACGAATACGAGGCCGTGAGATCGTCCATCCGGTACGGAAGCGCCTCGAGGAGCGCGGGAGCAGGAAGCGTCGCAGGAAGCCAGAGTCGTGCGGCGAGCCTGGTGCCGTCGGCGAGCGGAATCCACGCGCGACGGTGCTCCACGCGCGGATCCTATGCGGCTCCAGGCACCGAATCGCCGCGTCGAGAGCGTGCTCGCTAGCCGGGGCCGCCCGTTTCCTGGTTGCCGCCGTTCCGCTCTCGCTCCCGCAGGAAGCGGCTGATCTCCGCCGCGAGCGCCTCGCCGGAGGGCAGGTTGCCCCCTGTCTCGAGCCAGCTGTCCAGCGAGTCCGCACGCTGCTCGAGCTCCTCGACGTAGGCGGCGGTCTCCGAATCGGTTTCGACGGCCTGCGAGACCTGGTCAACGTACGCGGACTCGGCTTCCGCGAGCTCGCCGACGTCGATCTGCGCGCCCAGCACTCCGGCCAGGCGCTCGCACAACGCACGAGCCGCAGGTGGGCTGGGGGCGAGCGAGACATAGTGCGGAACCGCGGCCCAGAGGCTCACCGAAGGGATCCCCTGACGCCGGCAGGCGTCGAGGAGAACACCGACGATTCCGGTCGGCCCCTCGTAGCGGGAGAGCTGGAGCCCGAGCTCGTCGACAAGCCGTTGATCGGTCGCCGCGCCCGTGACCGGCGCCGCCCGCGTGTGTGGTACGTCCGCGAGCAGGGCCCCGAGGGTGACGATCATCTCGACCCCGAGATCCTGTGCCAGGTCGGCGATGAGCCCTGCGAAGGTCCGCCAGCGGTAGTTCGGCTCGACACCGATCAGGAGAACCGCGTCCCGGCTCGTCTCCGGGATGTGAGCGCGGAAGAACGCGGTCTCCGGCCACTCGATCCGCCTCGTCTTCCCGTCCTCGAGCGAGACGCTCGGACGTGTGGCCTGGAAGTCGACGAAGAGCTCCGGGTCGATGTCAGCGAACTTGTGCGCGCCCCACTGCCGCGCGAGGTAGCCCGTCGCGAGGGTCGCCGCTTGACCGCCGTCGTTCCAGCCTCTGAAGGCACCGATGAGGACCGGCCGATCGAGGGTCGGGCGCTCGTACATGCGAAGCTCCTCGGCCATCTGTCCAGCTTACTTTCGAGCCAGCGCAGCAGGTGGGCGCCAGAGCGCGTACGCGATCGCGAGTGTGAGCGCCCAGATCGTCGCGGCGAGGAAGACGTGCACGAGGACGAGACCCCAGGGAAGGGCGTTGCGGTACTGGACCTCCCCGACGATCGCCTGCGAGACGAGCGCGACGAGGAGCGTCGCCCAGATCCGGAGCAGCCCCGGGTACGCGTCTCGGAGCCGCCACAGGAACCAGCCGACGATCAGGACGCCGATCCCGAACGCCGCGGCAACGCGTACGTGGACGTACACGGTGTCCGTGATCGCGAGCCCAAGCCGCTTGACGCCGGCACTCGCTCCCGGATGCGGCCCGGAAGCCGTCGCGACGGCACCTGTCGCGAGCAGGGCGGCGCACGTCGGAAGGCCGGCCCACACCACGAAGTTCCGGAACCAGCGCGGACCTACCGCGGCGGCCCGCCCGTCGAAAAGGATCCACGCCTCGAGCAGGACGATCACGGCCAGGCCGAGGACGGTCAGCCCGAGCAGGAAGTGCGCCATCACCGCGAGCGGGTTCAGGTTCAGCGCGATCGTGATCGCGCCGAGTGGGATCTGCGCTGCCGCCACCAGGAAGGCCGCGAGGGCGGTTAGCCGCGCGTGTCGCGGGAGCCCGTCCATGCGACGCGACGCGAGCCAGGTCACGAGTGTCAACGCGAGCCCGATCAGGGCGACCATGCGGTTCGAGAACTCCACGAAGGCGTGGTACCCCCGCTCCGGATAGGGCTTGTCGCCGCAGCGCGGCCAGTTGTCGCATCCGAGCCCGGATCCGCTGAGGCGAACAAACGCCCCGGACGTGACGACGACGAAGAGCGAGAAGCAAGAGGTGGCGGCAAGACGGAGGAAGCCCGCCGGCGACAACGTGCGGACCCGTACGGCGACCGCTTCCACGATCAGGAGTGTAGGGACGAGCCGGCGAGGCCAGGAGGACTTGGCGATACGAGCTCTGCGCCGCCGCACGAGCGCGCACCTCGGCATGAGGCCGTTCCACCAACCTCCTACCGGAGGCTGACGCCTGCGCCTTCCTCCACTGCGCCGATGCGCCGGATGAAGAGGCCCTCCGCAGCAAAGGTCGCCTCGAGGACAGCTGCCCGCTCTGCGGGAAGCGAGACGACGAGGCCGCCGGCCGTCTGCGGATCGTAGGCGAGCGCCTCGAGAGCCCCACTCGCGCTGCTTTCGACGTGGCGCCCGACGAACTCGCGGTTCCTGCGGTCGCCTCCGGTGCGAATGCCCGCTTCCGCGAGCTCGAGCGCCGCCGGGAGGAGCGGAAGCGCCTGCGAGTGGATCGTCGCCCGCACCTCGCTTCTGGAGGCGAGCTCGTGGACGTGTCCGAGCAGCCCGAACCCGGTGACATCCGTGACCGCGTTCGGAGCGAACGGCCGCAGCGCGTCAGCGGCGGCACCGTTCAGCTCGACCATCGCCTCGACGGCGGAGTCCAGCGCGCCTGCCGGCGCGCTGCCGTCCCGCCGCGCCTGGAGGACGATCCCGGTTCCGAGCGGTTTCGTGAGGAAGAGCGCGTCCCCCGGCCTCGCCCCCGCCTTCGGCCACACCGCGTCCGGATGGACCATTCCGACGACTGCGAGACCGTACTTCGGTTCGTCGTCGCGAATCGTGTGGCCGCCGGCGAGGATGGCGCCCGCGGCGCGAACCTGAGCGTCCGCGCCTTCGAGGACCGCCGCCAGAACCTCGACCGGCAGCTCCTCCGGAAACGCCGCGACGGAGAGCGCGAGCAGCGGGGCTCCACCCATCGCGAACACGTCGTTCAGCGCGTTCGTCGCCGCGATCGCCCCGAACGCGCGGGGGTCGTCGACGAGCGGCGGGAAGAAGTCGACGGTGAAGACGATCGCGCGGTCCGCGTCGAGCCGGTACACGGCGGCGTCGTCCGCCGGGTCGAGCCCGACGAGGAGGTCGTCGTCGTCCGCGGGGACGATTCCAGCGAGCAGCGTCTCGAGCTGCGCTGCTGCGTACTTCGCGGCACACCCTCCGGCGCGGGCCAGCGAGGTCAGCGGGACCGTCTCCACGCGGCGAACTGTAGGCGCAACGGGACGGAGGACTCGAGACGCCGAACGCGAAGGGAGCGGACGGAGAGATCCGTCCCCTTCTCCTCTCCCCTGACGAACAGCGGCCGCCGCCCCCTCGGCGGCCGCTGTGTTAGTAAGGGCGCGTGAAGTCGGCGCTCGTCACCGGCGGCTCGTCGGGCATCGGTTTCGCGATCGCGCGGATGCTGAGGGACGAGGGGTACGAGCTGACCCTCGTCGCACGTCAGCCCGAGAAGCTCGCCGCCGCCGCCGACGAGCTCGGCGCAACGGCCGTTCCTGCCAATCTCGCGCACGAAGAGGAGTGCCTACGTGCGGTCGAGGCGCACACGGAGCGCTGGGCAGGCATGGACGTGCTCGTGCATTCCGCCGGGCTCGGCGTCGGCGGCTCGTTCGCAGCCCAGGACACGAAGCGCATCGACCTCCAGCTGGACGTCAACCTGCGCGCCACGATGCTGATCACGAGAGAGTCGCTTCCGTTTCTCCGGGAGTCTCGAGGATCGATCGTCATCCTCGCGTCGATCGCAGGGACCATCCCGGTGCCGGGGCTCGCCGTCTACGGAGCGACGAAGGCGGCGCTGATCTCGTTGACGAACTCGCTCAACCGCGAGGAGGCGGAGAACGGAGTCCGTGTCACCGCGATCTGCCCTGCGTTCGTGGCGACCCGAATGACGGACTGGACCGGAATCCCGCCGGAGGAGATGATCCAGCTCGAGGACGTCGTCGAGCTCGTGCGAGCGGTGCTCCGCCTGAGCCCGCGCGCCCGGGTCCCGTCGATCGTCATCGAGCGAGTAGGCGACACGGTCTGAGTGCGACGCTCAGCGGGCCACTGCCCGCACTGCGCGCTCGAGCTCGCCGACCGCGAGGGCGCCCTGGAACCGGGCGGAGACGCGGCCACGGCGGTCGACGACGAACGTCCAGGGCTCCGTCGTCAGGTGCCACTGCTGCATCCAACGGTTGTACCCCTTGGCCGGATCGTTGTCCGTGTAGACCTCGACGTGGATGAAGCGCACTCGGGCGTTCTCGAAACGACGCGAGACGGCGTCGACCACGTCGACCACAGGGCCACAGGTGCGGCTCGTACAGAACTTGGGCGTCGCGAACGTCACGACGAACGGGGTCTTCGCGCGCAACGACCCGCCGACGGAGTAGCGCAAAAGCGAGGTGTCTGGCGGAATACGAGTCGTCACCTGCACCGCGTCGCCGCCCGCGCTCGCAAGTGTCGGCGTCGCCGACGCCGGCGCCCGAACACCGATGCCGGGGACCGGGTCTTCGGAGAGGACGTCGACGTTCCCGACCGCGTGGACAAGTTCGCGACCACCCAGCGGCTCCGCGAGGAGCCAGTACGTCCCGGGCTTGTTCACCCGGAAGTGGACGACGTAGATATGAGTGACGTCGGCCCTCGCTCCGCCGGGAACGCCGATCGACTCGAGCATCGCCGTCGCCTCGAGGAACGGCTTCCCGCCAAGAGCACGGGCGAGCCAGACGTGCGCCCTCGGGCGAATGATCGGACGGGCTTTCGAGTCGACGACGAGGAACGAGACGCGAACGACTCCCGGAACGTAGTGATCCGTCCCGGGTACCACGGCGACGTCGTCGCCCCCGTCTCGCCAGAGTTGCTCGAGCGTCTTCCCACCTTCGGGGACGCTTCCCGCAGTCGAAGCGCCCCCGCTCGAGCGGCCGCACGCTGCAAGGGACAGGCACGACACCGAGATCAGTGCCGCAGCCAGGCGCATCGCAGCCAGTCTAGCCGGATGCTCTCGGCGCCCAGCCTCGAGTGACTAGCCCTCGAGTGCCTGCCCTCGCCGAGCTTGCGGGTGACTACATGAACAGGTGGCCGTCAGGCCAGGAATCGGGGAAGACTCCCCCGAACCAGGCCGCAAACAGCGCCAGGTTGGCGAGTAGCAAAAGCAACCGGAGCTTCATGCGCGACCTCCTCTCTTAGAAGCGGATTTCCTGGAGCGCCTCAGCGGCGTTCCGGTATAGGCGTGCGGCCTCGCCGTCCAATCCACGACGCGCCGCAAGGTCCCCCAGTGCGACCCACGCCTCCGTCCGGTGACTGATCGACGCCAGCTGCTCGGCAGCCGCGTCAGCCGCCCGGAAGCATTCTTCCGCCTCGTCAAACCGCCCGCGCTCCATCAACGCTCGTCCCAGTACGAGCTGCGACGGGCAGACTTCGTGCAGGAAGTCCTCCCTACCAACGAGCAGAGCGAGTGCTTTGCGGGCGTCCTCGTCTGCTTCGTCGTACTCGCCACGGCGCAGGTGCACCGTGGCCAGCCCTCCGAGCGCCTGTGCGGCGTCGGCGGGCGAGTCCACTTCGAGCGCCCTTGCGAAGGACGCCTTCAGATGCTCGACGGCCTGATCCTCGTCTCCGAGAAGGAGCGTCAGACCCCCGAGCGCGAGCAGGAGCCGGCCGACGTTCTGATCGTCGTTCAGCCCCTGATACAGCTCTTTCGCACGCTGCGCGTAGTTCCGCGACAGAACCCAGTGGCCCTGTCTTTGAGCGATGAGCGATGCCTGGAAATAGGTGTTGGCGATCGCGCGCCGATCCCCGAGATCTTGCGCGAGCTCGAGGGCTCGCTCGACGTCCTCGTGCGCGGCTACGTAGTCCCGCTGGCGCCGGTGGCAGCGTGAACGCCAGCCGAGGATGTCCGCGCGAAGGAGGTCACATGGCAGACCGGAGCGCTCTGCGAGGACGAGCGCTTCGTCGAAGAGCGCGAGTGCGGTCCCAATGCTCGAGAGCTTGTACCGGCACACGCCGATCCTGAAGAGGACGTCCGCCCGGTCGACGTCGGAGAAACCCGAGAGCTCCGTCAGCTCACGCGCGTGCTCGAGCAGCACGAGCGCGTCGCGGACCTCGCCGTGTTGCTGAAGGGCCCACGCCTCGCCCGAGAGCAAGCGCACCTCGAGCGTGGGAGCCTCCGTGCCCGCGACGGACTTCCGCGCGGACCGGAAGGCCTCGATCGCCTCGAGATACTCATGCCCCTCGGAGAGCGCCTCGCCTCGTGTGAGCAGCGCCTCCGCTTTCGTTCGCTCTTCGGTAGTGACGCCGACCGAGAGAAACGACGGGTCAACGTTCAGCCGATCGGCGAGCCAGGTCACGGTTGCCTCGGTCGGGCGCGTCTTCCCGCGCTCGATCTGGCTGATGTACTCCTTCGAGAAGCGCCCGCCTGCGACGTCGGTCTGCGTCAGGCCAGCCGCGATCCGCAGCGCCCGAAGCCGCTCGCCGAGCTGCTTCCCGAGCGGGCGCGCCTGGGTCCCCTCCGGGGGAGAATCGTGCGTGGGCGTGGTAACGGGCTCGCTCATGCCATCGGAGTGAACCTGGGATCAGGACTGGACGCACTCCCCCTCCCGGGGGAGGTGGCACCCGCCTTCCCAGTCAAGTTGACGATAGCGGAAATCACTTGACCGAGCTACTTGACTTTTTTGGACACGACTCCTATAGTCAGGCCCACAACCGCACCGGCCGGACGCCAGGTCGGATGCGAGGGCGCCACCGCCGGATCCGCCGGCGAGCGCAGGAAGAGCGTGGCTGGGCCGCAGAGCCACGATTCTCCGGCTCGCCGCCCCGGGAAGGGGTCGCCTCGAACGGAGAACGCCCCCGGAGCCGCAGCCGGGGGCGTTCTGTATTTGGCGGGGGGACCCATGGTCCCCCGCCCCCACCCCCTCCTTCAGCGCCCTTCACGGAATAGGCCGCGTGTGGCCTTACGGGCGAATGAATCGCCCTCCGGCCGCCACGGGCGGCTCAGAGCTCAGCGTTGTTGCGTACTAAGGAGAACGCGAGGCGTCACGCAACGCCTGTGAGCCAGCGCTGGCGCTCGGCCTTGATGGCGGCGAGGTCCTCTGCCGTCAGTGGACCGCCGAGACGGTCGGCGATCGACACGAGCAGGCTCCCCCCGATGAAGATCCAGGCCTCCGCATCGACGTTGCGGTCGGCCGCGATCGCGCCACTCTCCTGGACGCGTCCGAGACAGCCGGCGAAGAAGTCGTGCACCTCGCGCATGTGTCCACGCACGAAACGGCGGATCTCGGGATCCTCGCCCGCCTCTGTGATCGCCTGCATCCACAGGCTCGGGAGCAGCGTCTTCAGATCCCGCATCGCCGACGTGCGCATGCTGCGCCACGCCTCCGCAGGCCCCAGCTCGTCGATCTTCGCCTCCAGCTTGCAGCGGATGCGACGCCAGGCCTCGTCCAGGCACGCGAAGTAGAGATCGCGCTTCGACGAGAAGTGGCGGTACAGGATCGGCTCGGAGACACCGGCTTCCCGCGCGATCTCCGCAGTCGTCGCTCCCGCGTAGCTCCCGTCCGAGAAGACGTGGAGCCCAGCGTCGATGATCGCGGTCCTGCGCTCGGCAGCGGAGAGTCGCGTGGGAGGCGCCTGCGTCATGCCGCGAGCTCCGCTGCCTCCCGCTCGGCAGCCTCCTCGAGCTCGTGGGGACGCACGAGCACGAAGGCGACGATCGCGCCGACGGCCGCGATGACGGCTGCGACCATGAGCGCGCTCTGGAAGCCGTCCATGAAGGCTCCCTTGAAGGCCGCTTCGGCGGCCGCGCTCAGCGTCGCTCCCGGCTGCGGCTGCACTCCACCAGCCTTGCTCGCCATGATCGCGCCCATGATGGCGATGCCCATCGAGCCGCCGACCTGACGGAACGCGTTCAACACCGCCGAGCCCACGCCGGCCTTGTCCACGGGGACGCTGCGGGTGGCGGCGGCCGCGCTCGGCGTCATCGTCGAAGCCATTCCGATTCCGCCGATGAGCATCGCCGGCAGGAGCTCCCAGTAGGTGGCGTTCTGGCCGAGCCGCGAGAAGTAGACGAGCTGGACCGCCAGCAGCCCCATCCCCACGGTCATGAAGGCCCGCGACCCGACGCGATCGGTCATACGGCCGGCGATCGGAGCCACGAGAACGATAAGCACCGTCATCGGTAGGAACGCCGCGCCGGCCTGCACCGCCGAGTACCCGAGGATGTTCTGCATGTACAGGGAGACGAAGAAGAACACCCCGAACATCGCGAGCGCGACGAGGAGGATGACCGTGTTCGCCCCCGTGTATGTGCGGTTCTTGAAGAGCTCGAGCGGCAGCATCGGCGCCCGCTGGTGGCTCTCGAGATAGACGAAGACGAGCAACGCCGCAGCCGCGATGGCGAAGGACCCGACGATGCGCGGAGAGCCCCAGCCGTAGGTGTTCGCCTCGATCAGCCCATACGTCAGCGAGAAGAGACCGACGGCCGACGTCGCGAGTCCTGGAATGTCGAGTCGAACGTGGGTCTCGTCACGGGACTCGTCGATGAAGAGGAAGCTGGCGACGATCCCGAGGGCTCCGACGGGAACGTTCACGAAGAAGATCCAGCTCCACGTGAGGTGCTCGGTGATCAGCCCTCCTGTGAGTGGCCCGATCGCGAGCGCGAGTGCCGAGACGCCGGCCCAGATCCCGATCGCCGTGCCGCGCTGCCGCGGAGGGAAAGTCGCCGCGATGATCGACAGGGTCGCAGGATTCATGAGGGCGGCCCCAGCGCCCTGCACGATGCGCGCAGTGATGAGCATGGAGCCCGAGCTCGCGAGTCCGCACCAGAGCGACGCGAGCGAGAAGATCGCGATTCCGATGACGAAGATCAACCGTCGCCCGTACGCGTCGGCGACCTTGCCGCCGATGAGCATGAGCGCGGCGAACGTCAGCGCGTAGCCTGTGACGATCCATTCCAGCTCCGACAGCCCGACGCCGAGGTCGCGCTGAATCGACGGGAGCGCAACATTCACGACGGTGTTGTCGAGCATGATCATGAACAGCCCAAAAGAGACCGCGCCGAGGGTGAACCACTTGCGCGTCTCAGGTGCGAAGATCTTCGCCCGCATCATCCTCCTGTCTTCTCGACGTGGTTAGTGCGCACTAAGTTAGCAGACACTAACAGGGCCCGGAGCGAGTTCGCCTGGACGCCGAGCGCGGAGCTGCTCGAAACCGCGAACGTCGTCCGACTCGCGAAGACGCTCGGCTGCTCCGACTACCCCGGCCTCCACCGGGTCTCCGTCGCCGAGCCGGACCGCTTCTGGCGGGCCGTTCGCGACGATCTCACTATCCCGTTCGCCCGCGACTGGACGGAAGTCCTCGACGACACACAGGGCGTCGAATGGACGACCTGGTTCACGGGCGCGCGGCTGAACCTCGCCCATGCGTGCGTACACCGCTGGGCGAACGAGCGGCCCGGGGCCGAGGCGGCGGTGTGGCAGGCGGAGGACGGCAACCGCAGCTCGCTCTCGTGGGCCGAGCTGTCGCTCGAGACGACGAGGCTCGCCGAGGCCTTCGCCGCACTCGGAATCCGGAAGGGCGACGTGGTGGGGATCTTCCTGCCCATGGCGCCCGAAGCCGCGATCGCCTCGCATGCGTGCGCCCACATCGGTGCGATCCAGGTGCCGATCTTCTCCGGCTTCGCGGCACCGGCGATCGCAACCAGGCTCGCCGACGCGGGCGCGAAGGCACTCGTGACCGCGGACGGCTCGTTCCGACGCGGCACGGTGGTTCCGATGAAGCAGATCGCCGACGAGGCGCTCGCCCGAGCGCCGGCCGTCGAGCACGTCGTGGTCTGGAGGCGGCTGGGAGGCTTGGAGACGCCGATGACGCCCGGACGCGACCACGATTGGGGCGAGCTCGTCGCGGGCTCGCCGGGAGAGCTCCCGGCGGAGGTGGTCGACAGCGAGACGCCATATCTCCTCGCGTACACGTCCGGAACGACCGGCCGGCCCAAGGGCGCGCTCCACGTCCACGGAGGATTCCTGCTCTCGATCGCGCGTGAGGCCGCCTACCAGGCCAACTTGACCACCGAAGACCGCGTTCTCTTCGCGACCGATATGGGCTGGATCATGGGGCCGTGGACGGTCGTGGGAGCGGGTGCGCTCGGGGCGACCACCGTCTTCATGGAGGGCGCGCCCGACTGGCCCGTCGACCGGATCTGGAAGCTCGTCGACTCCGAGCGCGTGACGATGCTCGGCGTCTCGCCGACACTCGTGCGCGCATTGATCCCACGCGGCGAGCCGACAACAGACCTCTCGTCGCTCCGGGCCGTGACGACCACGGGCGAGCCCTGGAACCGAGGCCCATACGACTGGCTGAACGAGAACGTGTGCGGCGGAGGCCGGATCCCCATCGTCAACATCTCGGGCGGAACCGAGGTCGGGGCGTGCTTCCTCTCCGTGACGCCCATGGCGCCCACGAAGCCGTGCTCGCTCGGATTCCCGGCGCTCGGCCAGGACATGGACGTGCTCGACGAAGCGGGCCGATCGGCGCGAGGCGAGGTCGGCGAGCTCGTCTGCCGGAAGGCGTGGCCCGGGATGACCCGCGGTCTCTGGCGGGATCCCGAGCGCTACCTGGAGACGTACTGGCGCCGCTTCCCGGGGGTCTGGACCCACGGCGACTGGGCGTCCGTAGACGAGGACGGCTACTGGTACCTGCACGGCCGCTCCGACGACACGCTGAACGTGGCCGGCAAGCGGATCGGCCCCGCCGAGCTCGAGTCCGCCGCCGTGAACCATCCCGGAATAGCCGAGGCGGCCGCAATCGGCGTTCCGCACCCGGTCAAAGGGGAGGTTCCCTGGCTCTTCTGCGTTCCCAACCCGGGAGCGACCCCGAAGCCCGACGAAGTCGCGCGTGCGGTGACGGACGAGCTCGGGAAGGCCTTCAAGCCCGAGCGCATCTTCTTCGTGTCGTCCCTGCCGAAGACGAGGAGCGCGAAGATCGTCCGCAGGGCCGTCCGGGCAAAGGCTCTCGGAGAGGATCCCGGCGACCTTTCCACCCTTGAGAACCCCGAGTCGCTCGAGGAGATCGCGCGTGCCGTCTGACCTCCTGCAGGGCGTGGCGCTCGTCACGGGCGGAGGACGCGGTATCGGCGCGTCGATCGCCCGCGAGCTGGCAGACGCGGGAATGACAGTCGCGGTCTCGGCTCGCACCGCCGAGCAGGTCGAGTCGGTCGCAGCCGAGATCGACGGTCTCGCGCTCGTCGGCGACGTCTCCCAGGCAGAGGACGTCGGAAGCTGGGTGCGTCGGGTCGAAGCCGAGCTCGGCCCCGTCGAACTGCTCGTCGCGAACGCCGGCATCGGCAACCAGGGCGGCGCCACGTGGGAGATCCCGGCCGAGTCGTGGTGGCGCATCCTCGAGGTGAACGTCCTCGGCGTACACCTGTGCTGCAGGGCGGTCATTCCCGGCATGCTCGAGCGTGGCCAGGGACGAATCGTGATCACGGGCAGCGGCGCCGCCTACCTTCCGGGCGCACGGCACACGGCCTACCCCGCGAGCAAGGCTGCCGTCTACCGCTACGGCGAGACCCTCGCCCAAGAGCTCGAGGGGCGGATCCCTGTGTTCGTCTTCAGCCCGGGCCTCGTGCGCACGGAGATGTCCTCGGACGACTTCGCCGACGACGCGCCGTGGACTCCGCCCGAGCTCGCGCCGCGTCTCGTGCGAGTGCTCGCGTCGAGCCGCGCGGACCCTCTCGCCGGACGGTATCTGCACGCCGAGCACGACGACATCGAGGATCTCATCCGTCGAGCGGACGAGATCCGGGCGAACGATCTGAACGCGATCCGGCTTCGCCGCTGACGGGGGGCCCCCGGTTGTAACTCCCCCTGAACACGGCTGATCGACCCGCGTCCCTACCATCACGACGTGCCGATCTACATCTGTCCGAACTGCAAGCGGCGGTCGGTCGACCTCGACGGCTACGAGGGCTTCTCGACCCAGGCTGTGCAGTGCCGCGACTGCGGCTTCGGCTTCCTCTTCGAGCTTCTCGAGGACTACTACCCCGCTCCCGGCACAGGGTTCGTCGTCTGCGACGCCGACGCGAGAGTTCTCGCCGCCGGGCGAGGCGTGTTCGAGCTGACGGGATTCGCGGACGCAGATCTCCTCGGCCGGGACGTGGCCGATGCGCTGGCGCTCTCCGACGCCTCTCCAATCGCCGTGGTGCGCGAGTGGGGCGTCCGCAAGCTCGGTCAGAAGATCGAGATCCGGACGAAGGCCGGCCTCGAGAAGAGCGTGACGGCGGACTTCTTTCCCGCCTACGACGAAGACGGCGGCCTCCTGCTCGCGCTGACGCCCCGCTGAAGGCCCCCGGGGCCGGTTCGACGCCTTGTGACGATCCGTCACAAGGCGTGAGGGCGTGGTTCGATCCAGGTCTGTCGCGCAAGTGCGAGCGGCGCACCGTCCTCCGAGAACAGCGCCGTTCCCGCATAGAGCTTGCGCCCGTCCTCGCCGAGCGGCCACGCCACGACGACACAGCGGTCGCCGACCGCCGGGAGACGGTAGACGCGGGCGGCCATGCGACCCAGGACGACATCGCCACGCCCCGCGGCCCCCACCGCATACGCGCCCGAGCAGTCGATCGCCGCCCAGACGAGCTCCGCCGCCGACTCGCGCACGTCCCAGGGAGCGGCATGCAACGGCTCGCTCCCGGCCACGGGACCGGCGTGGATCTCGAGGCCGTCCCGGTCCGGGCGGATGCCACACGAGAAGCACTCGCGGAAGCGTTCGTCTCCGACGCGCACATGGCGAGCCGCTGCAGCGTCAGCTTCCGCCAAAGAGGGCACGCGAGGTGGCTCGAGGTCGAGCTCGACCGGTCGCGCCTCTCCCACGAGCGCGTCGCCTTCGTAGAGACGAGCGAGCTCGCGCTCCACGCGGACCTCGAGCGACGTGTCGAGTGAAGGCGGTAGCCGCAATGTCACCTCGACTGCGTCCGCGTCGACGAACGCAGCGAGACGACCGCTTGCATAGCCTCCGTTGGCCGACGTCAGCGGTCCGCGGAAGCGTCTCGAGAGGGTGAGCTCCATGGCCCGGACACTAGTTAGACTAGGTTTGTGACTGTGAGGCGAAAACCTTGAGGATCGCCCTGGCGCAGCTCAACACCGTCGTCGGCGACCTCGAGGGAAACCGCGACAGGATCCTCTCCTCCCTCGATGACGCGCGCAGCGCAGGCGCCGACCTCGCCGTCTTTCCGGAGCTCGCGGTCACGGGCTACCCGCCCGAGGATCTCCTCCTCCGTCCCGGCTTCGTGACGGCCGCGCACAGAACGCTCGAGGAGGTCGCCCGCGCCTCGACCGGCATCGTCGCCCTGGTGGGCACGCCGTGGTTCGACCGCGACCTCGCGAACGCCTGCGCCGTCTGCGCGGACGGCACCCTGCGAGCGATCTACCGTAAGCACTTCCTTCCGAACTACGGCGTCTTCGACGAGCACCGCTACTTCGCGTCGGGTCGCGACCTGGTCTTGCTGCGCCTCGGCGAGGTCTTCGTAGGTCCCACCATCTGCGAGGACGTGTGGCAGCCGGGTCCTCCCGCGACCGACCTCGCGCTGGCAGGCGCGCAGCTCCTGGTGAATCTCTCCGCGTCGCCGTTCCACGTCGGGAAGGCGGAGGAGCGCGAGGAGATGCTCGTCACGCGGGCGCGCGACGCGAGCTCGTACCTCGCGTTCTGCAATCTCGTCGGCGGACAGGACGAGCTCGTTTTCGACGGTCACTCTGTCGTGCTCGACGACGCGGGTGAGGTCGTCGCCCGTGCTCCGGGTTTCGAGGAGGAGCTGCTCGTCGTCGACATCGAGCCTGCATTCGCAATGGGTCGGCGTCTGAGCGACGTCCGTCGCAGGGAGCTGGAGCGATCGCGCGGAACCGTCCCTGAGCTCGAGCTCTTCGAGCTCGGCCCCCTCACGGAGCACGACGATCGGCACTCCGCAACGATCGTCCCGTTCGAGACCGAGCTCGAGCAGATGCGGCTCGCCCTCACGCTCGGGCTCAGGGACTACGTCGACAAGAACGGCTTCGTCGAAATCGTCGTCGGCGCGTCGGGTGGAATCGACTCCGCGGCGACCGCGGCGCTCTGCGTCGACGCTCTCGGCGCGAACCGCGTCCACTGCGTGTCAATGCCGTCGAGGTTCACCTCGGAGGGGACGCGGAGCGACGCGCGCAAGCTGGCAGAGAACCTCGGCTGCGGCTTTCGCGAGATCCCGGTCGAAGAGGTCGTCGAGGCGTTCCATTCGACCCTTCGAGCCGGCAGCGGAGACGAGCTCGAAGGGCTCGCCGCGGAGAACCTGCAGGCGCGGGCCCGGGGAACCCTCCTCATGGCGCTTTCGAATGCCCACGGCTGGCTCGTCGTCTCGACGGGAAACAAGTCGGAGCTCGCGGTCGGCTACTCGACGCTCTACGGAGACATGGTCGGCGGGTTCGCACTCTTGAAAGATGTCCTGAAGACCGACGTCTTCCGGCTCGCGCGCTACCTCAACGAACGGGCGGGACGCGAGCTCGTCCCCGCATCGACCATCGAGCGCGCGCCCAGCGCCGAGCTCAAGGAAGGCCAGCTGGACGAGGACTCGATTCCTGCCTACGCGCAGCTCGACCCGGTCCTCGAGGCCTATGTCGAGCTCGACCGCTCCCGCGAGGAGCTCCTCGACGAGTTCGACGCGGACGTCGTGGAGCGCGCGCTCGCTCTCGTGGACCGCGCCGAGTACAAGCGGCGCCAGGCGCCGCCGGGCGTAAAGCTCCGTCCGAAGGCGTTCGGCCGCGATCGACGCACCCCGATCACGAACCGCTGGACCGGGTGAGCTAGAGCGCCTTCTCAGCCGACGAGGTCCTTCAGCTCCCTGAACCAGCGCAGACGCTCGTCCCACGACACGGCGGCGTTCGCCGGCGAGGTCGACGGGAGGACGAAGAGCGCTGTGCTCCCGAGGCGCCGGTCCTGCAGCCCGTGCTCGGCCCGGCCTCCGAAGACGCCGGTGTAGGCGACCTTGCCGACGAAGCCGATCGCCCGCGGAGCGAGGGTTTCCGCGATCTCTTCGAGTCGCGCGCTCGCGCCGGCGAAGTCCGTCTTTCTGAGCTCGCTCGAGCCTCGCGTCGTCCTCCGCACTGCGTTCGTGAGGCCGATTCCGTAGCGCAGCAGCTCACTCTGCTCCCGCGGTTGCAGCTGTCTCTGAGTGAAGCCAGCGGCGTGTAGCAGACGCCAGAAGTCGTTCCGCGGGTTCGCGAACGCCGCGCCGGCAGCTGCGCTCCACCGGCCCGGATTGATTCCGCAGAAGACGACTCGGACGCCCGGCGCGAGGACGTCGGGAACGGCGCCTGCCGCGGCCCTCGCGCTCACACGAGCTCGAGGATCTGCGGGATCGCGGTGATCCGGAGGCCGTCCCAGCCTTCGAGCCCGTCCCACACGGGCGCCTCGTCCGGGGGATGGACGAGAACGGGCGTCATGCCGAAGCGCGCCGCGCCACCGAGCTCGTCGTTCGCACCGTCGCCGACGAAGAGACAGTCGGCGGCGGCGACTCCCAGCTTCTCGCACGCAAGCCCGAAGATCCTCCGCTCGGGCTTCACGCAGCCCGCGGTCGCCGAGAAGACGGCGACATCGAGGGCACCCGCGAACGGCGACTGCTCCCACACGAGAGCGACCTCCTCGGTGCAGTTCGAGATGAGCCCGGTCGCGATCCCGCGCCGGCGGAGCCGGCCTAGCGTCTCGAGTGCCCCGGGGACCGGGACGAGCGAGCGTCGGGTCAGGTCGAGGCGCCAGCCGAGCACCTCGTCGACGTCCGCGCTGCTTCCGAGAACCACGCAGAGCTCCTCGAGCAACGCGCGGATCGGGCCACTCTCGCGCCGGCGGTAGAAGTCAGGATCGAACCAGATCTCGTCGAGGCGCTCCGGGGAGACGCCCAGGCTGTCCGACCAGCGGCTGCGGAGCTCGCGCGACTCCTCGTCCGGCCAGCGGGCGAGCGTCTGCCAGAGGTCGAATACGACTGCGCGCGGCGTCACCGCCTCATCTTGCCCGCGTCGTGTCGGCGCTCGGTCAGTCAGGGACGAGCTCGAGAGGCTGCAGCGCATCGATCCGTAGCCCGAGCACCCGACGCAGGCGCTCCCCTGCCTCCGACTGCTCGCGGCGACGATCGGGCTCGTGGCGGAGCGAAGAGGCGACGAGCTTCACCGTGTCGCCGCCACCACTCCACCCGTAACAGCGGAGGTAGCACTCCTGCTCGCTGAGCGACCGCAGGCGCTCCATCGAACGCACCGTAAGCCAGGAGCCGGATGTCACCGGTACGCTCCTGCGCATGCCGGGCAGGCCGCGCGTCCTCTCGTTCGACGTCTCGGTCGATCGCGACCGCACGGCCCACAGCGGTCTCGGCGGAGCGCCGATTGCCCGCGACGACGCGTGGTGGGCGGAGCATCTCGTGCTCGCTGGGCTCGCCCGCTGCACGCTCACGAGCCTCGACTACCACGCCCACGGCTCCGAGCTCACCTCCACGGGCTCGGCGACGGCCCGCGGGCTCGTCACTCAGCGGGAGAGCGACGGCCGCTACGCCTTCGTGGAGCTCGAGGTCGTGCTCGACGTCGAGCTCGACCCGGCACCGGACGAGGAATCGGTGCTCGAGCTGGTCTCCAATGCGGAAAGGGACTGCTTCGTCGGGTCCTCGCTCCTCGCCGAGCCCCGCTACGCGTGGACCGTGAACGGGGAATCGATTCCGTGAGCGGCGAAGCTGTCACTGGAGTCCTGGTTCCGCCTGGGAGTGGCGAGAAGGTCCCGCGGGGACCGCGCTACCACCGCATCCTCGCGGAGCTCCCCGAGCTCGAGGTGGTCGAGCTGCGGTTCGGGCCGGACTTCGAAGGCGTCGGGCCGCACACCCACTCCGATCACGTCGACTCGTTCTACGTGCTCGACGGCGAGGCGGAGTTCGTGATGGGCGACGAGGTCGTTCGCGTTGGTCCCGGTACGTACGTCGCCGCCGCGGTTGGCGTCGTCCACGGCTTCCGCAACGTGGGCGACGGCGAGCTCCGCATGCTGAACGTCCATGCGCCGAACACCGGCTTTGCCCGGCGTCTGCGCGACGCGTAACAGCATGGCTACTACCGCGTTCGACGTCGACGCCGCCCGCGCGCGCTTCAGCGCCCTCGCCCGCCCGCTCGCGTTCTTCGACGGCCCGGGCGGGACGCAGTGCCCGGACGAGGTGATCGACGCGATCGCCGCCTACCTCCGCGAGTCGAACGCGAACGTCGGCGCTCCCTACGACACCTCCCGGCGCACCGACGAGCTAGTCGAGCTCGCGCACGAGCGGGCGGCCGACTTCCTGGGCTGTTCCTCGGCTGAGGTGGCCTTCGGCCCGAGCATGACGGCTCTGAACTTCCTGCTGACGCGGGCTCTTGCGCGGACTCTGCGCCCCGGCGACGAGATCGTCGTGACCGCACTCGATCACGATGCGAACGTCGCCCCGTGGCTGGAGATCGCCCACGACATGGACATCACGGTTCGCGTGGCGCGCCTCACCGACGATCTCGAGCTCGACTACGCCGGCCTGGAGAGCCAGCTATCGGAGCGCACGCGCGTGGTCGGCTTCCCGGTCGCCGCCAACTCGGTCGGCACCGCTCCCGACATCCGACGCGTTGTCGAGCTCGCCCACGAGGCCGGTGCGCTCGCCTGGGCCGACGCCGTCCACTACGCGCCGCACGGGCCGATCGACGTCGCCGCCTGGGACGTCGACGTCCTCATCTGCTCGCCGTACAAGTTCTTCGGGCCACATATGGGCCTCGCCTCCGGTCGGGCCGAGCTTCTCCGCTCGTGGCGACCGTACAAGGTGAGGGCCGCTCCCGACGAGCCCGTCGGCCATCGCTTCGAGCTCGGGACGCTCCAGCACGAGCTGCTCGCCGGATTCGTCGCATGCGTGGACTACCTCGACTCGATCAGCTGGGACGCGATCCAGGCTCACGAGCGTGCGCTCGGCGAGCGGTTTCTCGCCGGTCTTCCGGACCACCTCGAGCTGTACGGCCTGACCGGAATGGACAGGCGGGTTCCGACCTTCTGCTTCAATGTTCCGGGCCGCTCGCCGGAGGAGGTCGCGACCTTCCTCGCTCAGCACGACCTCGCCGTCTGGCACGGCAACTACTACGCCCTCGAGACGATGCGCCACCTCGGGCTCGACGGCACGGTCCGCGTGGGCATCGTCCACTACAACACCGAGGAGGAGGTCGACAGGCTGCTCGCGACGCTCGCCGAGCTGACCTGAGCTCTTGGCGCAGAAGGATTACTCTGGAACGCCGCTCTCGAAGAAGCTCGGCGCCGGGCCCGGCTCGGGCGTCGTCGTCTTCTTCACCACAAGCCGCGCCGAGCTCGAGTGCCGCTTCGCGGGACTGAAGGCGACGCTCGACCCGGCCGACGGTCTCTGGATCGCCTGGCCGAAGAAGGCGGCAAAGATTGAGAGCGACCTCTCGTTCGACGTGGTGCAGGCAATAGGGCTCGGGCACGGGCTCGTCGACAACAAGTCGTGCTCGGTCGACGAGAGCTGGCAGGCCCTTCGCTTCGTCTTCCGGCTCAGCGACCGCTGAGCCCGACTATCCGTACGCCCTACGGGCCCGGTCCCAGGGCTCCTCGTCCCAGCGGATCTTGTCCGCGTCGATGCCGCGCGCGTCCGCGAGATCGACTGCGAGGCGCTGGAAGCGGACGATGTCGACGACAGGGTGTCTGGTCGGCACCAGAGTCGACGGGGAACCGAGCTCTGCGAGGGCGCGCATCGCGTCGGCGGCGCGCTCCGCGGCCCGGCGGGTGCCCTCGAGCACGAAGCAGCGGACGGTCGCGTCGATCGCGGCCAGGTGGCCGTGGAGGAGCTGCTCCGTGTGGTGCGACTCCACAGCGACGTGCGCGCCCTCCCGGAGCTTGAGCACGGCCTCGAGCACGGTCGACGTGTCGGGAGCGCCTCCCACGACTGCGAAGCGCTCGTGCTCGGAGGCGCCGAGCGGCGGGGCTGCAAGCTCTTGCTCGACGAGCTCGGGCAGCCGGCTGACGTCCTCGTCGAGCAGCGCCCGGCCCGCCGCAATCGCGCACGTGTAGCTGACCGTGTGGCAATAGCTCTCCTCGATCTCGGGTGTCGCCACGAAGACGTGGTCGACGACCTTTGCGATCGCGCTGTCGGCCGCGCCCGTAATCAGCCACGTCTCACCCGGGAACGACTCGACCGCCTCGAGCGTCAGACGCGTTCCGCCCTCGTGGCTCACCGCGACGAGTACGTCCGCCTCCGGCCCGAGACCCTGGACGAGGTCGAGCGCCTGCGCGGCAGGGCCGCAGGCGAGCGCCGCGTGGAAGGAGGTTCCGCAGCCGGTGAAGAGGACACGCGCGCCCTCCGGAAGGCGGCGGTCGCCGACGCGCTCTGGAACCTCGCGTAGCCAGGCGGGCTGCGCGGCGATCGCTGCTCGGGTCAGGCCGGGCACGGAGCTGTCTATACCATCGCGCCCGTGTCCGTGTTCGAGCAAACCACTCTTGGCAACGGCATCCGCGTCCTGACAGCCGAAATGCCGCAGGTGAGCTCCGTTGCGTGCTTCCTCATGCTCGCCGCCGGCTCGCGCTACGAGACGCCCGGCTCCAAGGGAATCGCGCACTTCGCCGAGCACATGTTCTTCAAGGGAACCGAGCGACGGCCGACCGCGCGCACGATCTCCGCCGAGATCGACGCGATCGGGGGCGAGTTCAACGCCTTCACGAGCAAGGAGATCACCGGCTACTACGTCAAGTGCGCGTCCGATACACGCGACGTCGCTCTCGACGTCCTCGTCGACATGCTCCTCCATTCCAGCTTCGACCCGGACGAGATCGCGAAGGAGAAGGGCGTGATCCTCGAGGAGATGAACGTCTACCTCGACACGCCCGCCCGGTACGTGGGAAGCGTCTACGACCGGCTTCTCTTCGGGGACCAGCCGCTCGGCTGGGACATTCTCGGGACGAAGGAGACGATCGAGGCCACGACGCGCGACACGTTCGTCACCTACCTCGATGCCTGGTACCGGCCGGAGCGGATCGTCGTCGGAGTGGCCGGCCGGATCGGCAACGGGTTGAACGACCGCCTCGAAGAGCTACTCGGAGGCGTCGAGCCTCGCGCTACCGGCAAGCCTGCTCCGGTCGAGCCGCCAACGAACGGCTCGCGGATCCTCCTGCACACGAAGCCCTCGGAGCAGGCCCACCTGCATCTCGGCGTGCGCGGCTACGAGCTCGGACACCCGGATCGGTATGCGCTGCAATTGCTTGCAGTCGTCCTCGGAGGCGGGATGTCGTCGCGGCTCTTCACGGAGGTGCGAGAACGGCGGGGGCTCGCCTACTACGTCCACGCCGCCAACGGGACCTTCACCGACGCAGGCACGCTCTACACCGCCGCCGGAGTCGACGTCGCGCGCATCGACGACGCGATCTCGACCATCGTGGACCAGCTCAGGAGGGTCGCGGCCGAGCCGCTGCCGCACGACGAGCTCGAGAAGGCCCGTGGGTATTCGAAAGGGAGGTTCGTGCTCCGGCTCGAGAGCCCGCAGGGGTTGATCCAGTTCGGACTCCGTCGCGAGCTCCTCGAGAACGAGATCGAGGAGCCCGACGACGTGTTGCGCCATCTGGACGAAGTCACGGCAGAGGACGTGCAGCGGGTCGCGAAGGACCTGCTCGAGGACACCCCGTTTTACTTGGCGGTCGTGGGACCGTTCGACGATCCCGCGCGCTTCGAGCGGCTGCTCGCAGCGTGACGGACGAACGCCGGCTCCTGGCGCGTACCGCCGAGATCGCAGCAGACTTCATCGATTCGCTCGATACCCGTCCGGTGCCCGCGCGTGGGAGCGTCGGCGAGTTGAGGGTAGCCCTCGCACGGCCGCTTCCCCAGAATCCCACCGATCCCGTATCGGTAATCGAGGAGCTCGCAGCTGCGGGCGAGCTCGGGGTCGTCGGGATCCCGAGCGGCCGATACTTCGGATTCGTCATCGGCGGCGCCGTCCCGGCGGCGCTCGCGGCGGACTGGTTGGCCTCCACCTGGGACCAGAACGCAGGGCTGTACGCGTGCGGGCCGTCTGCCTCCGTCGTCGAGGAGGTCGTCGGCGACTGGCTGAAGCAGCTGCTCGGGATCCCCGCACACGCGTCGTTCGCACTCGTCACGGGCTGCCAGATGGCGCACGCGACCTGCCTCGCCGCGGCGCGCAATGCAGTCCTCGCCGACGTGGGCTGGAACGTCGAGGAGGCGGGGCTCGCCACTGCGCCCCCGATTCGCGTGCTCGCCGGCGCAAAGCGGCACGCCACGATCGACCGCGCCTTACGTCTGCTCGGACTCGGGACCGGCGCAATCGCGGAGATTGCCGCCGATGGTCAAGGACGCATGGACATTGCGCAGCTCAGCGCGGCACTCGCCGAGTCCGCCGGGCCTACGATCGTCTGTGCGCAGCTCGGGGAGGTGAACACCGGCTCCTTCGACGCGGCGAGAGAGATCGCCGACGTCCTCGAGGGCACCGGTGCGTGGCTCCATGTCGACGGTGCATTCGGGCTCTGGGCTGCAGCCAGCGATGCGCATGCCCACCTCGTGAACGGGCATGACCGCGCCGACTCGTGGACGACCGATGCGCACAAATGGCTGAACGTGCCGTACGACTGCGGCATCGCCTTCGTCGCCCATCCGGAACGGCACCGGGCGGCGATGACGGTTCGTGCCGACTACCTCGTCCAGGCCCCGGATGCCGTCCGCGACGAGGTCGACTGGACGCCCGAGTTCTCGCGCCGCGCCCGCGGCTTCGCCGTGTACGCGGCACTCCGGTCGCTCGGGCGGAGCGGCGTCGCGGACCTCGTCGACCGCTGCTGCCGGCACGCCGAGCGCTTCGGCGAGGGACTTGCGGAGCTCCCGGGCTGCGAGATCCTGAACGAGATCGTCTTGAACCAGGTGCTCTTCCGCTTCAAAGACGACGCGACGACGAGCGCCGTGCTGAGGAAGGTGCAGGAAAGCGGAGAGGCGTGGATGAGTGGTACGCGCTGGGAGGGGCGAAGCGCGATCCGCATCTCCGTCTCGAACTGGCGCACGAACGAAGACGACGTCGTTCGCACTGTTGCGGCCTTCGCTCGCGCCGTCGAGGAGATCGACGCCTAGGCGACGTCGAGGTCGTACGGGAAGTCCGTCAGCACCTCGTGGCCGTCTTCGGTCACGAGCACGAGATCCTCGAGCCTCACGCCGCCGAATCCGTGTCGGTAGAGGCCGGGCTCGATGGTGATCACGTCGCCCGTCACGAGCTCGTCTCCCAGGCGGCCGAGCCCGGGAGCCTCGTGGACCGCGAGGCCGACCCCGTGGCCGGTCCCGTGGTAGAAGCCGTCCTCCAGAATCTCTCCCTCGGCCTTGTGCAGCTGCGTCGGAAATCCATGGTCGTGGAAGAAGTCGCAGACGAGCCGATGCACGTCCTTGCCGTTCACCCCCGGACGGATCTCTGCGACCGCGAGGTCGAGCGCCTCCTTCACGAGCTCCTGGTACGTCCGGATCTCGTCGGAGGCCTCGCCCACGACGAAGACTCGGGTCATGTCCGCATAGCAGGCGGACTGACGGTCGACCGGGAACAGGTCGAGCAGCACGACCTCGTCGACAGCGATCTCGCCCGAACCCATGTCGTGCCCCACCGCGGTCTGCGGGCCGTGAGAGACGATCGACTCTTCAGCCGAGGCCCCGTGTGCGACGAAGGCCGCGTCGGCGCGGCGCTTGAGAAGCTCGCAGGTGAGCCTGTCGCCGTCTACGGCGAGCCCGCCGTTGCGATGCTCGGCGCGCGCGAGGACGTCTCGCACCGAGGACATGGCCGCCTCGGCTGCCTGTTGTGCCCGGCGAATTCCCGCCAGCTCTGCGTCCGTCTTCACGCGCCGTCGAGCCCGGAAGTGCTCGGGATCAGGCATCAGCTCGATCCCGGCCGCGCGCAGGTAGTCCGCGACCCCCGCCGGGAAGTGCTCGGGCACGAGCGCGCTCCCGAGACCGAGCGCGCGGCAGGCACGGAGCGAGATCTCACGCGAGATCTCGTGGGGCCTGAGGCCCCGGTCGAGGAGCTCGTCGACGCCGAGCTCTTCCAACGCCGTCACCTCGATCCCGAGATTCAGCTCCTCGATCCGTCCCTTCTCGAATGAGACCGTCGCGGCGTGCGGATTGCCGTCGACCTCCGCGTAGAGGAACGGGTCGGGGATGACGAGCGGCACCTCGTGCCGCATCTCCGGCGAGCTACGCGTGTCGGCGACGATCAGGACATCCGCCACGCGGCCGATCCTACCCACCGCCTGTGGGGACGACCCGTATGTAGAGTCAACGGACGTGGAGAGCGACCTGCGAAGGCTCCGCGAGCGACTCGCCGAGATCTTCGACCTCCAGCGCACGGGTGCCGTGCTCGCGTGGGACCAGCGCGTCAGCATGCCGTCCGGCGGCGGGCCTGCGCGGGCGGAGGCGCTCGCGACCATCGGCCGGCTCGCTCACGAGAAGTTCGTCCACGAGGAGCTCGGTGCGCTCCTCGAGCGGCTTCGCCCGTACGAGGAGTCCCTCGAGTACGACTCGGACGACGCGAGCCTGATTCGCGTCACGCGGCGCGACTGGGAGAAGGCGTGTCGCGTCCCGGCCGAGCTGCGTGCGGACATGCTCCGCGCCGGCGCCATCGGACACCAGATCTGGGTCGAAGCGCGGGCGACGAACGATTTCGCCACGTTCCTGCCGGCGCTCGAGACGAATCTCGAGCTCAAGAAGCGTTACATCGACTGCTTCGAGTGGGACGACTCACCCTACACTCCGCTCCTCGACGACTTCGAGCCGTTCATGACGACGACCGAAGTCGCAGAGATCTTCGACACCGTTCGCCCCGTTCTGTCGGAGCTCGTACGAGACGCTCCCGAGATCGACGCCTCCTTCTTCGACGTCCACTTCGACGCCGATCGACAGCGCGAGTTCGCGGAGCGGCTGATCGAGACACTCGGCTTCGAGCGCGGCTCCTGGCGGCTCGACCCGACCGTGCACCCGTTCTGCACGTCCTTCTCCAATCGCGACGTCCGCCTGACGACGCGCTACCTCGACCAGGGGCTCGACTCCGTATGGTCGACGATGCACGAGTCCGGACACGGCCTGTACGCCCACGGCATCGCGGCTTCACTCGAGCGAACGCCGCTCGCCTTCTCCCCCTCGCTCGGCCTGAACGAGTCTCAGAGCCGCACGTGGGAGAATCTCGTCGGACGGAGCCGACCTTTCTGGGAGCACTGGTACGAGTCTCTGCAGGAGACGTTCCCGGAGCAGCTCGGATACGTCAGCCTAGAGGCCTTCCTCGCGGCAGTGAACCGCGCAGAGCCTGGCCTCATCCGCGTCGAGGCGGACGAGACGACGTACAGCCTCCACGTCATCCTCCGCTTCGATCTCGAGCGCCGGCTCTTCGAGGGGAAGCTCGAGGCGAAGGATCTCCCCGAGGCATGGCGCGAGGCGATGCACGAGTACCTCGGGGTCGAGGTCCCGGACGACACGAGAGGCGTGCTGCAAGACACGCATTGGTCGGGAGGCGCCTTCGGCTACTTCCCGACGTACGCGCTCGGCAACGTCATCTCGCTGCAGATCTGGGCAACCGTTCGGGAGGCGATCCCGGACGTCGACGGGGAGATGCGCGCGGGCGAGCTCAACGGGCTCTCCACCTGGCTGACGGAAAACCTCTACTCGCTCGGACGCAAGTTCACTCCGAAGGAGACGATCGAGCGCCTGACGGGCTCGCCGACCATCGACCCGCAGCCGTATCTCGCGTACCTGCGCGAGAAGGTCTCCGCCCTCGCCGCGTAGCAAGTGTCGGCGATGAACCTCGTCGTCAACGGCGAGCCACGCACACTCGACGTCGAAGCGAGGACGCTCCTCGTCCACGCACTCCGGGACGGGCTCGGGCTGACGGGAGCCCATATCGGTTGCGACACGAGCCAGTGCGGCGCGTGCACGATCCTTCTTGACGGACGCGCGGTCAAGAGCTGCACGCTGCTTACTGTGCAGGCGGAGGGCACGGAGGTCACGACGATCGAAGGACTCGCCCGGGACGGCGAGCTCCATCCCGTGCAGCGGGCATTCATCGAGCACCACGGGCTCCAGTGCGGCTTCTGTACGCCGGGAATGATCCTGACCGCGGTCGATCTACTCGAGCGGCACTCCGACCCCGACGACGAGACCATCCGGCGGTCGCTTCGCGGAAACCTCTGCCGCTGCACCGGGTACCACGGGATCGTCGAGGCAATCCGCGCCGCGGCCGGAGAGAGGAACGGCACGTCGTGATCCCGGCCGAGGTCGAGTACGTTCGTGCGGGCTCGCTCGAGGACGCGCTCGATGCGCTCGCGGACCCCGAGGCCAAGGTGCTCGCAGGGGGCCAGTCGCTCGTCTCGGTCCTGAAGCTCAGGCTCGTCCGTCCACGACTACTCGTCGACATCGGCGGGCTCGAGCTGCGCGGCGTGGAGCTCCGCGACGGTGAGCTCCGTATCGGGGCGCTTACCGTATGGGACGAGCTCGTCGAGGCGTCCGAGCTGCGAAGACCCGCGCTTGCAGCCATCCCCGAGTGCGCCGCAGGAGTCGGAGATCTCCAGGTACGAAATCGAGGGACGATCGGCGGAAGCCTTGCGCACGCGGACCCCGCGTCGGATCTGCCCGCGTTGACGATTGCCCTCGGGGCCTCCTTCGTGCTTCGGTCCCCCGAAGGCGAGCGTGCCGTTCCAGCCGAGGACTTTTTCCAAGGACCGTTCCTCACTGCGCTCCTGCCACAAGAGCTGCTGACCGAGATCGTCGTGCCGCCGCCGCCCGCCGGGTCGGGCTCCGCCTACGAGTCGATCGAGCACCCCGCATCCGGCTTTGCGCTCGCGGGCGCCGGGGCGCTCGTGCTTCCGGATGGCACGCGCTCGGTGGGCGTCACGGGCGTCTCGGGACATCCGTTTCGTCTCGACTCGCCGGACGAGGCGGAAGCGATGCTTGCTGGCGTCGATGTCTTCGGCGACCACTTCGCGTCCGCTGAGTACCGCCGCCGGCTCGCAGAGGTCACCGTCCGGCGGGCGCTCGCGCGAGCCGAGCAACGTAGAGAGGAGGACGAGCGATGGACAGCGTGATCGGCGTCCCGCGCCCGCGGACAGATTCGCCGGAGAAGGTGTCCGGGGCGACGCGCTATGCCGGAGACGACGTACTGCCGGGCCTGCTGCACGGGTGGCTCGTCCTCAGCACGGAGGCGCACGCCACGATCGTGAGCATCGAGAAGGAAGCTGCGCTCGCGGTTCCCGGAGTCGTCGCCGTCCTCACCGCGGACGACCTTCCCGTCGTCGCGGAAGGCTCCGGCCGGTCGAACGAGCCCCTCGCCCGCAGCGAGGTCGTGTTCTCCGGCCAGCCGATTGCCCTCGTGGTCGCGGAGAGCGAGGCCGCTGCAGAAGACGGAGCAGAGGTCGTAATGGTCGAGTACGAGTCGCTCGAGCCGGTGCTCGATCTGGAAGGCGCGATGAGGCCCGGGGCTCCCTTAGGCCGCCATCCTGGGGAAGAGGACGCGTCGGGGATGGAATCGGTGCACGCAGCCGTCGGCGCGGGCGAGCAAGAGCTGCCCGAGGAGGAGCTTTCCGGAAACGTGCTGAAGCGCTCGTTCCGCGAAGAGGGCGACCTCGAGGCCGCGTTCGAGACGAGCGACGCAGTCGTCTCGGGCAGGTTCGAGACGTCGTGGATCTACCAGTCCTACCTCGAGCCGCAGACAGCGACCGCGTGGATCGAGCCCGGGGGCGTGCTCGTCGTCTCGGCAAGCACGCAAGGTGCGTTCATGAGCCGCAACGAGCTCGCCGATCTCTTCGGTCTCCCGCTCGACAAGGTTCGCGTCCGCGCGGCCCCGCTCGGCGGTGCGTTCGGCGGGAAGCTCATGCTGGTCGAGCCTCTGGCCGCAGGCGCGGCGCTGGTGCTAGGACGTCCCGTCCGGCTCCTCCTCACCCGGAGCGAGGACTTCCAGGCCTCCAATCCCGCACCGGCGGCGATCTTCGAGCTGCGTGTCGGCGCCCGGCGGAGCGGGGAGCTCACCGGCCTCGACGCGCGCATCGTCTGCGACCGCGGCTCGACCATCGAATGGGGCCTCGAGGACATCTCCTCCACGCTCGTCGGCGGGCCCTATCGCTGGCGAGCCTTCGCCATCCGCAGCTACGGCGTCCAGACAAACCGCGTCACCTTCGGCGCCTACCGCGGCCCGGGCGCCCCTCCGGCCGCCTTCGCCCTGGAGTCGCTGTTGGACGAGCTGGCCGCGCAACTCGAGCTCGATCCGATCGAGTTCCGGCTGCAGAACGCGGTGGTCGAGGGAGACGTGGGCGTGAGCGGCCGGGCGTTCCCGGTCATCGGGGCGCGCGAGTGCCTGGAACGCGTTCGCGAGCATCCGATCTGGCTGGAGCGCAACTCCTTGCCGGAGGATGAGGGGGTCGGCGTCGCCGTCGGGTACTGGCCGGGAGGAAACGAGCCCGCGTCCGCCGCGTGCCGGCTCGACCGAGACGGCCGCCTCACCGTCGTGACGGCCGTCGCGGACATGACGGGGACCGAGACGACCTTCGCGGCGATCGCGGCAGAGGTTCTGGGAACGACCCCCGAGAACGTACGAGTCGTCGCAGCGGACACCGCATCGGCACCGTTCGCCGGCGTGAGCGGAGGCAGCAAGATCACGTACACGGTCGGCCGCGCCGTCGAGCGCGCGGCCGAGCAAGCGCGCGAGCGCATCCTGTACGTCGCCTCCGAGGAGCTCGAGATCGCGCCCAGCGACCTCGAGATCGTCGACGGCGTCGTCCGAGCGGTCGGCTCGCCGGATCGCTCGCTGTCGCTCGAGGAGATCGCCCAGAAGGCGCTCGCCTGGGGCGGAAGATACGAGCCGATCGCCGGCCAGGGCGGCGTCGCGCAGCCGAGCTCCGCCCCCGCGGCGGCGGCGCATCTCGCACACGTCCGGGTCGACCACGAGACCGGCGAGGTCGAGATCCTCCGCTACGCGGTCGCGCAGGACGTGGGTCGGGCGCTCAACCCCGCGCTCGTCGAGGGCCAGATGCGAGGCGGCGCCACGCAGGCGATCGGGTGGGCGCTCTACGAGGAGCTCCGGTACGACGAGCACGGGCAGCTCGTGACGGGATCGTTCCTCGACTACGCGATCCCGACGGCAGAGCGAGTCCCGCAGATCGACACGCTGATCGTCGAGGTGCCGGCGCCGTCGGGGCCGTTCGGGGCCAAGGGTGTCGGCGAAGCGCCGGTCGTCGCCGGACCCGCGGCGATCGCCAACGCTGTTGCCGCGGCGACCGGGATCCGCCCGCGGCAGCTACCGATGACGGCTCCGCGCGTCTGGGCGCTGCTGCAAGAGGCCTCCACGAGGACGGAGACGCCACCGGCGTAAGGTGCCTCCGTGACACACCTCGAGCGCGCACGGTCGATCGTCGATGCGTACGACGCGTTCCTCCGTGCCGAGCTTCCCCCCGGCGCGCTTCTGTTCGACGCGCACACGCATCTCGGGGACGACATCGACGGTATGCAGGGCCGCCCCGAGCAGCTGACGGCCATCCTCGACCGCTACGGGTTCGCGCGTGCGAACGTCTTCTGCCTCGACGAGCCCGATCGCGAGCCTGCCTTCACGGCCGCGAACGACCGCACGCTCGCCTGCGCGGAGCGCTCGGAAGGGCGGTTCGTCCCGTACGTCCGCCTCGACCTCGCGGAAAGGCCGCTCGAGGAAGCGCGGCGCGCCCTCGATCGGGGCGCACGAGGGATCAAGCTCCATCCGCGCGCGCAGAGCTTCTCGCTCGACGACGCGCGACTGGCTCCGATCTTCGAGCTGGCAGTCGAGCGGGAGGTGCCCATCCTGATCCACGGCGGCCGTGGTTTACCGCCGATCGCGGAACAGCTGGAGAAGCTCGTCCGCCGGTGCGACGGCGTGCGGCTGATCATCGCGCACGCCGGGATCGCTGACATGTCCGGGCTGGCAGGACGGCTCGGAGGCGTGCCTGGCGTGTACTTCGACACGTCGGTGTGGAGCGCGCTCGACCTGCTCGACCTGTACCGGCGGGTATCCCCGGAGCAGATCGTCTATGCCTCCGACTATCCGTACGGACGACAGCCGAACTCGCTCCTGGCGTCCGTGAGAACTGCACGACTGGCGGGGTTCGACGATCGCCAGCTGCGGCTCATGCTCGGAGAGAACGCCCACCGCATCGCAGAGCGAGAGACACCGGAGCCCCTCTCGATCCCTCGGGGCGTGGCCTCGCTCGTCCAGCCGCTCACGTTCGCTCGCATCCACCACTACCTCGCGATGGCAGTGCCGATGCTGTGGCTGCGCCAACGGGACGGACTCGGCGCGCTCGGGCTCGCCCTCAATGCGTCGCTGGAGCGTGACGGGCACGAGGAGGAATCGTGGCGCGTGCAGGAGCTCCTCTCCACCGCCAGCGACCTGTGGCGGGAGGGCGGCGAGGCCGCTTCGGAGGACGATCGAGACGCCACCTACCGGTCGGCGATCCAGCTCGTGAACCTCGCAGACCTCATCACGGTCACGACGAGGGCATAGCAGCCGCGAGCTTCGCGAAGCGGAAACAGTCGACAGTGTGGTCGTTCACCAGGCCTGCGGCCTGCATCAGCGCGTAGCAGATCGTCGGGCCGACGAAGCGGAACCCGCGTCGCTTCAAGTCCTTCGAGAGCGCGCGTGACTCCGCCGTCTCGGCAGGGATCTCGGCGAGGCTCCGCCAGCTCCCGACGATCGGCGCTCCGTCCACGTGGCTCCAGAGATACGCGGCGAAGCCCCCGACCACCTCCTCCTTGATACGGAGCACCGCGTGCGCGTTCGAGACCACCGACTCGATCTTGAGCCGATTTCGGACGATGCCTTCGTCGGCGACGAGTCGGGCGAGATCCCGTGCTCCGAAGCGGGCGACGATCTCGGGCTCGAAGCCCGAGAAGGCCCGGCGATACCCCTCACGCTTCCGCAGGATCGTCGACCACGAGAGCCCCGCCTGCGCGCCCTCGAGCGTGAGCAGCTCGAAGAGATGCACGTCGTCGTGCGAGGGGACACCCCACTCCTCGTCGTGGTAGGCGACCATGAGCGGATCGCTCCCCGCGCTCCATGCACAGCGTCGAACGCTCATGAGCCGCCGCTAGCATCGCACGCAATGCGCGGCGCGATCGTCGCTCTCGTGCTCCTCGCGGCGGTCGCAGCGTCCGGCTGCGGTGGCCACACGAGCGCGTCCGGCGCCGCTGGATGCGAATCGGTCGACAAGCCGGCGCCGCGAAAGGCGCAAACGATCGCCCCACCGCACACGCGGCTCGACGCCACGACGATCTATTCGCTGAACATCCTGACGAGCTGTGGCCGGTTCGTGGTCAGGCTGGACACGAAGCTCGCCCCGAACACCACCGCCTCGCTCGTGAAGCTGGCTCGGTCCGGGTATTTCGACAACACGATCTTCCACCGGATCGTGCCCGGGTTCGTCGTCCAGGGCGGCGACCCGACACAGACGGGCACCGGCGGCCCGGGGTACTGGTTCCTCGACCGGCCTCCGGCCGGGGCTCGCTACACGAGCGGGACGGTCGCGATGGCGAAGACGTCCGACGAGCCCGCGGGGTTCGCCGGGAGCCAGTTCTTCGTCGTGACCGCAGGTGACGCGGGCCTGCCGCCCGAGTACGCGATCGTCGGCAAGGTCAGTTACGGAATGAACGTCGTCGACCGGATCGGAAAGCTCGGGGACGCGTCGGGGCAACCGACGCAGACCGTGGTCATACGCAAAGTGAGCGTCGTCGTCTCGTGACAACGCTCGCCTCCGGCCCGCGTTTGCGGGGGAAACCATGTTTCCCCACGCATTTCCGCGACCGGGATTCGCGCGAGCGAATTCCGGTCTTGCGAAAACTCAGCGCGACCCCCTTCTTCTCGAGTGCGTGGGGAACCTCCCGGTTCCCCACGCACCTCCCCGCTCACAGACCACCAGAGGTTGGTCTGTGAGTGTCGCCGCGGTCGTCCTGGCGGCCGGAGAAGCGTCGCGCTTCGGCGCACCGAAGCAGCAGATCCTGCTCCCCGAGGTCCTGACGCGCCTCCGCGTGGGCCCGGCCGACGACATCGTCGACGAGATCGTCGTTGTCGAGGGCGCGTACCCCCTCCCGCCTTGTGCTGAGACGTCACAAGGCGGTTCGTCGTGTCGCGTCGTTCACTGCCCCGAGTGGCGCTCCGGGCCGGGAGCCTCGCTCCGCTGCGGTATCGCCGCACTGAACAGCTCGGTCGAGGCCGCCGTGGTCGTGCTCGCCGACGCTCCCGACCTGTCCCCCCAATCGGTCGCCCGGGTCCTCGACGTCTGGCGGACCGAGGGTGGCGTCGTCGCGGCTTCCTATGGAGGGCACCGCGGGCATCCGCTCGTTCTCGGGCGAGATCTCTGGGCCGAGGTTCCGGACGAGGGGCTACACGACCGGCCGGCCCGGCTCGTCCCCTGCGACGACCTCGGAGAGCCGGGCGATGTCGACGAGCCCGACGACCTCCCCGAGCGCTTTCGCTAGGCCCCTAGGCTTCTAAGCCGTTAGGCCGCTAGGCCATCGCGTCGAGCCCGCGGAGCTCCTCGAGCTTCGACATGAGTCCGGGAGGCATCCGCTCGACCGCGCTCAGCTTCACGTACCGGCGAAGCGTCTCCTCGAAGCGGTAGCGGCGACGGCAGTAGTCGCAGCCTGCGAGGTGGCTCTCCGCCTCGCGCCACTCGGCGTCCGTGAGCGTCCGGTCGAGGAACTCCTGCAAGAGCTCCTCGCACCGCTCGCAGGGATCGAGCGTCATGCGAGCGTCTCCTCGGCGAGCCGTTGCTTGAGGGCCCTCCGGCCCCGATGCAGGCGCGACATGACCGTTCCCATCGGGATGTCCAGGATCTCGGCCGCGTCCGCGTAGCTGAAGTCGCCGATGTCGACAAGGACGACGACGTCGCGGAACTGCGGCTGGATCTCGGCGAGCGCGTGCACGATCGAGTCCTGCGAGAGCCGTTCGACGACCTGTTCCTGCTCGAGCGCCTCCTCGCCGGCGGACGACGCGAGCTTGTTCGCCAGGTAGTAGTCGCTTTCCTCGAGAGGCTGCATCGGCGGCGTGCGCTGAACCCTGCGGCCGCGGTCGACGTTCAGGTTGGTCAGGATCCGGAAGAGCCACGCGCGCATGTTCGTGCCGGGGGTGTAGGACCGCCAGCTGCGAAAGGCTCTCGCGTATGTCTCCTGTACCAAGTCTTCGGCCTCCTCACGCGACCCGACGAGCCGCCGTGCTACCCGGTAGACCTGATCTGCGAACTCGAGAGCCTCCTCCTCGAACCGGACGCGGTTCCGCGCTTCCGCGGCAATGCGCCTCGCGTCGACGGCGGGCTCCGGCTCGCTCACCGAGCTACCGTACCGCTGCTTTACAAGAGCCTGCAAACGCCCTCCCGGAAATTGCTATTCCCAGGCGGGCTCCACCTCGCGGAACCCAGCCTTGCGAAGAGCCGCGACGAGCACCTCGCGTGACGTCCGCTCCTCGTCCCACGCGAGCGTGACGTCCCCCATCAGATTTGCGTTCGCGAACTCGAGCCCGTCGTGGTTCTCGAGCGCAACGGCGAGCCTGCCGACGCAGCGCTCGCACCGTATACCCGACACCCGGATGGTTTCTTGCTGCACGTTCCCATGCTAGCCCCGAGGGTTACCTCCGCCGTACGCCGTGCACCGGCCTGCCGGCAGCCTCCCACGCGTAGTAGGAAGCACTGGGGCCGAAAGAGAGCTCGTAGCCTACGATCCGCGGGTTGCGTCCGACCTCCTTCGCGCGCTGCGCATGCCAGAGGAGGTTCGGGTCGTCGCGCTCCTCCCAGACCAGCACGAGATGAGCCGCGGTCATGAAGTCGGCGACGAAGCCGCAGCTCGGCGCCGGGCACGGGAACGGATCGGTCCGCACGCAGAACCAGCCGCTGTGATCGTTGCCATCGTCCTCGTGCCAGAGCTCTTCCTCGGTCTGCTCGTCGAGCCCGGGAGCGACGGCCAGGCCCCGCCGAAGCTCTGATTCCACCCGGGCAGAATAGCCCCGTGACACGCGGCCGAGCCGACGTCGGGGTCGTCCCTTCCGGAGGAGGCATCAACGCCGTCCTACTCGAGCTCGGCTTCCTCGAGCGGATCCGAGAAGGCGCGCTCTGGGAACGGGGTGGGCTGGATCTACGGAACGTCCGCCGGAGCGCTAGCCGGGACTATGGACGCTCATCGAGCACGGCTATCGCCTGACGGACGAGGAGCTTGGACGTAGCTCGGCGTTCGCGGGCTGGAGGAATGAATCGGCACGGAGTCCGGGCAGGCAGTCGGACCCCGTGCCGAAAGTGCGGCTAACCCTGGGGGGAAGTGGGCTGCCGCCCGAGCGTGACGCGCACGCTCGTTCTTTTCGCATCGCGGAAGATCACGAGCTTGACCTTGTCGCCCGACTGGTGTGCGGCGACCGCGTCGCGGAGCTGATCGATCGTGGAAACCCGGGTGCGGTTGAGGGCGACGATGATGTCACCGCCCAGGACGTAGGTCTCGCCGGCGACGACCACTTGCGTGTGGCCCGCCTTGAGCCCTGCTCTCGCCGCGCCGCTCCCCCTGGTCACCTTGGCGACGAGCACTCCGCTGCCCACCGGGAGCTTGTAGGTCTGGGCGAGATCGGGTGTGATCGCCTGACCGAGGATCCCGAGGTATGCGTGGTCGACCTTGCCGGTGCGCAGGAGCTGGGCGGCGACGTTCTTGACTGTGTTGGACGGCACGGCGAAACCGATCCCCACGTTCCCGGTACCGCCGGTCGAGTCCCCGGTCTCGATCTGGGTGTTGACGCCGATCACCTGTCCACCGGAGTCGAGGAGCGGCCCGCCCGAGTTGCCGTGATTGATCGGAGCGTCGGTCTGGAGGACGTGGTCGATCGTGAACTCGTTGGGAGACGTGATGTTGCGCTGGACCGCGCTGATGATTCCCGCCGTCGCGGTGCGCGCCAGCCCGAAGGGATTCCCGATCGCGACGACCTCGTCCCCGACCTCCACGCGATCGGAGTTGCCGAGCGGGAGGGGGGTGAGGGCGTTCGCAGGCGTCTGCACCCGGAGGACGGAGAGATCGGTCGAGGGGTCGTTGCCGACCACCTTGGCAGTGACGGTGTCCTGGTTCGAGAAGCTGACCTTGATTGCGTCGGCGCCTTGAACCACGTGGTAATTCGTCACGATGTGACCGGCTTTGTCGAGGACGAAGCCTGAGCCGAGCGCCTGCTGTGGAGGCGACCGGAACTGACCGGAGAAGCTCGAAGGCGCGCCCCTGATCGTGGACGTGATCTGGACCACCCCCGGAGCTGCCCGCCGGTAGATGTCCCCGATAGTCATGTTCCCGCCGGCAGCGACCGGCTGCTGGCTCGAGGACGCCGCAGTCTGGGTAACGACTGTGGTGTCAGATGAGAATCCGCCCAGCAGCGCCGCCGCGCCCACCGCGACGGCGCCGCCAAGGACAGCTGCCGCAACGAGCGCGGCGAAGGCACGGAGGGGAGAGAGTCCGGGCACGCGCCCTGCGGTTATAGATGGCTGCGCGTGAATCGGGCGTTAGAGGCCGTTAAGTCCGAGTTCAGCGCGCGGCGCATGCCGATCGCGACGCGTCGCGGGAGAGCCGCGCCAAGGTCGTGGAGGGGCCGTCTTCAGGGATTTCCGCGCGACCGGCCTCTGCGCGAGCAGATTCCCGTCTCTAGGGATTTTCCGCGCAGCCGGAATCTGCGCTAGCAGATTCCGGTCTTGCGCACTAATTAGCCGAGCTCGAGCGCGACGACCTTGACCTCCCGCGGGCGGTCGCTCCCGAGAGCTCCGTCGAGCTTCTGCACGAGCTCGCCCGAGTCGAGCAGCTCCTCGACGATGTCCGCACCCCCGATCAGCTCGCCTTTGACGAAGACCTGGGGGATGGTCGGCCAGCCCGAGAGCGCTGAGAGCTCCTGACGGATTCGCGGGTCGGGAAGGATGTCGACCGTGGTGATTGGAGCCTCCGCTGCATGCAGCGCGTTCAGGGCCCGCGATGAGTTCCCGCACATGACCATTTGCGGCGTCCCCTTCATGAAGAGCGCGACGGGCTCCTCCTTGATGACACTTTCGATCTGCTCTCGCAAAGCCTTCATGGCGTTCCTTTCGTCTTGATGCGCAGCTCGTGGATGGACCCGTCTGCAAGCGAAGCAGCAAGCGCGGCGTTCACGCGCCGGTGCTGGTCGACGAGCGGCAGCCCGTCGAAGGTCGCGCTCGTGACGGCTACCTGGAAGTGATCGCCCGTCCCCGTGCGATCCTCGACGGCGAGCTCGACCGCGTCGGGAAACGCCCGCGCGAGAAGGTCGCGAATCGCCTCTGCCTCCATCGGCGCCCATGGTAACCACGGCTGGGTCGAGCACCGAAGCGGCCGGGAAGGCGCGACCTGCTTGAATCGAGAGAGATGGCGCACCCGAACAGCTTCGGAGCCCGCTCTCGCCTCACGGTCGACGGGCGAGAGTTCGAGATCTTCAGGCTCGACGCGCTGCAGCAGCGGTTCGACATCCTGAGGCTCCCTTACACGCTGCGCATCCTGCTCGAGAACGTGCTGCGCCACGAGGACGGCGTCGCCGTCACGGAGGAGGACGTCGAAGCGGTTGCGGGCTGGGTGGCCTCGGCCGAGCCTTCGCAGGCGATCTCGTTCATTCCGGGCAGGGTGATCCACCAGGACTTCACGGGCGTGCCGGCGATCGTCGATCTCGCGGCGATGCGGGACGCGATGAAGGAGCTCGGGGGCGATCCGGGCAAGATCAATCCCCAGCTTCCGTCGGAGCTCGTGATCGACCACTCCGTCCAGGTCGACGAGTTCGCGACCCCGTTCGCGATCTTCCGGAACTCCGAGCTCGAGTTCCAGCGCAATCGGGAGCGTTACGCATTCCTGCGCTGGGGGCAGGAGGCATTCGCGAACCTGAAAGTCGTCCCGCCCGCAACCGGGATCGTGCACCAGGTGAACCTCGAGTTCCTGGGGCGCGTGGTCGAAGAGCGCGACGGCACGGCGTTTCCGGACACGCTGCTCGGGACCGACTCGCACACGACGATGATCAACGGCCTCGGCGTCCTCGGCTGGGGAGTCGGCGGGATCGAGGCCGAGGCGGCGATGCTCGGCGAGGCGGTGTCGATGCTCGTCCCGCAGGTCGTGGGCTTCAAGCTCATGGGCGAACTGCCGGAAGGAGCGACCGCGACGGACCTCGTCCTCACGGTCACCCAGATCCTGCGCGAGACCGGCGTCGTCGGGAAGTTCGTCGAGTATTTCGGCCACGGGCTGGAGAGGCTTCCCGTCGCCGACCGCGCGACGATCGGGAACATGTCGCCCGAATACGGCGCGACGTGCGGGTTCTTCCCCGTCGACGCCGAGACGCTCCGCTATCTGCGCTTGACCGGCCGCCCCGACGAACGAATCGCGCTGGTCGAGGCGTACTGCAAGGAGAACGCGCTCTGGCACGACCCGGAAGACCCTCCGACCTACTCGCAGATCGTGGACCTCGACCTGTCGACGGTTGAGCCTTCGCTCGCCGGGCCGAGAAGGCCGCAGGACCGGGTTCCGCTGCGCGAGGCGAAGGAGGCGTTCCTCGACACGCTTCCGACCTTCGGCGTCGACTATGGCAACTCGCACGACGAAGCCGTCGCTGAGTCGTTTCCTGCGAGCGACCCGGTTGCGTCGGCGGCGCCCGGCCACGAGCCGGCGACCGCGGAAGCAGCCGCAACGGTCTCGTCCGCTGCGCTGCTCGACGCGCAGGCGGGCGTGGAGGTCACGCTCGACGAAGGCACGTTCGAGCTCGAGCACGGCTCGGTCGTCATCGCCGCGATCACGTCCTGTACGAACACGTCCAACCCGGCGGTCATGGTCGCCGCGGGCCTGCTGGCCAAGAATGCCGTCGAGCGCGGCCTCGAGCGCAAGCCGTGGGTCAAGTCGAGCCTCGCACCAGGCTCCAAGGTCGTCACCCAGTACTACGACAAGGCGGGCTTGACCAGGTACCTCGAGAAGCTCGGCTTCTACACGGTCGGCTACGGGTGCACGACCTGCATCGGGAACTCCGGTCCGCTTTCGGACGCGATCTCGAGCGCGGTGTCCGAAGGCGATCTGGTCGTATGCGCCGTCCTGTCCGGAAACCGCAACTTCGAGGCGCGCATCCATCCGGAGGTGAAGGCGAACTACCTCGCCTCACCGCCGCTCGTCGTCGCGTACGCCCTCACGGGGCGCATGGATGTAGACCTGGTGACCGAGCCCATCGGGACCGGATCGAACGGGAAAGACGTGTATCTCGCGGACATCTGGCCGTCACCCGAGGAAGTCCAGCACACGATCGAGGAGTCGATAGGGGAGGAGATGTTCCGGACGACGTACGCGGACGTCTTCACGGGGGACGAAACTTGGCGAGAGCTGCCGGTGCCGGCAGGCGACCTCTTCGCCTGGGACGACGGATCGACGTACGTTCGGCGGGCTCCCTACTTCGACGGCATGCCGATCGAACCGACTACGGTCGAGGACATCGTCGGGGCGCGCTGTCTCGTCTCGGTCGGCGACTCGGTCACCACCGACCACATCTCGCCGGCCGGGGCGATCAAGCCCGACTCTCCCGCCGGGCGCTACCTCACCGAGCGCGGCGTCGAGCGGCGCGACTTCAACTCGTACGGGTCGCGGCGCGGGAATCACGAGGTGATGGTGCGCGGAACCTTCGCCAACGTCCGACTGCGCAACCTCCTCGTGCCCGGGTCCGAAGGGACCTGGACGGTGCATCTGCCCTCGGGCGAGGAGACGACGATCTTCGAGGCCGCGGAGCGCTATCGAGACGAATCGGTCCCGCTCATCGTGCTCGCGGGGAAGGAGTACGGCTCAGGCTCCTCGCGCGACTGGGCGGCCAAGGGCCCGAAGCTCCTCGGCGTGCGGGCCGTGATCGCCGAGAGCTACGAGCGAATCCATCGCTCGAACCTGCTCATGATGGGCATCCTTCCGCTCCAGTACGTATCCGGCGAGTCGCGCGAGTCGCTCGGCCTGACCGGTCGAGAGGAGTTCTCGATCACGGGCATCGAGAACGCGGACACGGAGGACGTCACGGTTCGAGCGGACAACACGGAGTTCCGCGCTCGGGTGCGCCTGGACACCGAGCGCGAGCGCGAGTACCTCCGTCAAGGCGGGATCCTGCGCTACGTGCTGCGACGCCTGCTGGCCGACTAGATCGGCCGCTTCCAGCCGACGAAGATCGCCCACCCCATGTAGTCGCGCCCGAAGCGGAGGTAACTCCGCTTGTGCCGCTCCGAGCGCGAGCGGATCTCCTCTGCTTCCGGATCGTCCGGGTTCGCGGCCAGCCAGCCCGCGACCGACCGCCAGTGGAGCGTCTCGTACCGGTCCCAGTCGTCCTCCGAGGACGCGATCACCGAAACGACCGGGAGCCCCTCCGTCTCGAACACCGTCACCGTGCCGTCGAGCGTCGTGAAGAGCTCGTTCCGCTCGTCGTAGTCAGCGGGGAGTGGAAGCCGGCGCCAGTAGGGCTCCCCGACGGCGACATAACCGCCGGGCTTCACCGAGGTCGCGAGCGCCGCGACGGTCTCCGCGAGACCGCCGTACACGAAGGTCGCGCCCAGGCAGAGAGCGGCGTCGTACGCGCTCGGCGCCAGGTCGATGCCCGACGCGTCGCCGAGACGAAACGAGACGAGCTCGGAGAGCTCTCGCTCGTGCGCATGCTCATGCGCGACTGCCTGGAAGGCAGGCTCGATCTCGATCCCGTCCACACTGCAGCCGTAGGTGCCCGCGAGCAGGAGAGCAGGACCGCCGCGACCGGAGGCGACGTCGAGGACTCGCGAGCTTCGATCGAGCGCGAGTGTCTTCCCGAGCACGAGGAGCTTCTCCTCCGAGATGGGGTTCTGGAGCTCGTGCTCGCTCTCCGCGACGATGTAGTAGCGGGGGATCACCGGGCGTATTCTCGTCGCCGGGCGATCGGTACGCTCGTCCGCGGATGCACGACAAGGTCGAGGGCAGCTGGGGTATCGACCCTGTTCCGGAGCGACTGCGCGTGCTCGGAGCGCTCGACACCGGGCTGCTCTGGGGCAACCTCGGAGTCTCGCTGCTCGTCATCGTCGCCGGAGCGGCGCTCGTGCCGGCGCTTTCCCTTCCGGACGCGCTCGCCGCAATCGTCCTCGGGTGCGTGATCGGAAACCTGATGCTCGCGGTCGCCGCTGCGATCGGCGCCGACGCCCGCGTTCCCGGGATGGTTCTGCTCCGGGCACCGCTCGGACGCCGCGGCTCCTATCTCCCGACCGGGATCAACGTGCTGCAAGGGCTCGGTTGGTCCGTGTTCGAGCTCCTGATCATCGCGACCGCCGCAGCGGCGCTCTCGGACAAGATCTTCGGCTTCGGCGCACGGTGGCTCTGGACGCTGGTCTTCGGGCTCGTCACGCTCGCCCTCGCCTGGATGGGGCCTATCGGGTTCGTCCGCCGGTTCGTCCGCCGGATCGCGGTCTGGGCCGTCCCGTTCGCCGTCATCTACCTCACCTGGTGGGCACTCGACGGGGCCGACCTGCGTGCGCTCTGGGATGCTCCTGGCAAGGGTGGGCTCTCGGTCTGGCAAGGCGCGGACGTGGTCGTCGGGATCACCGTGTCCTGGATTCCGTACGCCGCGGACTACACCCGCTTCTCGCGCGATCGCCGAGGCTCGTTCCTGGGCACCGGCCTCGGCTACCTCGTTCCGGACGCTTGGCTCCTCGCGCTCGGCGCGATACTCGTGCTCTCGAGGAGCCTGAGCGATCCGGCGTCGCAGGAGGCTGCGCAGCGACACTTGCGCTCTTCGCGCTGCTCGTGACCGAGACGGACGAGGCGTTCGCCAACGTGTACTCGGCCGCTGTGTCCTTGCAGAACCTCGTGCCCCGCGTGCCTCAGAAGCTGCTCATCGGAGTGGTGACGGCGGTCGCTGTGGCCGGCGCCCTCGTCCTCGACCTCGTCTCGTACCAGAGCTTCCTGCTCCTGCTCGGATCGTTCTTCGTGCCGCTCTTCGCTGTGCTCCTCGCCGACTGGCTCACCGCTGGACGCCACTACTCGGAGGCCGACGTCTTCGACGCGCCCGAGTGGCGACCCGGCCTCGTCCTCGCCTGGGTCGCGGGCTTCGCCGCCTACCAGTGGCTCTATCCGACGGGGCCCTCGTGGTGGGTCGACCGCGTCTCGAAGCTCCACCCGCCCGACTGGGGCATCGGCGCGACGGTTCCGAGCTTCGTTGTCGCGTTCGCGCTCGCCTCCGCCGTCTGCGTCGTCTCCCGGCGAGTTGCGGAGCGGACCGCGCCTGCGTGAGCCGCATCGCGGCCATCGGTCACCTCAGCCGAGACATCGTCGACGGGGCGCCTCCGCGCGCCGGGGGGGCCGTCTTCTACTCCGCCCGGACCCTCGCGCGAATCGGCGCGGACGCGCACGTTGCCGCATCGTGCTCTGGCGACCACAAGGACGAGCTGCTTCCCGAGCTCGAGACCTTCGGCCTCCCCGTCCGCTGGTACGAGTCGAAGGCGACGACCGAGTACAGCTTCCGCTACGAAGGCGATGTGGCTTCCGTCCCGGGCGGTCAACGCTGCCGCCGATGCGGCCTGGGTGCATGTGGGCGCGCTCACGCGCACGGATTTCCCCGGGGCGACACTGGCTGCTCTTGCAGACGGGCGCCGGCTGCTGGTCGACGGGCAGGGCCTGGTGCGCACGGCCGCGCTCGGGGCGCTGCGAACGGACAACGAGATCGGCGACGTCCTGCGCCACGTCACGATCCTGAAGCTCGATGCCGAAGAGGCCGAGGTGCTCGTCGGAAGCTCCGCCCCGGAGGACCTGCGCTCCCTCGAGCTGCCCGAGGTGATCCTGACGCACGGGTCGCGTGGGGCGTTCGTCGTCACCAAGAAGCTCGTCGAGCACGTAGGGGCCCACGAGGTTCGGGGCGTGACAGATCCGACCGGAGCGGGAGACATGTTCGCGGCCGCGTATCTGAGCGCGCGGGCCGGCGGAGAGGATCCGCTCGCAGCGGCGCGGCGCGCCACCGACGCGGTCGGCGAGTTCTTGTCCTCGGAATGACGGAGGGCCCGTCTCCGGGCCCTCCGCTCAACGCTGCTGTCCGCCGCCTGGGTCAGCAGCGAACTGGCCGTCCTCGTGTCAACAGACCTGCGCGACGACGGTACCCGTGCCCGCATGTCCGGGATTGGCGTCGTAGCCCGCGTTCGTCTGCACGACGACGATATGCGGCGTGTTCCCGGAGATCTGCGCTCCGGACTTCGAGGACGAGCTCGTCACGATCACCCCCATGAAGGCCGGCAGCGGTCCCGCAGGCGGCGGGGCGCTGTTGCCCGGATCGGTGCTCCAGTCGGTTCCGCAGCTCGGCACCGACGGGTTCTTGGCGAAGCCCTTGAAGCTCGCAGGGGCTGAGCCTGCGCTGAGCGAGTTCAGCTTCGACCACTGCGAGCCCCAGAACGTGACCGAGGTGCCGTTGCCGCTGTTCTTGTCTCCGATCACGAACGCCCCGCCTCCCGGAGCGAAGGCGAAGATAAGGACGTCGCAACTCGTGTCGGCAGTGCTCCCGCCGACGTCCACGATGTGCACCTTGATCGTGAAGGTGCCGGTCGACGCGTACGTGTGACTACCGCTGACCGTGAACGGCCCACCGACTGGTCCGGTCACGACTCCGGCCGAGCTCGAGATGTCACCCCAGTCGATCGTGGCGGTGAAGTCTCCGGTCTCACCGAGCGGGTTCGCGTCGGTGAAAGTGGCGACGTTCCCACTGAACGCTTGTAGCGAGACGGCGGGCGTTGCGCAGCTCGCGGTCAACGCCGCATCTGCCACGTCGGCCGTCGACGTCGCCGTGCCGTGGTTTGCTGGGAAGTCCGTGTCGGTCACCGTCACCGTGACGGTGTAGGTGCCCTCTTCGGCGTACGTGTGCGTACCGCTGACGTCGAAGGGGCCGCCGACGGGACCGCTGAGCGTTCCCGCCGAGCTCGTGGTGTCGCCCCAGTCGATCGTCGCGGAGTATTCAGCTCCAGTAGAAGCGGGATCCGGATCCGTCACTGTTGCGACGACGGCCGTGACGCTGTTCCCCTCCACGGCGTTGAAGGTCGTGCCGGTCACCGTGATCTGCGCTTCCCAGGTCTTCTGGGCCGTGGCCGTCGGCTCCTCGGGATCACACGAGCCGTTGTTGTTGATGTCGGCGCACGCAGTAATCGTGTCGTCGCCGGGGTTCGTGCCCGTGTAGCTGAATGACGCCTGCCCCGCGGCATCGGAGGTACCGCTGCCGGAAGCGCTGTTCGCTCCGCTCACGGTGAAGAGGATCTTCCTCCCGGCGAGCGGGCTTCCGTTCGCAGTGAGCGTCGCGGTGACGGTGTGGGACGTTCCCGTGAAGTTTGTTGCCGTCGGCGGTGTGAGTCCGAGCTGAAACACGACGCACGTTCCAGGCGGTGCCTCGAGCACGTCGATTCGGCCGCTGAAGAACTCACGGGAGAGGATCGTCTCGACCACGCTCCCGTCTGCCTTCGTGAAGAGGGGTCCGCACTCGAGGTCCTCGTCACGCCCGCTCACGGAGGCGAACTGGCCGAGGAACGACGGCACGGTTGGATCGAGCTCGACGATCTTCCCGAACCCATTCGTGCCCGCGAAGAGCGTCCCGTCGATCCCGATCGCAAGCCCGCTGTTCGGGCAAGGTGAGCCCCCGCACGTCGATCCGGCAAGCGTCGAAAACGGGATTGGATCGTCGGGAAGTGGACTTCCGGCCTTGTCGAAGTGGCGGATCGTCGGGTTCACGTCCGGGCTCAGGTAAAGCGTGTTCGTGTTCGTGTCGACCGTGATCCCGTCGTAGAACTCGGCGCTACAGAGTCCACTCGGATCGGTGAAGCTGAACTGCAGCGCCGCGAGGCCGGTGCCCATGTCGATCTTCCAGATCCGACAATTGCCCGCGCCGTCCAGGTCGCCGCCCCAGAGCTTTGCCTCGTTTTTGTCCCACGCGATCGCGTCGACGGACACCGGATTGTTGGCGCCATCGTGGATCGCGACCGATCCGAGATTGGCGCCGGCCAGATCGGTCTTGTGGACCGCCGCCTCGTCGGCGCACGTATAGAGGATGTTGTTTCCGTCGAACGCGACCCCGATGCCGGCGGCGCCGTCGGTGCACGGCGGAGAGGTGGAGATGGTTGCGAGCCCGTCCCCCGGCGCTGCTCCTGCTGTCAAGACCTGGAAGAGGAGAACGAGCGCACCCAGGGACAACAGGGCGAGCAACCTCCTCGCTGCAACCCTCTTCATGATGCGAACTCCTTCCAATAGAGGGCGTGCTCGCCGCATGAGCGCGCCGGAACGCGGACGGGCGCAGCCCATCCGACCCGTGCAGGTGTTGGCATGTGCTTCTCCCCCTTGCTCGACGGCTTACGCTCAGACCGTATGCCCGCCCGTAGGTGCCCACCAGAGGGAGTCCTACGGACAGCCGCTCGGTCACCCTCCCTAGGGAGGCGGCCCTAGCCGGGGTCGGATAGAACCGGGTTGCAGAAAGGGGAGAGGAGGGAGATGTGCTCGAGGCAGGCGGGGGCGACCAGACGATTCTGGTTGTCGACGGAGATGCTGACTTCCAGCGGGAGGCAGCACGTGTTCTCGCGCCGACGGGTCTCACGATTCGCGCTGCGACGTCCGGGAGCGAAGCCCTCGAGGCGGTGGCGGGCGAGGCGCGCATCGTGCTCGTCCTGCTCGAGGTTCGCCTCGACGACACGAGCGGCTACGAGGTCTGCAGGCGTCTTCGAGAGGAGCACGGTGAGGCGCTCCCGATCATCTTCGTCTCCCAGGACCGAACCGAGTCATCCGACCGGGTGGCCGGCCTGCTGCTCGGAGCGGACGACTACCTCGCGAAGCCCGTGCAGCCGGGCGAGCTCGTCGCGCGCGTGCAGCGTCATCTGCGACGGCTGCAGACGTGGAACGGCGCGGGTGCCCGGCTCACGAGCCGCGAGCGGGAGATCCTGGGCTTGCTCGCCGACGGGCTCGGACCGGCGGAGATCGCCGTCGGGCTCGGGATCACGCAGAAGACGGTCGCGACGCACGTCGAGCACATCTACGCGAAGCTCGGAGTCCACACCCGCGCTCAGGCGGTCGCGAGCGCGTTCCGCCACTCGCTGGTCGAGAGCTAGAGGCGGAACTCGCCGCGCGCCACGACGACCGAGCGCCCGCCGACCTCCACCTTCTCGATCGTGCCGTCCCCACCCGAGGCGCGGGCGAAGAGCGTGGACGGCCTGCCGATCTCGGCACCCTGGGCGATCTCGATCCATTCGTCCCAGGCGACGAGGCCATGGCGGCAAAGATGACCGGCGAGCGGACCTGCTGCAGAGCCCGTCGCCGGATCCTCGGCGACTCCGGCGTGGGGCGCGAACATTCGGGTCTTCCAGCGCGCGCCGGCGCCGGCCGAGCAGCTCGCCATCACCTCGAGCGCCGCGAGCGCCGCGACGTTCGGCCGCAGATCGGCAACCTCTTGCTCCGAGCGGAGGAGGACGAACGTGGGCTGCGCGCCGTTGTCGTAGCGCTCGACCGGTAGCTCCGAACGCGCGACGCCGAGCGCGGCCAGAAGCGACTCCGGGTCCGGATAGGGCTCTACGGTCGGGACCGGCTGGGTCATACGTCCGAAGACGATCGAGCCCGACTCGTCGCGCTCCAACTCGACCGGGACGATGCCGCTCCCCGTCTCTAGCGACAGGACCCCGCGCTGGAGAGGAGCACCCAGAACGAAGGCCGTCCCGAGCACCGGGTGCCCGGCGAAGGGAAGCTCGACGCGAGGCGTGAAGATTCGGATGCGCACGTCGCCGTCGGCCTCGGCGGGGAGGACGAAGACAGTCTCAGAGAACCCGACCTCCAGCGCGAGCGCCTGCATGGTCTCCGCGTCGAGCTCTCGCCCGTCGGTGAACACTGCAAGCTGGTTCCCTGTCAGCGGCGTGTCCGTGAAGACATCGGCCACGACGTAGCGCAGCGAGGGCACGGGGCCACCCTACTCGCGGCAAGGAGCCGGTTCGTGCGGACTATGCTCGAAACGATGCTCGTCTTCCTCGTGCGTCATGCCCACGCCGAGCCGGGCGACCCGGACGATCTCCGGCAGTTGAGCGAGCGCGGCAAGACGGAAGCCAGGATGCTCGCGGATCGTCTCGCCGCGCACGACATGCCGCCGCTGCTCGTGCTGACGAGCCCCCTGGCGCGGGCCCGGCAGACTGCGGAGACGATCGCGGCAAAAGTCGGCGCCGAGCTACGGGTCGACGAGCGCCTCACTCCGGGCGCGACCGCCGCCGACGTCCAAGCCGCGGTCGACGGCGCGCGGGGGCCTGTTGCCGTCGTCGGTCACCAACCGGACTGCTCCGACGTCGCCCGCGAGCTCACCGGGCACGACCCCGGCTTCCCGACCGGAGGGGTGTTCGAGCTCACGCTCGGTCCTTGAGACGTCGCGCCGGCTCGCGCCACGCCGAGCCGTGAGCGGCTAGAACACCCGGATGGCCCAACCCGCGATCGCCGTCCAGGACCTGCGCAAGTCCTACGACGGAAACACCGCGCTCGGCGGCATCAGCTTCGAGGTCGCCGAGGGCGAGGTGTTCGGCCTGCTCGGTCCGAACGGCGCCGGCAAGACCACGACTGTGGAGATCCTCGAGGGGTACCGCACGCGCGACGCCGGCGACGTCACCGTACTCGGCTTCGATCCCGGCGAAGCGCCCCGCGCGTTCCGCGAGCGGATCGGCGTCGTCCTCCAGCAGTCGGAGCTCGTGTCCAACCTCACCGTTCGCGAGCTTCTCCGGATCTTCGCCGGCTACTACTCGCAGCGGCGTGACGTCGACGAGGTCTTGGACCTCGTCGGCCTTGCGGACAAGAAAAACGCCCGCATCAAGACGCTGTCCGGCGGCCAGCGCAGGCGCGTCGACCTCGCCGTCGCCCTCGTCGGCGATCCCGATCTGGTGTTCCTCGACGAGCCCACGACAGGATTCGACCCGGCGGCCCGCCGCACGGCCTGGGACATGATCCGCTCGCTGCGATCGCTCGGGAAGACGATCCTCCTCACGACGCACTACCTCGACGAGGCCCAGCAGCTCGCCGATCGCGTCGCCGTGATCAGATCCGGGGCGATCGTGCGGCTCGGGACGCCGGAGGAGCTCATCGGCGCAGGCGGGCCGGTCGAGATCCGCTTTCGCCGGAACGGGGAGCCGATCGTGATCGAGACGGAGGAGCCGACTCGAGCCCTGCATGAGCTGACCTCCCAGGCCCTAGCCGACGGTCGCGAGCTCGAGCAGCTCGAGGTGCGGAGACCGACTCTCGAGGACGTCTACCTCGAGCTCGTCCAAGAGGAGGAAGGCGAGGGGTGAGGTCTCCTCACTTTCCCGGGCCGGCGCTCGCAAAGGAGGCGAGCGCGGGGCGCGCAGCACAGTACGAGCGGTACGGGCAAGCGCCGAGTGGGAAGCATGTCGCGAGCGGCGTCAGCCTCCGGCGGAGCCGGGCTCTGCCGGGCGGGAGCAGGAGGCGTCCAGGGACGTGAGGCTGGTCGTTCATCAGCTGGGGGCGGAGCAGCGGATGTTCTGGCGCAGCCGCGAGGCGGCGATCTTCATCTTCATCTTCCCGCTGCTCCTCTACTCGCTCCTGAGTTCGGTGTATTCGCAGGACATCACCGTGAACGGAGCGAAGGTGGCTTCGGCAGACTTCCTCCTCGCCGGGCTCTTCGGCTACGGAGCAGCGAACACGGCCTTCGCGGGGCTCGCGATCATCCTCGTCGGGAGACGCGAGACCGGGACTCTCAAGCGACTGCGTGCGACGCCGCTCCCCCCGGCGACCTACATCGTCGCCGTGATCCTCTCGACACTCGTCGTCTTCGCGATCCAGGCGGTCGCGCTGCTCGTGCTCGGGAGCGCGCTCTTCGGAGCGAGCATGCCCGCCAACGTGCTCGGATTCGCCGGTGCGATCGTCCTCGGAGTCGTGTGCTTCGCCGGTATGGGAATCGGAGCTGCCGCACTCATCCGCTCGGCCGACGGCGCCTCTGCCGTTGTCAACGTCGTGCTACTGCCGATGGCTTTCCTCTCCGGCTCGTTTGGACCGCGGACCGACCTCCCGCGGTTCTTGAAGGCCGTGGCCGACGTGCTCCCGCTGACGTACTTCCTCGACATCGTGAACGGCGTGTACCTCCACGGCGAGTCGCTGTTCTCCGATCTGCGTGCCGTGGCGATCGTCGCAGCCTGGGGTGTGGCCGGAGTCGTCGTCGCGCTTCGCCGGTTCAGCTGGATGCCGAACGAGTAGAGGGCCGAGCCCGTAGGCCCGGCCCTCGCCATGGAAGTCGTGTCAGCGGTTGCTGAAGATCGAGAGGTAGTAGAGCAGCATCGCCACCGCGGCGAGCGCACCGGCGACGTACGTCCAGGCGGCTGCGGTAAGCACGCTCTTGACGCCGGCAGCCTCAGTCGAGGCCACGAGCCCGAGGTCGTGGAGCTGGTGCTTCGCACGCCTCGATGCGTCGAACTCCACCGGGAGCGTCACAACCTGGAACAGCACCGCGATCGAGTAGAGCGCGATCGCGATCACGAAGAACTGGAAGACCTGGAAGAAGAGGCCGCCGATCAGGAAGAGAAACCAGATGTTCGAGGCGAACGACACAGCAGGGAAGAGCGCGCTTCGGAAACGGAAGAACGCGTACGCCTGAGCATGCTGGATCGCGTGTCCGACCTCGTGTGCGCCGACGGCGGTCGAGGCGATCGATCGTCCGCGATACACATCGGAGGAGAGGTGCACCGAACGGTTGCGCGGGTCGTAGTGGTCGGAGAGAGCGCCCTGCACTTCTTCGATCGGCACGTCGTGCAGGCCGTTTGCGTCGAGCACCTGACGGGCGACCTCCGCGCCGCTGAGACCGTTGGCGATCGGTACCTGGAGGTTGCGTGCGAACGTGCTCTTGACTCGCGACTGCGCCACCAGCCCGATGATCAGCGGGACGATGAAGAAGACGAGGAAGGTCATGCGCGGATCGTAGCGTCCGGGGTCGCCGCGAGCGCCGCGGCCCCAAGCCGCTCAGCCGTCCCTTAATCCTGCTCGGAACGCAGTTCTTTACAGGAATCGGCGTCGTTGAAGCCCTGCCGGACCTCGTCCGCCGAGGAGCCGGCGACGTTCGAGCTCTCGAGTGTCTGGATCGTGCTCGTGATCTGGTCGAGGAGCTTCTGGAACTGTGGCGCGAGCTTCGCCAGACCCTGAAGGAAGCCGGTAACGCTCTGCGAGTCGAGCGTGCCCTGCGCGCCTGACTTCAGGTCCTCGTAGCTCTGCTCGAGCTCGTCGCCCGACTGCCGGAGCTGTTGTTTCAGCTGGGTGCCCGAGGCAGTCTCCGGGGGCCCGATGTCCTTGAGGTCGGTGATGAGCTGTTCAGTGGCGACCTGGGCATCGGTCAGCTTCTCCCGGACAGCGTCGCGCGTCAGCGTTCCGGTCGAGACGTTTGCGAGCGACGTGATCGACGTTCGCCAATCGGAGAGGCTGGTGCAGACCTGCCCGGCCCACTCGGTGGTCCCGACCGTTTTCGACCCGCTGTCCGACCTTCTCACGAGGACGACGGCGACGAGGATCGCGACCGCCACCACGGCAATCCCCGCGATGAGCCAGCTCCTCCTCATCGCGGTTGAGTCTAGATGGTTGATCGATTAATGCCCGTAGGCGGTAAGTGCTCGGGGCGGCCGCCGGA
>VAWZ01000010.1 GCA_005888365.1 Actinomycetota bacterium
TGACGGGCTCAGACTGAGAGCGCGAGCAGCCTCTCGGCAACGCTTTCCCAGCTCCAGCGCTCGACGACCGCTCTTCGCGCTGCCGTCGAGATGAGCTCGCGTTCCGCGCTCGAGAGCGTGAGCAGCGCTCGCAGCTTCTCGTTCAGCTCGGAGGCATCGCCGGTCGCGAACGAGCTCAGATCGCGCAGGTCGCTCGGATACTCGGACTCGAGCCCCTCTGCGACCTCGGCGAGGCCGGAATGGCGCGAGACGAGCGGCGGGCAGCCGGCCGCCGCAGCCTCGGCGGCGACCATCCCGAACGCCTCCGGGAAGACCGACGGGACGACGCAGACGTTCGCGAGGGCGAGGAGCTTCGATAGATGACGATGCTCGAGCAGACCGGTGAAGAGCGTCCTCGGAGATGCGAGCGCCTCGAGCTCCGCGCGCTGCGGCCCGAAGCCGACGACGACGAGACGGGCCTCGAGCCCTTGCATCGCTTCCAGCAGGATCTCGACGCCTTTCTGCGGGATCAGCTTCCCGAAGTAGACGACCGTCGGCTCGTCGCCCGCGAGGAATGCGCGTAGCCGCGCGGCATTGCTCTCATCGGGCAAGCGCTCGTTCTCGTTGCCCGGGTTCGGCGGATCGCGACGCGCTTCGTCGAGGAGGCGGGCGAGAGCCTCCTCGCGCGGGAGCGGCCGCCATTCCTCGACGTCGACGCCGGGAGGCACCTCGTGCACGTGCTCGACGTGACCGCAGACGTCCTCGAGCACCGCGCGGATATGACCCGAGCCGACGAAGACCGCCCGTGCGCTCGCGAGCACGTCCGCTCCCCACGTCTCGAGCTCCGGCCGTCCGCGCATCGAGTACTCGAGCTCGGAGCCATGCGCCTTGACGACGTACGGACTCCCGGTCGCGCGGCCCACTGCTCCGCCGAGGAGGACGTGGTTGCAGAACACGACGTTTGCCGGGAGCGAGCTCCGCAGAGCCTCGGCATTCGCGTCGACCCAGCGGACGAGTTCCTCTCGCGCGCAGTCCTGGAGCAGCTTCACCTCGTAGCCCGGGTAGCGATCGAGAACGAAGACCGGCAGCAGGCCCCCGACGTCCGGCTTGAGGACCCGTGCGCGTCCGAGATCGAACCTCTCCGGGTGCGTCTCCTGGCAGAAGACGGTCACCTCGTGTCCGGCCCGGCTCCACTCGCGGGCGAGCTGGCGCGTGTAGACGTTCGACCCCGTCCCACCGAGCAGATACCCGTGCCAGAGGAAGATCTTCACGCCGGCATCCTGCTCGAAGCCAGGCCGCAGAGCGCGCGACGTCAGGTCAGGTGGAAGTACATGGCGTACAGCAACTCGACGGCGGGATTCGAGGTGTGCACCTGCACGTCCGCCGGAGTGTCGAGCAACGCTTCGGAGTAGTTGAAGACGATCTTCACGCCGGCGTCGATCAGGGCGTCAGCGGCATCCTGAGCGCTTTCGGCCGGGACCGCGATCACCCCGACGATGATGTTGCGCTCGCGGCAGATCTGCGCGATATCGTCCATCGAGCTCGCGCGCAGCTCGCCGATGCGCTCTCCGATCTTCTCCGGATCCGTGTCGAAGATCGCCGCGATGTGGATCCCGTGCTCGGCGAAAATCGGCGAGCTCGCAATTGCGCTCCCGAGCCGGCCGGCGCCGACGAGGGCCAGGTTGTGCTGGCCCTGCGTGCGCAGGATCTTCCTGATCTCGTCGAGGAGCGCATCGGTCCGATACCCGACGCCGCGCTTGCCGAACCTGCCGAACGCGGACAGGTCGCGACGGATCTGGGTCGCGTTGATGTTCGTGTACTCGGCGATCTCCTGCGAGGAGATCCGGTCCTTCCCCATCTTCCGCGCCTGTGTCAGGACCTGCAGGTAGCGGCTCAGGCGCGCCGCGACGCCGACGGTCAGGCGCTCTGACGTGTTCATTCTCTTCCCGCTTGTAACAAAGCGTCACGATTGTGCCAGCGGCTGCTCGAGACCCGTGAACAGAACCGTCAGGGCATGCCGACGAGACGGGCACGCAGCGCGTTCGGCTCGACGAAGTACGTGAACGCTCGCACACCGTCGATCTCGATCACCGGGAGATGGTCGCGATGGGCCGCTTCGAGGGCCGGGTCGCCGTCGATGTCGACGACGCGGAGGTCGAAGCCGAGCTCCGCCTGCGCCTCGCGAACCACCTCGAGCGCGCGCTCGCACAAGCTGCAGCCCGCCGCGCTGTAGAGAACGACACTCCTTACGGGTAAAGACCTCGCGTCGTCGTCGCCTCCGCGACCCGCTGCACGGCAAGCCCGTAGGCGGCCATGCGCATGCTCGTCGCCTGGCGCTCCCGCGTCAGCCACGTCTCCTCGAATGCCCGAACGGAGATGTCGTGCAACTTTGCGTTGACCTCCTCCTCGCGCCAGAAGTACTCCTGGAGACCCTGCACCCATTCGAAGTACGAGACCACGACGCCGCCCGCGTTCGCGAGCACGTCGGGCAGGACGAGCACCCCTCGGTCCTCGAGCACGTGATCCGCAGTCGGGGTGACCGGTCCGTTCGCCCCCTCGCAGATGACCGACGCCTTGACCCGATCGGCATTTCGCTCGGTGATCACCTGCTCGAGCGCGCAGGGAGCCAGGATCTCGCAGGGAAGCTCGACAAGCTCCTCGTTGGTGACCGCCTCAGCGTTCGCGAGGCCCTCGAGTGTCCCGGCCTCCTGCTTGTGTGCGAGAGCTGCCGGGACGTCGATCCCCTTCGGGTTGTAGACGCCGCCGCGCGAGTCGGAGACCGCGACCACCTTCGCGCCCTGTCCGTGGATGAGCCGCGCGAGGTGGGCGCCGACGTTGCCGAATCCCTGGATCACGACGGTGTACTCGTCGACGCGCTTGTCCTGCTTCTGGGCCATGGCTTGAATCGTGTACATAGCGCCTCGCGCGGTCGCCTCCACGCGGCCGAGAGAGCCGCCGACCGAGAGCGGCTTGCCGGTGACGACGCCGAGAACGGAGTGGCCCTTGTTCATGGAGTAGGTGTCGAAGATCCACGCCATGACGCGACCGTCCGTGCCGACGTCCGGCGCCGGGATGTCCCGCTCGGGACCGATGTCGTTGATGATCTCGCTCGTGTACCGCCTCGTGAGCCGCTCCAGCTCGCCCCTGGAAAGGTGCTTCGGGTCGCAGATCACCCCGCCTTTCGCTCCTCCGAAGGGGAGTCCCATGAGCGCGCATTTCCAGGTCATCCACATGGCCAGCGCCTTGACCTCGTCCTGGGTGACGTCCGGGTGGTAGCGGATGCCGCCCTTGGACGGCCCGCGGGCGATGTTGTGCGTCACCCGATAGCCGAGGAAGACGTTGATCGAGCCGTCGTCCATGGAGACGGGGATCGAGACCTCGACCCCCTTCTTGCACTGGGAGAGGACGCCGATGAGATTCGGGTCGATGGCGAACACCTCTCCCACCCGTCGGAGCTGCGCCTTCGCCAGCTCGAACGGGTTCTCCCGCAGGTGAGAGGGCGCCTCAGCGGTGGTCATCGCGTTCACGCCTCCTGGCTCGTCTGGACGGCGCGAGGATACACCTCGCCTTTCTAGCGAAGCCTGTAGTCGACGGTCTCGACCTGCCGTCGCGTTCCGTCGCCCGGTCGGGCGACGACACGAACCGTGTAGTCGCCCCGACGCAGGCGCCCTCCGTTCGGCCCACGTCCGGTGAGGCCGAAGGTGTAGCGTCCGGGCAGCAGTTCGCGACTCTGGGCCAGCTCACCGAGGAGCTTCCCGTTCCGCCAGAGCTGGACGTCCAGGATGTCCACGGGACGGATCTGCGGCTCCGCCCCCGGCACGATGCCCCCGACGACCATGCTGAGCACCGCAGGCGTCGCATCGGAGACGCGACCGCCCGTCGTCTTCAGCGAGACGTGCGACAGCAGGTCGACGCTCGGGTCCGGAGCGCTCACCACCCACGGGACCCGGACCGAGCGGGACTTCGACACGTGAAGCTCCAGCACGCCGATCGCCAGTCGCGAGCCCGGCGCGAGATTGGCGGTGTCGGCACGCAGGACCACGGTGGCGGATGCACCTGCACGGATCCTCAGGCGCTTTCGCCGGACGGTCACGTCGACCCCGTCCACCGTTCGTCCCGCCGCGAGCACGACGTTGAGGTCGCGCGTAGAGACGTTGTGCAGTGTGAGCGTCCGGTCGATCGTCCGACCGCTCCGAGTGGCGGTTCCGAACGACACGGTCGCCGGCTCGGCCGTCAGCTCCTGCTCGACGGCCCCGTCGAGTTCGAGGGCGCCGAGACCGGGCGACGTAGCGGAGCCGGTCGCCCGAGCCGAGCCGACGAGCAGGCCGCGCAGCTCGGCGGCACTTGCACGGGGACGACCCTCGGCGACGACGGCTGCCGCGCCCGCCGTCGTCGCCGCCGCGACGCTCGTACCGCTCACGGTCCCGTAGCGGACCTCGCCGCTCGTCCCTCGACCGGGCTCCGACGTGGGGAAGGCGACGCCGGGCGCGAGGAGCTCGGGCTTGAGTCCTCCGTCGAAGGCGAGCCCCTGCGAGGAGAAGGCCGCGATCGTCCCGCCTCCGCCGTTCTCGGCGCTGCTCACCGCCCCGATCGCGATCGTGACGGGAATACCCTCGGCGCGCAGTTCGCGAATCGCCGACGAGAGGCTCTCCGCGAGCCCGACGACCGGAATGCCCGACGGCACGTCGAGGCTGAAAGCACCGGCGGGAAGCGCTCCCTCGACGAGCACGGCGAGCGCTCCCGCCGATGCTGCCTCGTCGACGGTCTGATCCGAGAGCGCCCCTCTCGGCAAGAGAGCCGCCTGACCGGCGACCGTGCTCTTGCCGTCGTTCCCGAACAGGCCTGCGATCCCCTGCGCCTCCGCGGCTCTCGCAACGGGAAAGATCGGCGCCGTGACGGTCTGCGTCGGCGCGCCGCCCAACGGCAGGGTGCCGTCGAAGAGGACGCGCAGCCCGGCGGCGACGTGAACTCGGACGGTCGGCGCAGCCAGCCGTCCGTCCGTCGCCGCCACGGTCAGTGCGTCGGGCGCGCCGCCGGGGCCGGCGATGCTCCCGAAGGTCGGCCCCGCACGTCCGTCGTTGCCGGCCGGCGCGATCACGAGCACGTCGAGCGCCTGCGCGCCGGCGACCGCACGAGCGAGCGGGCCGTCCGCGAACGCGGCGTAGGGCTCGCCCACACCGACCAGCGCGATCCTCGCTGCGTCGAGCGTGTCCCCGTCGCCGTTCGGGTCGACGGCCGCCTCGAGGCCGGCGACTATCTGGTCGGTACGGGAGTAGATCGCGTACCCACCTTCCGCATCGGGCTGCCAGCCGGCAACCCTGATCGGAAGGATCGACGCGCCGGGCGCGACGCCGTGGAGACCGTCAGGCCCATCGGACCCGGTGACGATGCCCGCAAGCTCGGTCCCGTGCCCCTCCGGACGTCCCGGCACGAGCGGGTTGGGCTGAGCGACGCCGCCGCTTCCGGGTCGGATCACGTCGATTCCAGGGAGCACGCTGTCCGTGAGGTACGGGTGCGAGGGATCGACCCCGGTATCGAGGAGCGCGACCGTGACTCCGCTCCCGTCCTGGCCCGGCACCGTGAGACCCGGGAACGCGGTCGGCGTCACGGTACCCGCGCTCTCGTCCACGGCCATCGGATATCCGACCCGCACCGGATACACCCCCTCGACCTCGTGGTCACGGTCGAGCAGGTCGAGTGAGGTGGGATCGAGGCGGGCGGAGAAACCGTTGAAGAGTCGCGTATAGCGGTACTCGGTCGTGATGTGACCCCCGCTCGCCGCCATTCGCGCGAGGAACTGGTTCTGAGCGCTCTGCGCAGCTCTCGTCCAGCGGCGCATGTCCGTCTCGCTCGCGGTACCGCCGGCAGCCGACACCTTCGCCGCAAGCGAGGTCGCGTGCAGCAGCACGACGAAGCGCTGCGCCGTCGAGACCTGTTCGCGTACGCCCAGGACGCCCTCCCAACCTGCCTCGTCCACGGAGGTCACGACCGGGGGGGCCGACTGGGCTCGCGTGCCGACGAGGAGGAGCGCGCAGGCCACGCACCCCGCGGCGATCACCAGCGCCGCACTACGAGATCGACGCATACGCATCCAGTCCCAGGTAGTTCGGGAACGGGATCGCTCCACCGAATCGGGCGGCCGACGCGATCATCGCCGCATTGTCCGTGCAGAGGTCGAAGGGCGCGAAGCGGGCCTCGGGAAGCGCCTCCCGCAGCGCCGAGTTCGCGGCAACGCCACCGACGACTGCAACCCGGTCGAGCCCGGTTCGCTCGACCCCCTCGCGAATCCGTGCAACCAACGCTCGCACGATCGCATGCTGGTACGAGGCCGCGAGGTCGGCCCTCCGGCGTTCCGTTTCCCGCTCCCCGAGATCCCGAACCGTGTACAGGAGCGCGGTCTTGAGACCCGAGAACGAGAAGTCGAGACCCGGAACCCTTGCCACCGGGAACGCGAAAGCCTCGGCATCACCGTCACCCGCGAGGCGGTCGATCTCGGCGCCACCCGGATACCCGAGCCCGAGCACGCGTGCTCCCTTGTCGAACGCCTCGCCGGCTGCGTCGTCGAGCGTCGTACCGAGGCGCTCGGAGGCACCGCGCTCGCGAACCGCCAGGAGCAGGGTGTGCCCCCCGCTCGCGAGCAGACAGAGGAACGGCGGATCGAGGGGATCGGGCTCGAGGTAGAGCGCTGCGATGTGCCCCTCGAGATGGTCCACGGGCACGAGTGGACGCCCACCCGCCCAGGCGATTGCCTTCGCTGTCGAGAGACCGACGAGCAGAGCGCCCACGAGGCCGGGGCCTTGTGTGACCGCGACCCGCTCGACTCCCCCCAGAGAGGTGTCAGCTCGCTCGAGCGCCTCCCGCACGACCGGGAGCACGAGCTCGAGGTGACGCCGCGAGGCGATCTCGGGAACGACTCCTCCGTACCGAGCGTGCAGGCCCGCTTGCGAGGACACGACCGAGGAGAGAACCGAGCCGGCATCCGTGACGAGCGCCGCCGCGGTCTCGTCGCACGACGTCTCGATGGCGAGTATCAGGACGCCTTCTCCGTCGGCGTCGGCTCCCGCCACATGATCAAGGCATCCTCGCGGTTGTCGGTGTAATAGCCACGCCGGATCCCGCGAGCCTCGAAGCCGAGCCTTTCGTACAGGCGAATCGCCTCGGTGTTCGACACGCGGACCTCGAGCGTGTAGCCGCGGCGAGGATCCGCGGCAGTCACCTCGAAGAGCCGCTCGAGCAACGACTTGCCGATGCCACGCCGGCGGAACTCCGGCACGACCGCGATGTTCATCACGTGCCACGCGTCGACGTAGCGTGAGACGATCGCGTACCCGACAAGCTCCCCCGCGTCGTGATACGCGCCGATCGCGAGCGAGCTCGGCTTCTGGAGCTCCGCCGCGAACATGGCGCGGGACCAAGGCGTCGGGTACGACGCACGCTCGATCTCTTCCACGACGTCGAGGTCGTTCGCCTCCAGCCGTCGCAGCTCCACGTTCACGGTCGAACCTTGACATCGGGCGTCCTGACGTAGATCGGAAGCACGTCCTCCACAGGCCCGAAGTCGGTGGCGAGCGAGACGTGGAGTCGCGCGTGAGGGATGTGGCGCTCGTCCCCGTCGGACGGGACGACGGCGCCCTTGCGCTCGAGCGCCGCCCGATAGCGAACGGCGCCGTTCCCGACGCAGACCGTTCCGGGTGCGAGCTCGAGATCGTCGGGTGCCGCGGCGGACGGGCCCGGGACGAACACCTCCCGTCGGCCTGCGTCGAGCACCGGATACGCGTCTTTCTCGCCTGCTCGCAGCGCATCGAGCGTCGAGACTCCGGCGACCGGTATCCCCAGGGCGAGCGTGAGCCCGCGCGCGACAGCGAGGCCGATCCGGGTGCTGGTGAAGCTGCCGGGGCCGGTCCCGACGACGAGAGCCTCCAGATCCCGCGTCTCGGCCTCCGCTTCGGCGAGGAGCCGGTGGGCGTCGTCGAGCACCGTTCGGGCGACCGAGGCGCGCTCGCCGAGCACCTCGCCGTCCGCGACGAGAGCACTCGTGGCAACGTCAGTCGCCGTGTCGAACGCGAGGATCAGCACGCCCGAACCCTTCTAGCAGCGCCGCGTCCTCGGTGGCGAGCGCGATGTGACGCCGGTCTCCACCCGCGTGCTCGAGCTGGATCTCGACGCGCGCGGCCGGGAGCGCGTCGCGACCAGCGTCTGGCCACTCGACGAACGCGATCGCGTCCTCGAAGTACGGCTCGAGGTCGCCCCACTCCGCGGCCGAGAGCCCCTCGAAGCGATACAGGTCGAGGTGGGAGACGTCCTGCTCACCCCCATAGCGATGACCGATCGTGAACGTCGGGCTCGTCACGGGCGCTGTGATCCCGAGGGCTCGGCAGGCGCCTCGGACGAACGTCGTCTTGCCCGTACCGAGCTCGCCGGAGACGGTGACGACGTCACCCGATCTGAGCCGTGGCGCGAGCCGGCCCGCGATCGCCTCGGTCTCCTCGGCCGAGGAGGAGACGAGGTTGAGCTCCACTCGGAAGAGACCCGGCTAGAAGAGACCCAGCTGAACCGTTGGCTGCGCGTCGACCGGTTCCGGGCTCTCCTGTTCCTCAGGCGGGTTCTGTTCGCCCGTCGAACGCGCGAGGAGGTCGGGAATGCGCGCGAAATCCTGCTCCAGGACCTTGAGCATCGACGGCGTGTACAACGCGGCGGCCGGGTGGTAGAGCGGGTAGAGGAGAACCTTGCGGGTACCGAGCGTGACTTCCTGCTCATAGCCGTGGACACGCGTGATCCCGGCCGGGCGTCCCGAAAGGAGCTTGGTCGCGAAGTTGCCGAGACTCGCCACCAGTGTCGGCTCGATCAGCTCGATCTGCCGGAAGAGGTGGGGCTCGCAGGCCGCGATCTCGTCCGGAACCGGATCGCGATTCCCGGGAGGCCTGCACTTCAGGACGTTCGCGATGTACACGTCTCCGCGAGTCAGGCCGATGCCCTCGAGGAGTCGCTCGAGGAGCTTTCCTGCTTGCCCTACGAACGGAAGGCCTTGCTGGTCCTCGTGGAAGCCCGGGGCTTCGCCGACGAACATCACCTGCGCGTCCGGGTTGCCGGAGCCGAAGACGACTTGCGTGCGGCCGCCGGCGAGAGCGCACTTCGTGCATCCCGCCGTCTGCTCCGCGTAGTCCCGAAAGGCCTCGGCACGTTCGACGGCGTCGGTCATCGGCGGCGAGTGTACGCCCTCCCGCGGACGGTCGGACACGGCCTCCTCAACGGCCCCAGGAACAGACTCAGTGGGAACAGCCGCAGGAGCCGCCGCAGCAACCGCCCCCCGCTCCCGAGGGGCCAGAGAAGCTCGGCTGCTTCGACGTTCCACCGTGCACCGCGAAGGTGGAGAGCTGCTTGAGGACGTTCCCCGCGCCGCACTCCGGACAGGCCACGGCTTGGTCGGCGCTACGAACGAGCTCGTCGAAATGCGACTCGCACTCCATGCACGCGTACTCGTAGATCGGCACGTGCCGAGTGTACTGTCGGAGCCGGTGGAGCGCTGGAGGGGAACCGTGCTCGAGGGTCGAATCGTCCGGCTCGAGCCGCTCTCGGCGGAGCACGAGGAAGGCCTCTGGCTCGCCTCCCGCGATGCGCGCACGTGGCGCTGGCTCAGCGTCGTGCAGCCGCGGACGAGGGACGAATGGACCGGCTGGATGCGCCAGGCACTCGAGGCGGCGGAGGCAGGAACGGAGATTCCGTTCGTGACGATCCGTCAGGAGGCGATCGTGGGATCGACGAGATTTCTCGCGCTCCGGCCGGAGCACCGCTCGCTCGAGATCGGCTGGACCTGGCTCCACCCATCCGCCTGGGGGACCGGGGCGAACGCGGAGGCGAAGCTGCTCCAGCTGCGGTACGCGTTCGACACGCTCGGGTGCCGCCGGGTCGAGCTCAAGACGGACGCGCTGAACGAGCGCGCGCGTGCTGCACTCGAGGGGATCGGCGCGACCTTCGAGGGGATCCACCGCAAGCACATGCTCGTCCGGGACGGTGAGAGCCGGGACAGCGCCTGGTACAGCATCCTCGACGACGAGTGGCCCGCAGCCCGGGCGCACCTGGAGCGCCGCCTGGCCGCCACGTAGAGCCAGATTGTTACGCTTCTCTTCGCCCGGTATCCGTCACCGGAACTGGAGCCATTGTGATCGAGAGCATTCAGGTCATCGGTGCGCGAGGACGCGTGGGCTCGACCGTGAGCAGCCGGCTCGCAGAGCGAGGCGTCCGCCTGGACGCGGCCGATCGCGACCTGGTTCTCCTGTGCGTCCCGGACCGTGCCATCGCCGAGGTCGCCGCCGAACTCCCACTCGGGCCCTGGGTCGCGCACGTCAGCGGGGCGACACCGCTCTCCGCGCTCGCTCCACACATGCGGCGGTTCTCGGTCCACCCCCTGCTCTCGATCACGAAGGCGCGCGGCCCCGAGCAGCTCGACGGCGGCTGGGCAGCCGTCACAGCGGAATCGACAGACGCACGGGCGGCTGGTTTCTGGCTCGCCGAGACTCTCGGCCTGCGCCCGTTCGGGCTGGCCGACGAAAGGCGCGCCGCCTACCACGCAGCGGCCGCGATCGCCTCCAACTACCTTGTCACGCTCCGGAAGGTCGCCGGCTCCCTCGCGGAATCGGCAGGTGTCCCGTCCGAGACGCTCGACCCGCTCATGCGAAGCGTGATCGACTCGGGCTTCGAGCTCACCGGCCCGATCGCACGCGGGGACTGGGGGACGGTCGACCGCCATCTCGACGCGATCCGGGAGCAACGGCCGGAGCTCGAGGAGCTGTACCTGGCCTTGGCCCGTGTGACCGCTGTCCTCGCGGGTCGAGAGCTCCCAGGCGACGCAGTGTCACCTGGGGTTGGAGGCCGGCGATGAAGGTCGCCCGCACGATCGCAGAGACGAGAAGCGCACTCGAAGACGTCCGCGACGGGCCGATCGGGCTCGTGCCCACCATGGGCGGCCTGCACGAGGGCCACCTCTCGCTCCTGCGCGCCGCGCGCGAGGAGTGCGACACCGTCGTCATGAGTCTCTTCGTAAATCCGGCGCAATTCGGCGACGAGCACGACCTCGCGTCCTACCCGCGCGACGAGGAGCGCGACCTCGCGCTCGCGCGGGATGCAGGCGTCGATCTCGTCTTCGCGCCCTCGACGGAGGAGATGTATCCCGCGGGCTTCCAGACCTGGGTCGAGGTCACCGAGGTCGGCTCCCGGCTCGAAGGCGCGTTCCGGCCCGGCCACTTTCGTGGAGTCGCCACCGTCGTTCTCAAGCTCTTCTCGGTCGTCCGCCCCGATCGCGCCTACTTCGGCCAGAAAGACGCCCAGCAGGTCGCGGTGATCCGGCAGATGATTCGCGACCTCGCGCTCGACGTCGACCTGCGCGTCCTTCCCACGGTCCGCGACGGCGACGGCCTCGCGCTCTCGTCGCGGAACGCGCTCCTCACGACGGAGGAACGGAAGCGGGCTCTCGCTCTCCCTCGAGCGCTCGCCACGAAGGACCTCACCGCAGCCCGTGCGCTGCTCGCGCGGTCCAACGGTCTCGACGTCGACTACGTCGAGGTCGCCGAGTTCGACCCACCGGTTCTTGCCGGCGCAGTTCGCGTCGGCTCGGTCCGTCTCATCGACAACGTCGTCCTGGAAGGAGACTCGAAATGAGCATCCGCCCGCAGAAGCCGGCGCCCGCAACCCCGGCCCCCGGCAAGCTCCCGCTCACCGAGCTGGCCGAGATGAAGCGGCGGAGCCAGCCGATCGCGATGGTCACCGCCTACGACGCGCCGGGTGGTCGCCTCGCGGACCAAGCTGGAGTCGACGTCGTCCTCGTCGGCGACTCGGCCGCGATGACGGTCCTCGGCCACGACTCGACGGTGCCGGCGACGATGGACGAGATGCTGATCCTGACGCGGGCCGTCACGCGAGGTGCGAGCCGTCCGCTCGTCGTCGCCGACATGCCGTTCGGGACGTTCCAGGTCTCCGACGAGGATGCGGTGCGCAACGCGATCCGGTTCGTGAAGGAGGCCGGAGCAGACGCGGTCAAGCTCGAGGGGGCCGGACCGATGCTCGCCCGTGTCCAGGGCATCGTCGGAGCAGGAATCCCGGTGATGGGACACCTCGGCCTCACGCCGCAGTCGGCGACGATGCTCGGCGGCTTCAAGGCCCAGGGTCGCACGGCGGAGAAGGCACGCCGTCTGCTCGCGGACGCGCGTGCGCTCGAGGCCGCCGGCTGCTTCTCGCTCGTGCTCGAGGCCGTGCCGGCGCCCGTCGCCGGCCGAATCACTCATGCCCTCTCGATCCCGACGATCGGCATCGGCGCGGGAGCGGACTGCGACGGCCAAGTCCTCGTCTGGCACGACCTGCTGGGTCTCTACGAAGGCAGGGCCGCCCGCTTCGTCAAGCGCTACGCCGAGGTCGGCCAGGTCGTCCGCGAGGCGCTCGAGGCATACGTCTCGGACGTCCGTGAGCATCGCTTTCCCGAGGAGCGGCATACCTACGCGATGCCCGACGAGGAGCTCGCGCTCTTCGAGGACTCGGTCCTACACGAGCGCGAATAGGGCCACGATCGCCCCCAGCAGCGCCACACCCACGCCGAGGACGCCTGCGGAGCGGAGCCAGCTCCAGCCGTGGACGACGCGGATGCCGATGAGCAGGAGCACGAGCGACCAGGCGACGAAGAGGAGCTGAAGCGCGAGCAGCACGGTCTCTCCCGTCCCCTCGTCCGATCCACCCGCGTGGAAGGTGTCACCGCCGAAGAGGGCGAGCCGGAGCGGGAGCAGGAGCAGCACGGACAGGGCCACCGGCGCCGCGGCGAAGGCGACGATCTGCCGCTCCCGGCGGAAATCGCCGAGGCTTCCGAACACGCGCCCGCCGAAGAACACCGCGAAGCCGATCACGAAGTAGCCGACGGCCCCGTAGATCCCTCCGGCGACGAACGCCCACACTGCGAGCAGGAGCGGGTCGTAATCGGGATCGTCGAGGAGCTTGCCCGCGGTCGAGCTCGCGAGCACCGTCGCGATCCCGGCGAGCCAGATCATGAGCAGAATGGGCTCCGACCTCGCCGCCACGTCGTCCGGGTCCTCGTCACGCAGCGCGAAGAACACGGAGCGCGGGCTCAGAAGTGTCGAGGGGACGCGGAGCCACCAGGCACGATCGGGCGAGAGATCCGGATGCGTCGTGCTCGACGCCACGACGAGCAGCGTAGCCTCGTCGGGACTGGGCGGTCCTTGCGCAGCGCAATAAAGTCTGCTCGTGGCCGAGAACGTTCTCTGCCCGTCCTGCGGCACGTCGAACGAGGGCGACCGCAAGTTCTGCGGCGAGTGCGGAAGCCCGCTTGCGCGGACGTGTCCCTCCTGTGGGACGCTGAACGCACCCGCCGTGAAGTTCTGCGGCGAGTGCGGGACGGCACTGGGCGCGGTCGCAAGATCGGAGCGGCGCGAGCAACCGGAGGCAGAGCGGCGCCTCGTCTCCGTCCTCTTTGCCGACCTCGTCGGCTTCACGTCCGCGTCGGAGGACCGCGACGCGGAGGACACGCGCGAGCTTCTCTCCCGCTACTTCGACACCTGCCGGCGGCTGATCGAGCTCTACGGCGGCAC
>VAWZ01000144.1 GCA_005888365.1 Actinomycetota bacterium
AGCAGGAGCGAATCCTCGCGGACGTCGATCGCCTCTTCGCCGACCACGCGCTCGGGGCCGAGATCGAGCTCCCCTACGTCACCGAGTGCTATCGCGCTGAGCTGCGCTGAACTGCGCGAGTCAGTGCCTGGCGGGCTGGCGAACGATCATCGCTTGCGTCAAGACGACGATCCAGGTTGCTTCCAGGAGCAAGAAGCCCCACTGCGCGTCGATCCAGGCCGTCACGACCAGGACGATCGAGCCGAGCAGGTTCGGGATCAGGTACCTCTTCGCGGAGGAGGGGGCGATCTCGAAGTGCAGGAGCGCGAACGCTCCCATGTTCAGCACGGCACCGACCAGCTGGGCGACGATCACCGGGTCCATGCGGGTCGGTATCGCTGCGTCGAGCCGTGACGCCTGTACCCTTGACAGGAGAACATACGTTCGTATAGAACATATGTTCTGATGATCGCCTGCCTCCTCGTTCCCGGCTTCGAGCTCAGAGCAGCGCTGCGCATGCGGCCGCGCCTGGCAACCGAGCCGGCCGCGCTCGCGCCCGAGCCCGGGGAAGAGCAGCTTCTCGGCCCGGTGACGGCGGTTGCACAGGCCGAAGGGGTCAAACCGGGGATGCGCCTGGGGGAGGCGCTCGCGACGTGTCCCAGGCTCGTTCTCGTCGAGCGGGATCCGGCAGCGGTCGAGCGGGAGTGGGAGGAGGCCTTGCGCCGACTCGAGGACGCGGGCTTCGCCGTCGACCCCGTCGAGCACGGAGTCGTCGTCTTCGAGACGAAGGGGGTCGAGCGGCTCTACGGGGGCGTCCGGCCGGCGCTCGAGCGCGCTCTCTCCGCGGTCGGCTCGGGTTGGGACCCTCGCATCGGGGCGGCGACACGGCGATTCACCGCGCTCGCCGCCGCGAGCGTCGCCCGACCGGGTCAGATCGTGATCGTCCAGGAGCAGGAGGAGCAGGCATTCCTCCAGCCGTTGCCCCTCTCGCTCCTGCCGCTGACTCCCGACCGCTATGCCGAGCTCGAAGGGCTCGGCCTGCGTCGGCTCGGAGAGCTCGCCGAGCTGCCTGGGCATGCGGTCGCCGAAAGGCTCGGCGCCGACGGGCGGAAGGCGTGGCGGCTCGCGCACGGGGGCAGGAAGGCTCGCCTGCGGGGACGGAGACCCGTGTCCGAGTTGGCGGAGACTCTCGTCTTTCCGGACGCAGTCGGAAACGAGCTCACGCTGCGCCGGGCGCTCGGATCGCTCCTCGAGCGCCTGATCGCGCGTCCCGAACGAGCCGGGCGGCCGTTCCGGAAGCTGGCACTGTCCGCCCGGCTCGTCGACGGCGGCTCCTGGAGACGTGCCGTGACCCTCCGCGACGCAACAGCCGAGCTGGGAAGGCTGCGGGTCGCGCTCGGGCCGAAGCTGCAGGAGCTCCCGGCGCCGGTGCTCGAGCTTCGTCTCGAGGCCGTCCAGCTCGCCGAGCACACCGGGCTCCAGCTTGCGCTCGTCGAGCCGGCGGGGGAGGAGGCGAACGTTCGTCTGCGGGAGGGCCTCAAGCAGGTGCGAGCGAGCACGGGCTCGGGATCGGTTTGCACCGTCGTAGAAGTTGCGCCTTGGTCTCGGATACCGGAGACAAGGGCGCTGGTCGTTCCGCGGGACGACTAGTGCCCGTGACGACGAGGTCTCGAGTCTTCGTCGCAACTGCCGTGCGTGGAACTCTCGTGGCCGTAGGCCGGCCTTGCCGGCCGAGAGGCCAGGTGCGGTTCAACGGTGCGGTGCGGCAGAGGAAGGGGCTCGTGGGGGAACCATGGGTTCCCCCACGGTAGGGCGGCTGAACGCTCCGCGGGCTGCGCTCGTCGAGACGGAGTTCGGCGGCGCCCCGCGGGTGGTGAACCGTCAACTCGTCGCGCTCGTCCGTGAGGAATGGCGTGTGGTCGATCGCTGGTGGACCGACGAGCCGGTCGACCGGCGCTACTTCGAGGTCGTCCTCGAGAGCGGCCAGAACGTCTGCGTCTACCGCGACCGGGAGGCCGGCGTGTGGTTCAGCCAGAAGGCGTAGGCTCGACGGAGCCGCCCAATAGCGGAGGTGTCGGCTTTACCGGCACCGGAGCGGGGAGCGGCGTAGGCTCGACGGAGCCGCCCAACGGCGGAGATGCCGGCTTTACCGGCACCGGAGCGGGGAAACGCCTAAGTCGTCGCGACTCGTTTGAGAATGCGTGCGAGGCCGCTTCCGGCCGCGACGACTGCTCCCAGCGCGAACGTTGCGATGTTCGTCGTGGCACAGGTACGGCAGGCGTTGCAACACGTCGTCGCCGCGGGAGCGACCTCACCATACTTCGCGGCCGCCTGCAGCATCCGGCCCTGCCAGACCTGCTTCACGCTCACACTCTAGTCCGGTCGGACGCCCTCGCCCGGGCCCAGGGCGATCGGATCGCTCATTCGGCAAACCTAGCGAGGGAGGCGAACCACGACCACGGATGCGGGGTCGCCACCGCCGTCGACCGGCGGCTCGTGCTGGTCGAAGCCAGGGTTCCGGCCACGGAGGTAGTCGCCGAAGCCGCACGACGGGGAGTGGATGTTGAAGAAACGGATGGTCTCCGCGCTCTCGTTGCGAAAGGAGTGGACGATGTCGGGGGGGACGGAGATGAAGGTTCCGCTCGGCGCCTCGAGCGATCCGTCGCGAAAAGCGAACGTGAGCGTTCCCTCGACGACGATGAAGGCGTCCGTGTGCTCGTGGTGGACGTGGGGGTCCGGGCCCTTCTCCCCGGGCCCGTAGACGGACTCGGTGACCGCCAGCTCCGCTGTGTCTGTGAGCAGGGTCACGCGCCGCCCGGGGCGGATGGTGATGTTTTCGCCTGTTCCCGCTTCGGCGCCGGCAAAGCCGGCACCTCCGCTCGTTTTCCGCTTCGGCGCCGGCGAAGTCGGCTCCTGCGCTTCTCTATCGGCTCCGTCGAGCCTACGCCGGTGCGGCTCCGTCGAGCCTACGCCGCCGCCGCCGCTTCCCACCTCCATCGGTTAGCAGGCTAGCCGTGGCTGCCTATGTCGAGCTGCACTGTCATTCGGCGTACTCGTTCCTCGACGGGGCGTCCCAGCCGGAGGAGCTCGCGGCGCGGGCTGCCGAGCTCGGGTACGACGCGCTCGCGCTCACGGACCACGACGGGGTCTACGGCTCGCTCGAGTTCGCGCATGCCGCGAAGGTGTTCGGGATCCGCCCGATCACGGGCGCCGAGGTCACGCTCGAAAGCGGTGCGCACATCACACTGCTCGTCGAGACGCGACGCGGGTACGGGAATCTCTGCCGCCTGCTCACAGCGGCGCACGCGGGGACGCGGCGACCGGGCAAGAGTGGTGTAGGCTCGACGGAGCCACCGAAGAGCGGAGGTGCCGGCTTTGCCGGCGCCCGAGCGGGAACGAGGGAACCGCTCCCGCCCTCCGTCTCGCTCGAGACGGTCGCCGAGCTGAACGAAGGGCTCGTCTGCCTGTCCGGTTGCTCCCGGCGCGGGCTCGCGGTACGTGACGCGAACGCAGCGGCGCGTCTCGCGCAGGCATTCGGCCGCGACCGCTTCTTCGTCGAGCTGCAGCGACCCTACGAACGCGGCGACGCCCACCGGAACGCGCTGCTCC
>VAWZ01000145.1 GCA_005888365.1 Actinomycetota bacterium
GCGACAGCGCGGGGCGCGTGACCGTCGAGCGCGATCTCACTCTCCCCGGCCACCCCGAGGTCTTCGCGCTCGGCGACATGGTCCGGGTGCGCGGAGCCGACGGTGTCTCGGTGGTCCTTCCTGGAGTGGCGCCGGTCGCAATGCAACAGGGGCGCTACGCGGCGAAGGTGGTGCGCGCTCGGCTACGCGACCGCGAGACACCGCCCTTCCGCTACCGCGACAAGGGGAACCTCGCAACCATTGGCCGCCTGGCCGCCGTCGCCGACATCAAAGGGCTGAGGCTCAGCGGCCTGATCGCTTGGACCACCTGGCTGGTCGTCCACCTTTGGTACCTCATCGGCTTCCAAAACCGGATCCTCGTGCTCATCCGCTGGTCCTTCAGCTTCGCCACGCACGGCCGCGGCGCACGACTGATCACCGAGGCGGTAGTGGAGACCGGCGCCCGCCAGCCTCAGTCGTCACGATAGCCGACTGCACACCCGGGACGACGTTGAACGGCGCGCCGCGGTGGGCACCTGTCAAATGCGGACCGACCGCGTAGAGGTCCATCGCCACACGGCGAAGGGCGACCGAATCCGGCACTGAGTCGGCTGAACCTGCCCGTCTACGTCGTCCGACCGGCCGCGGCGGTCGCACGAAGGAGGGCGTCCGTCGACGGAATGAAGTAGTAGGCGCCCGTGAGCGGACGTGTGTAACGCGTCAGCGCGTCGCGGGCACCGCCTGGCAGTCCCGCCATGCTCTCCAGCATCGTCGTAAGCGGCCGCTGATCCGAGCAGAAGCCGACGAACATCGTGCCGTGCTCGGTGACCGTCCCGTAGGGCGTATTCCGGCGGAAGATCTTCCCGAAACGATCCTGGTCGGTGCTCGCGACGTGCGAGTCGGCGGGCTTGTCCTCGAGCTCGACGCTGTCAGGCTTCGTGCGCCCGATCACGCGCTCCTGCTCTGAGACCGGCAGCGATTCCCACTCGGACGCGTCGTGGGTCCACTTCTGCAGGAGCAGGATCGTCCCACCCGCGCCGGGATCACCCTCGGGGATGAGGACGAATTCTCGATGAAGCCCGTCAGGTCGAGATCGTGTCTATACGGCCAGCTCGACGTCTCAGCGCCAACCGATGCCAGCCCGCGCAGCTCGGCGATCGCAGAGCGGGCGACGTCGAAGACCACGTCGTACGCGCTTCCCGACAGCCACAGCACCGCGTCGTGCTGTGTGGCCGGCATGACGAAGCCGTCCAGGCCGAGCAGATCTTCGTTGAATCCCTCGAGCGCTTTGGGTGCGTTGTCCGGGACCGCCTCTCGCCAGAGCTCGGGCCTGAACCCCGCCACGAGATTGACACCGCCCATCGTCGTTCTCGGCTCGCGCAGCGACGAGACCGCCTCTACGAATTCTTGCCTCCTCGGCCCACCTGAGGTGTCGAACTCGAGGTAGGCGTGAGCGGCGGTTCCCAGCGCGAAGATCCCGGGTTGCGGCGTGCTCATGAGGCCAATCGTCGCAGGTACCGTGCGCCGATGACCGTAGCGCTACACGTCCCACGCGACCACTGCCTCGCGCCGGAGCGGGTACGTGCGCCGATCGGCGAGGGCGGACGCTACGGGCGCATGTTCGACCTGCCGGCTCTCGAGATCGACGAGAAGCTTCTCCACGACCTCGGTACAGCGGGCGGCTTCTGCGACGGTGGCGACTGCGAAGGCGACGCGCGCGTCGAGGCGGGCTGCCCGTTCTTCGGACAGTACGTGGCGCACGACCTCACCGCCGACCGCTCGCCACTGCGCGCGCACACCGACCTCGACGCGCTGCGCAACATGCGCTCGCCGCGTGCGAACCTCGAGTCGCTGTACGGCGGGGGCCTCGCAGGCTCGCCATACCTGTACAGGCGCGAAGACCCCGCGAAGCTGCTCGAGAACGACGGCGACCTTCCGCGCAACCAGGAAGGCATCGCGCTGATCGGCGACCCGCGAAACGACGTCCACGTGTTCATGAGCCAGATGCAGGTTGCGTTCATACGCGCACACAACCTCCTCGTCGATCGGTTGCGCGCGGACAGCATCGGCGATGCCGAGCTCTTCGGCGAGGCGCGGCGCGCGCTCACCTGGCACTACCAGTGGCTGATCGTCAACGAGTTTCTGCCGAATCTCGTCGGCATGGAGCTGATCGACGAGCTCGCCACAACGGGCGCGCGCTTCTACAACCCCGAACACGAACCGTTCATCCCGCTCGAGTTCGCCGATGCTGCCTACCGCTACGGCCACTCCCAGATACGCCAGGTCTACCAGCTCCAGCGCGACGGGCCGCTCTATCCGGTCTTTCCCGACCTGATCGGCTTCTGCCCGGTCGGCGACCACGAGGTCGACTGGTCGCTGTTGTTCGACGTCCCGGGTCGACCTCGCGCGCAGCGCGCGAAGCCGATCGACGGTCGACTGCCGCGCTCGCTGATGGAGCTTCCCGAGGCGATCACCGGCGCCCTCGACGACGCCGCATACCGCTCGCTCGCTGCACGCGACCTCGAGCGAGGACAGGGAACGGGGCTCCCCTCAGGCGAAGCGGTTGCGCGGTTGATAGGCGCCGACGTGTTGAGCGAGGACGAGCTCGACCTGCGGCGAGACGGCTGGAAGAGCGAGACGCCGCTCTGGCTCTACATCCTTCGCGAGTCGGCCGCTCGAGAGGAGGGCGACCGGCTCGGCGAAGTAGGCGGTCGTATCGTCGCCGAGGTCCTGCACGGAGTCATCGCCGCCGATCCCGAGTCGTACCTCGCCCTCGAGCCCGCCTGGTCACCGACCCTACCCACCCGCGACGGGACGTTTCGACTCGGAGATCTGCTCGTTCCCTGAGCGTGAGTAGCGATTCGACGGCCCCGTCGCAGCCTGATCGAGAAGATCGGAAGGCGCGCATTGCCGAGCGAGTGCGCGCGATCCCGGAGGGGTTCGTGCGCACGTACGGCGATGTCGATCCGGGCGCGCCGCGCCTCGTCGGTCTCGTCCTCTCGGAGACGCACGACGTCCCGTGGCATCGCGTCGTCCGAGCGGACGGCAGCCTCCCCAAGGGGACGCAGCAACGGCAGCTGCTGCTTCGAGAAGGCGTGCCGATGCGCGGCGAGCGAGTCGACCTCGACCAGGCGCGCCTGACGCCGGAGCTCTAGCAGTTGCCGCGAACAACCCTCCGTGCCGCGATCGCCGAGGTCGCCTTGCGAGATCCTGTTCTGGCCGAGCTCGTCGCACGCGTCGGGCCGATCACACATCGTCCGCGCGATCCCGACGGGCCCTTCGGCGCTCTCGTCCGCGCGATCGTCTTCCAGCAGCTGGCCGGGCGCGCGGCCCAGGCGATCTACGGCCGGCTACAGGCGACCGTCGGCGACACCTTGACGCCTGAGACGCTGACCGCGGCATCCGACGCCGCGCTACGTGCCGCGGGCCTGTCCGCGAACAAGCTGGCGTCGCTGCGCGATCTCTCGACCAAAGTGCTGGACGGGACGCTCGTGCTCACGCGGACCTCGAGGCGAAGCGACGACGAACTCATCGTGCGCTTGTCACAGTGCGCGGCATCGGCCGCTGGACCGCAGAGATGTATCTGATGTTCCAGCTACGTCGGCTCGACGTCTGGCCGGTAGACGACCTCGGCGTCCGTCAGGGGTACGGCCTCGCATGGAAGCTCGAACCGACACCCAGCGCAAAGCAGCTCGAACCACTCGGAGATCGCTTCAAGCCGTATCGCTCGATCGTCGCCCGCTACTGCTGGGCAGCCGTTCCACTCCTCCGACGCGGCACCACCGACGTCGCTCTCCGCTAGGCGCTCGTCACTTTGTCGATCGCCGTCGACCCTCGCCAGGAGCGTCGTTACTCAGCCGATCTGTACCGAGGAGTTGGCGGGATCGCGCGCCCGGCACGAACGGCGTCGACGACAGGGCGGGCATCGGTGATGCGGTACTCCTCCCCGTAGACGGCGCCCTCGCGCCTGGGGGCCTCCATGACCGAGCACTCGGCGGTGCCCCCGAGATCGACCGGAACGAAGCCCGCGTCCTCGATCAATCCTGCGACGATCTCCTTCGCGTCCGCATCGTCGCCACACAGCCACTGCACGACCCGGTCCTCGCCCTCTCGCCCGGCCGCTTCCGCCTGGAAGGCGGACGTGAGCGTGTTGAAGGACTTCGTGTAGCGCGCTCCGGGCATCCGGACAGCGTTGAAGTGTGCCGCAGTCTCACCCTCGGGCGGGAGCGGAGGGGCGCCGAACTGGTTCGTCGTGTCGATCACGATCTTGCCGGCGAGCGACCCCGCCTGCTCGAGCGCCTGCGGCAGCACGCTCCAGGGAACGGAGATCACGATGACCTCGCCGAAGCCGGCGGCCTCGGCGGGTGTGCTCACGCTGGCGGCTGGTCCAAGCTCTTGGGCGAGCTCCTCGAGCCTTCCTCGATCGCGGCTGAAGGAGAGCGTGAGCTCGTGGCCCGCACCTGCAAATTGCCGCGCGAGCCCGCTACCGATGCGTCCCGTGCCGATGATGCCGATTTT
>VAWZ01000011.1 GCA_005888365.1 Actinomycetota bacterium
TGGAGCCGCTGCTCGCGCGCTGGGCAGGGCCGCGCGTGATCACTTCCGGGTATCCCTCACGCGAGCGTCCCAAGGCCGTCGGATGGCGGCCGGAGGAGCGGATCGAGCTGGCCGGCTGGGCTGCCGACCGCCTCGCTCGGGTGGGGTGATCTCGTGGTGGCTCGCTCTCTCAACTTGCGTTCGGTCGAGGTCGCCTACCCAGGCACGCTCACCTGAGCGTCGTTTCGTACGGGGTGGGCGAGACTTGAGCGGGACCGCCTAGCGTCGCATCTGACCGTCTAATCTCCCAGGTTCCCCGATGGCGACCTTCTCGACCCGTTTTCTCGGCTGCAAGGTCTCGTTCGCCGATGCCCAGGGTATTCGCGAGCGGCTGCTCGCCGACGGGCACACCGAGCGCGAGGGTGCGGCCGACGTCGCCGTCGTCAATACGTGCAGCGTCACGCACGAAGCCGTGTCGAAGTCGCGCCAGGTGGTCTCGCGCAGCGCGAGAACGCACCGGCGTGTCTTCGTCGTGGGTTGCGGGGCCCGGCTCGAGGGTGCGTTCGAAGGACTGCCGGAAAACGTGATGGTCCTCCCGCGCGTCGGGGGCGAGGCAGCCGACGCAGTTGCGGGAGACGTCGGCGCGATCGGTTGCGTCCGCCGCGACGCGCGCCTCGAGCGAGCACGTGCGTTCGTCAAGATCCAGGACGGCTGCTCCTTTTCCTGCGCCTTCTGCGTGATCCCGCTCGTCCGCGGCGGAACCCGGAGCCGGAGTGCGAGCGCGGTGCTCGGCGACATTCGCCGGCGTGTTGCGCAGGGCCATCGCGAGATCGTGCTCACCGGGGTGAATCTCGGCTGCTTCCGCGACCGCGAGGCCGGCTATTCGCTCGCGCGGCTCGTCCGCGAGGCCGGCGCGGTTCCAGGCGTCGAGCGGCTGCGGCTCTCCTCGATCGAGGTGAACCATCTCGGCCCAGAGCTGATCGCGGCAGTGCGCGAGACCGCGACCGTCTCTCCGCACCTGCACGTCCCCCTGCAGTCGGGTGACGACGATGTCCTGCGCGCAATGCGACGCCGCTACACGGCGGCGCAGTACCTGGCCAAGGTCGAGCCGCTATGCAGCTTCAACCTCACCGCCGACGTCATCGTCGGCTTCCCGGGCGAGGGCGAAGCTGCGTTCGAACGCACCGTCGAGGTCGTCCGGCGGGCAGGGCTCACGAAGCTGCACGTCTTCCCCTACTCGCCGCGTCCGGGAACCGTCACGGCCGCCGAGGACACCGTGCCGGCACGCGTGAAGAAGGAGCGGAGCATGCGTCTGCGGGCGCTCTCGGACGAGCTCTGCCGCCGCCGCTGGCACGCCAAGGTCGGAACGACCGATCGTGTCCTCGTCGACCGGCCCGGGCGTGGTTACGGTGACGACTACTCGCCCTGGCTCGTCGACGCACCCTTGGGAGAGTTCGTCGAGGCACGTGCCATCGGGGTCTCGGAGGAGGGAATCCTTGCCGTCGCAGCCTGAATGCCTCTTCTGCGCGCTCGTCGCCGAGGGTGAGCACGTCCACGCGGCGGACGGGTTCGTCGCCATTCGCGACATCAACCCGCTCGCCGAGACTCACCTGCTGGTCCTGCCGGAGCGGCACGTCGACTCGTTCCACGACGTCGCGGTGTTTCCGCCGGAGGAGGCGGCCGGCATGCTGCGCTTCGTCGCAGAGACGGCGAAGGCCGTCGGGCTCGACGACTACCGCGTGCTCGTCAACGTCGGTCCCGGCGCAGGCCAGACGATCTTCCACCTCCACTGGCACGTACTGGGGGGCCGGATCGACGCACAACGTGCTGTGCAGGCCCTGACGGCAGAGGCATCGTGACCCTCGTCGAGCGCGTCGAGGAGGAGCTGAAAGCGGCGCGGCTCGCCCGCGACGACGATCGCCGCGACGCTCTGAGCCTGATCCTGCACGCGTTGCGTGACGCGCAGAAGGAGCTGCAGCGGCCGCTGTCCGAGGACGAGGAGCTGCAGGTCTTCCAGCGCGAGCGCAAGCGGAGGGTCGAGGCTGCGGAGGCCTTCCGCTCGGGCGGCCGGGAGGAGCGCGCCGAGGACGAGGAGTACGAGCTCGAGGTTCTCGAGGAGTTCATGCCGGAGCCGCTCTCCGAGGAGGAGCTCGAAGAGATCATCGACGACGTCATCTCCGAGGTCGGAGCGACGAGTATCCGGGACCTGGGCCGGGTGATGGCAGGCGTCATGCACCAGGTCTCGGGCCGGGCAGACGGCTCGACGGTCTCGCAGCTGGTCAAGGAAAAGCTGGCCTGACCCCGCCAGGCGCTCGTCGCGCACCGTCCGCACCGTTTCTACACTGAACGGGTGCAGCAGGTCCTGGATGTCTCGAACGTCGTCGCGGCGGAGCTCGCGGGGGTGGAGGACGGCGTTCTCGACGCGCTCCGCGAGCGGCTCCAGTGCACGATCGGCCTGCGCGGGAACAGGCTGACCCTGGACGGTGACGAGCGGCATGTCGCCGCCGCCCGGGCGGTCGTGGACGAGATGGTCGAGCTCGTCGAGGGAGGTCACCAGATCGGGCCGGACACGGTTGGCGCCGTGCTGGCGGCGCTCGACCAGGCGGAGGACGTCCGCGAAGTGTTCGAGGACGTCGTGTGGCGCCATCGCGGCAAGAAGATCACGCCAAAGACCGTGAACCAGAAGCGCTACGTCGACTCCATCCGGCGAGGAACCGTGACCTTCGCGATCGGGCCGGCGGGCACGGGCAAGACGTACCTCGCGATGGCGCTCGCAGTCGCCGCGCTCACCGAGGGCGGCGTCGGCCGCGTCATCCTCACACGCCCGGCGGTCGAGGCGGGCGAGCGGCTCGGCTTCCTGCCGGGCGACATGCTGGCCAAGGTGGATCCGTACTTGCGTCCGCTCTACGACGCCCTGTACGACATGCTCGACCCGGAGCGGCTAGCCGGCTACATGGAGCGCGGGACGATCGAGGTCGCACCGCTCGCGTTCATGCGCGGGCGGACGCTCAACGACTCCTTTATCGTCCTCGACGAGGCCCAGAACACGACGCCCGAGCAGATGCAGATGTTCCTGACGCGACTGGGGTTCGGGTCGAAGATGGTGGTCACCGGCGACGTCACGCAGGTCGACCTGCCGCGCGAGCAGGCCTCCGGGCTCATACAGGTGAGGGAAATCCTCGCCGAGATCGAAGGGATCGCGTTCGTCGACTTCGGGAACGAGGACGTCGTCCGGCACAAGCTCGTCCAGAGCATCGTCGAGGCCTACAAGCGACACGCCGAGGAGACAGGCACGGCCCGGCGGCGGTGAGGCCGGTCGTGTGATCACGGTCGAGATCGCAAACCGAAGTGGAGCGGATGTGGACGAATCCGAAGCCGGGGAGCTCGCTCGACGCCTGCTCGCGGCCGAGGGGATCGACGAGGCAGAGCTCGGGCTTGCGTTCGTCGGCTCGGACGAGATGCGAACGTTGAAGCGTGACCACCTCGGGCTCGACGAGACGACGGACGTCCTCTCCTTCCCGCTCGACGGACGCGACCAGCTACCACCCGGAGTTCCCCGAGCGCTCGGTGACGTGGTCCTCTGCCCGGAGATCGTCGGCACGGAGTGGCGGCGTCCGCTGGCCCACGGGCTCCTGCATCTCCTCGGCTACGAGCACGGAGACGAGATGGAGGCGCACGAGATGGCGTACTCGACGCCATGACGCCCCGGCAGCGCAGCCCCTCGCTCTTCGACAGCTTCAACTACGCGACCGAGGGGCTCATCCACGCGCTGCGCACGCAGCGCAACCTCTGGATCCATTTCACGATCGCGGCGATCGTGCTGGTCGCGGCGGTGGGTTTCGGCGTCTCGAAGATCGAGCTCATCTCACTCCTGCTCGCGATCACGTTCGTGCTCGTGGCCGAGCTCGTGAACACGGCGATCGAGGCGGCTGTGGACGTCGCCTCCACCTCGTTCGACCCGATGGCGAAGCTCGCCAAGGACATGGCCGCGGGGGCGGTGCTCATAGCCGCGCTCAACGCCATCGCGGTCGGCTACCTCGTCTTCTCGGGCGCCGTCGCCGATCGCAGCTCGCGCTTTCTCGACCGCCTCGCGAACGCGCCTTCCGAGCTGACGCTCGTCGCGCTCGCGCTGACGGTCATCGTCGTCGTCGCCGTCAAGGCGTTCACCGGTTCGGGAACCCCGCTCCGCGGCGGGCTTCCCTCGGGCCACGCGGCTGTCGCGTTCTCGGGATGGGTTGCGGTGACCCTGGTGCTCCACGACTCGCCCCACCGCTTCCTCGTCTCGACGCTGACGTTCATCATGGCGTTCCTCGTGGCCCAGACTCGAGTCGAGACCGGGGTTCACTCCGCGTTCGAGGTGACGAGCGGCGGGCTGATCGGCGCGCTCATGACGCTCGCGCTCTTCCAGGTGTTCGGATGACCGACAACACTCGCACTCGCTTTCGGCTCGCGTTCACGGGGGAAACCATTTTTCCCCACGCATTTCCGCGACCGGGATTCGCGCGAGCGAATGCCGGTCTTGCGCGAACTCAGCGCGGCCCCCTTCTTCTCAAGATCGTGGGGGAACCAACGGGTTCCCCCACGCCCCTTCCTGTCCGTCATCGGCCGGAGACCGGCCAATGACGGACTCAGAGCTCCTGGCACGTGCCGACGCCGTCGCCGACCGCGCCTATGCGCCGTACTCGGACTTCCGTGTCGGGTGTGCCGTGCTCACGCGCACGGGCGATGTGATCGAAGGGGTGAACGTCGAGAACGCTGCCTTCCCGCTCGGCGTCTGCGCGGAGCGAACCGCATTCGCTCGCGCTGTCGCGGAGGGTCACCGACCGGGCGACTTCGTTGCCGCGGCGATCACGGCGTCGCCGTGCGGGGGTTGTCGCCAGTGGCTGCTCGAGATGAGAGTCGAGCGGGTCGTCTTCCGGAACGAGAGCCGGGTGGTGACCATGTCTCCGCAAGACCTCTTGCCCGAGTCGTTCGAGCTCCATCCCGCGTGAGCATGTGGAGCAGTCGGTGCATTCTCGGCGCAAAGCGGTATCCCCTGCGTTCGTCGTTCGACGATACGATCGCAGTGGGTGGTGGGATGGGGTGCCCCACTCGAGGAGCCCCGTGAAGAGTGGTTTCGTCGCAGTCGCGGGCCGCCCGAACGTCGGCAAGTCGACCCTCGTCAACGCGCTTTGCGGCGAGAAGGTTGCGATCACGTCCAGGGTGCCGGCGACCACGCGGCGCCGCATCTTCGGCGTCGCCAACGGGCCCGACTACCAGCTCGCCGTGGTCGACCTACCCGGCTTCCAGCGGCCCCTCGACACGCTGACCGAGCGCATGCAGAAGACGGTCGACGAGTCCTTCGACGACGTCGACGTCGTGCTCCTCGTCGTCGACGCGCGGGAGCACATCGGCTCGGGCGACCGCTTCGTGGCTCGCCGTGTCTTCAGCCTCGGGAAGCCCGTCGTGATTGCGGTCAACAAGATCGACCGCCTGAAGCACGGCCACGTTGCCTCGCAGATGCAGGCGGCCTCTCGACTCGGCGACTTCCACGCGCTGCATCCGGTGAGCGCGAAAACCAAGGAGGGCGTGGGGGAGCTGCGCGAAGACCTGGTGTCGCTGCTTCCGGAAGGCCCCGTGTATTTTCCCGGCGGAGAGACGACGGGGCTCACTCTCGAGGAGCGAGTTGCCGAGGTGATCCGCGAGAAGGCGCTCCACCTGACCCGGGAGGAGGTGCCGCACGCCGTAACCGTGGAGGTAGATGAGATCGCCGAGAAGGTCGTGCGTGCCTTCATCTACGTCGAGACGGAGTCGCAAAAGGGGATACTCGTCGGCAAGCGGGGGGCGATGGTGCGAGAGATCGGCACGCGAGCGCGCCCGGAGGTGGAGGCGCTGGTGGGGCATCCGGTGTACCTCGAGCTGCTCGTGAAGGTGCGACCGAAGTGGCGGCGGGACCCGAAGCTGCTCGAGCGGCTCGGGTTGTGATCCGCTCGCACAGCCGGGCATCGAGTACGGTGGCTGCGGCCGTCGTGGCGCGCTCGCCATCGTGCCCGCATTCGATGGCTCGCACCCGCTCGGAGTGCTCACAAGTGTCGTATTCGTAGCGGGCGCGCTCGTCGGCAGAATCGCGTCGTCCGATCACCTCCGGATCGCCTCGCCGGGGTGCTCGCGCTCGCCGCGCTCGCGCTCGTGCTCGTTCTGCTGGACTACGACGCCGACCCCTGGTGGACGATCGTTTTGATCCTGTCCGCCTTGGTCGGGTGCGCGCTTGCGATCGTGTGGTTCGCGGGGCTGTGGCCGGGCCGAGTCTGGCGGCTCCGGTTGCTCGTTGCATCCTCCCAGAACCCTGGCCAATCCTGAGCTCGCGCCGTCACGCGATCACCGTGAGTGACTCCGGAGCATGCGGGGATACACTCGTTGCCATGGCCCAAGCGCCTGCAGTCCTTGGCGGATTCGAGCTTCCGCTCGAGCCCCGGCTCCCCAGAATCGGCTCGGTCGACGCCGTTGCGCTCGAGGAACGCGCCGCGACACTCGCGAAGCGCTCGATCAAGCGGGAGTCGAAGGTGCAGGCGCTCGAGCTCGCGATCCGGATGATGGACTTGACGACGCTCGAGGGCCAGGACACGCCGGGGAAGGTTGCTGCACTGTGCTCGAAGGGCATGCGCCCGGATCCCACGGATCTGAGCATCCCGCCCGTCGCGGCAGTTTGCGTCTACCCGAACCTCGTCGTGACCGCGAAAGAGCGCCTCCGCGGCAGCAACGTCAAGGTCGCCTCGGTCGCGACCATGTTTCCGTCCGGCCAGTCCCCGACCGAGATCAAGGTCGCCGAGGCACGCGCCGTCGTCGAGCTCGGCGCCGACGAGGTGGACATGGTGATCGACCGGGGGGCCTTCCTCTCAGGTCGCTACGCGAAGGTGTACGACGAGATCGTCCGCGTGAAGGAGGCCTGCGGCGACGCACACCTCAAGGTCATCCTCGAGACGGGCGAGCTCGGCACATACGACAACGTTCGCCGCGCCTCGCTCCTCGCGATGGCAGCCGGAGCCGATTTTGTCAAGACATCGACCGGGAAGATCAGCCCGGCGGCGACGCTTCCCGTGACCCTCTGCATGATGGAGGCGGTCCGGGACGTCCATTCCGAGACCGGCCGCGTCGTCGGGATCAAGCCCGCGGGAGGGATCCGCGCGGCAAAGCAGGCGGTGCAGTACCTCGTCGTACTGCACGAGACGCTCGGGCGCGATTGGATGACGCCCGACCTCTTCCGCTTCGGCGCTTCGTCACTCCTGAACGACGTCTTGATGCAGATCCGGAAAGAGAAGACCGGCCGCTATCAGTCCGGCGACTACTTCACCATCGACTGATGACTCAGGTCGAGAAGCGCCAGACGACTGCCCCGGCCCCTCTCGACTGGGAGTACGCGCCCGCCCCCGAGGCGCGCGACATCGTCCAGATCAGGGAGCGCTACGGCCTCTTCATCGGCGGCGAGGAGGTCGAGCCGCGCTCGGGCCAGTGGTTCCCGTCGATCTCCCCTTCGAGCGAGGAGCAGCTCTTCGAGGTCGCGCAGGCGGGGGAGGAGGACGTCGAGCTCGCCGTCGAGGCGGCCCGCAACGCTTTCGAGAACGGCTGGTCCGAGATCGCGCCCTCGGAGAGGGCGAAGTACCTCTTCCGGATCGCGCGGATCCTGCAGGAGCGCTCCCGCGAGTTCGCGGTCGCCGAGTCGCTCGACGGCGGCAAGCCGATCCGCGAGTCCCGCGACGTCGACGTGCCGCTCGCCGCCGCGCACTTCTTCTACTACGCGGGCTGGGCGGACAAGCTCGAGTACGCGTTTCCGCAGCGGGTCCCGAAGCCGCTCGGGGTGGCCGCGCAGATCATCCCGTGGAACTTCCCGCTCCTCATGCTCGCCTGGAAGATCGCGCCGGCGCTTGCGTGCGGCAACACGGTCGTGCTCAAGCCGGCCGAGACGACGCCGCTGACCGCGATGCTCTTCACCGACGTGTGCCGCCAGGCGGACCTGCCGCCCGGCGTCGTCAACATCGTGACGGGCGACGGGTCCACGGGCGGATACCTCGTGCGGAACGAGGGCATCGACAAGCTCGCCTTCACCGGCTCGACCGAGGTCGGCAAGCTGATCCAGCGCGAGCTCGCCGGGCGTGGGGTGAAGCTCACGCTCGAGCTCGGCGGCAAGGCCGCGAACATCGTGTTCGACGACGCGGCCCTCGACCAGGCGGTCGAAGGCATCGTCAACGGCATCTACTTCAACCAGGGACACGTCTGCTGCGCGGGCTCGAGGCTGCTGGTGCAGGAGTCGATCTACGAGCCGCTGATCGAGAAGCTCAAGCGGCGGCTCTCGACGCTTCGAGTCGGAGACCCCCTCGACAAGAACACGGACGTCGGCGCGATCAACTCCAAGGCGCAGCTGGAGCGGATCCGAGAGCTCGTCGCGAGCGGGGAGGAGGAAGGCGCCGAGATCTATCAGCCCGCTTGCCTTCTGCCCGAGCGCGGATACTGGTTCGTGCCGACCCTCTTCACGAACGTCGCGCAGAGCTACCGAATCGCGCAGGAGGAGATCTTCGGCCCAGTGCTCTCGGTTCTGACTTTCCGGACTCCGGAGGAGGCTGTCGAGAAGGCGAACAACACGCCATACGGCCTCTCGGCGGGGATCTGGACCGAGAAGGGCTCGCGCATCCTGTGGATGGTCGAGCGCATGCGTGCAGGGGTCGTGTGGGCGAACACGTTCAACCGCTTCGACCCGTCTTCACCATTCGGGGGTTACAAGGAGTCCGGTTTCGGCCGAGAAGGAGGACGACATGGTCTCGAGCCGTATCTGAGATTCGAATGAGCACACAGCAGCACGTCGCCGGTCCTCCGCCCGTCGGCTTCTTCAAGCGCGTGTTCCTGCTGCTCGCCCTGATCGTCGGCCTGGGAGCGACGCTGGCTGCAGTCCTCGGCGGGGCCTACCTCGTCGAGACGTACCTGTTGACGATGTAGAACTCGCGCGTGGCGCGGCTCTCGGTCAAGAAGACGTACAAGCTCTACATCGGAGGCGCCTTCCCCCGGTCGGAGTCCGGCCGGACCTACGAGGCCGAGGGGCAGAACGTCGCGCGAGCGTCGCGGAAGGATGCCCGCGACGCGGTTCGTGCGGCGCGCTCGGGTTTCGCCTCCTGGTCCGGGATGACCGCGTACAACCGGGGGCAGGTGCTCTACCGGCTGGCCGAGATGATGGAGGCGCGCGCAGCGAACCTCGCGGAGCTCGCCTCCGGAAAGAAGGAGGTCGAGGCCGCGATCGATCGTGTCGTCTGGTACGCGGGCTGGGCGGACAAGGTGCCGCAGATCCTCGGCGGCTCGAATCCCGTCGCCGGCCCCTACTTCAACTTCACGGTGCCGGAGCCGACCGGCGTCGTCGCCGTCCTCGCTCCGCGTGAGCCGGCGCTCCTCGGGCTCGTGTCCCGGATCATGCCTCCGCTCGTGGGAGGCAACGCAGTCGTCGCCGTCGCGTCGGAGGTCCATCCGCTCGCGGCCGTAGACCTTGCCGAAGCGCTGGCGACCTCCGACCTTCCGGGAGGGGCGGTCAACATCCTCACCGGGTTCGGCGACGAGCTTGCGCCCTGGCTCGCCGGGCACATGGACGTGAACGCGATCGACGTGACGGGGGTGGAGGGCTCGCACGTAGAGCTCGAGAAGCTCGCGGCCGAAAACGTAAAGCGCGTGATTCGCTCGATCCCGGATGCGCAGAGCCCGTGGGAGATCGAGTCCTTCCTCGAGCTCAAGACCGTCTGGCACCCGATCGGCCCTTGAGGCCGCAGGCCGCTGTTCGCTCTCGGGCGGCGGGAGCCGGCCTCCGCGAACAGCTGACGACGCTCGCGGCCCGATCCGGCGCGCTCGCCCGCTTGGCCGTACCGGTTGTACTGTCCTGCGCGGCTCGCGTTTGCCTCGTTAGCGAGCGTCACCCTGCGACCTCGGATGGCGACAGCGATTCGGATTTGACCGTCAGCCTCGCGTTGCGTAGATCGCCTGGTGGAGATTGGCCCCGGCGGGCGGCGAGGCCAGCGCCCACACGACGAGCGGGCGCGAGCCGGACCAGTGCACGGAGACGTAGTCGGCCAGCATTCGCCCCGAATCCGTGTTCGGCAGCCACGTGACGCGCATCGTCTGCGCGGAGAGGCGGAGTGGCGGGCCCCAGCCCGATCCGTCGACACGTGACTCGACGAACTCGAAGTCGATGCCCGCGGGACGAACCGTGTAGTACGCGATCGCCGCGCGTCCGCTGCTCGGATCGATGCCTATCGCGGGCAGGACCGCGTCTCGCCCCGAGGTGACGGCGGTGGGCTCGCTCCACGTTGACCCGTCCGCGGACGTCGACAGAACGACGCTGTTTTGCACGACGCCCCCTCGCGGAGTGGCGTCGTGCCAGGTGACCCAGACACGCCCGCTCGGATCGACGTCTGCCGAGGGAAGCGGGAAGAAGCGGAGACCACTTTCCGCATGCAGCGTGACCGGAGCAACGACCACGGGTGCAGAGAAGCTGGCCGCTGCGTCTAGCGATACCGCCGATTCGATCCGCGAGCCCTGCGCCAGATAGACGACGACGAGCTCTCCGGACGGCTGCACGACGGGGATCGCGCCGACCCCGTCCTTCTGTGACACCTGGGCTTGCGACGACCACGTCGAGCCGCCGTCGACCGAGAACTTCGCGGCGATGACGTCGCCGTGGAGGGTGTCGGAGTAGACCAGGTAGCAGCGGCCCTTGAAAGGACTTGCGCTGCCGTTGTCGCAAGCGATCCATTCCTTGTCGAAGGCGATCCCTGAGCTCGAAGACGCCTCGGCGGCGACGATCGGGGTGCTCCAGCTCACGCCGTCGGGCGAGCGACTGACGGTGAGCCTCGTGACCCGCCCCTGGATCGCGAGGGTGGCGATCAGCCAGACGCCGTGAGCCGCGTCGTACCCGACGGCCGCATCGCTGGCGCGGTCGTTCGGGCCGGCCGGGGAGCTCGCGACGGTGAGCTCGGGGAGAATGCCGCTCCTCCACGTCCGGCCGTCGTCCTTCGACACCGCGAAGCCGATCCCCGTCGCGCCTCCGTCGAAGCGTCGGCCCACCTGGAATGTTGCGACAGTCGTCCGTCCGACCGTGAAGCTGTCCGGCTCGACCTCGCTCTCGGGCTGGCCGCCCGGGTCGCGAAAGGCGTCGCGCGAGATCCGTCTGCTCACGAGCTCGCAGTCGGCTGCGACGACGTCGACCAGATCGGCCGTGACCGTGTCCACGCCGGAACCGCAGGCGACACGATCCCGCACGTCGTATTCCGCTGCGATGCGGTCGTTTCCCGCGCCGCCGGCGATGACGTCATGGCCGGGACCGCCGCTCAGGAAGTCGTTGCCTCCGCCGCCAAGGAGTCGGTCGTTGCCTGCTCCCCCGGAGATCGAGTCCGCGCGTGGTGTCCCCACGAGCCGCTCGCCCTTTGCCGTGCCGACGATCGTCCTAGCGGTCGCCGTCCCCGCAAGAACGAGCGCGAGCGCAGCGATCAGCCCGAGAGCGCGCATGCGAGAAACCTAGACGTCGATTCCCTCGTGCGGGTTGGCTCAGTACGATCCTGGGCGGTGGGCAGTTGAGCAGGTTGAGTCAGGCGATCGCGGAAGGTGACGGCATCTCCGTCCTCGTGGAGGTCGGTGACGGGCACGCGGCGGGAACGGCCGAAGGTCAAGGCGCCGACGGGCTCGTCGTGCGCCGGGGGGCGGGTGGCGTCCGAGATGCCTCGCAACTCCCGCTGCTCTTCTTCGGAAGGGCGGACGACGCGCAGGCCGTCGCCGCCGACGCGGTCGTCGTGCCGGCGGACGCCGACGCCTGGGACGCGGCGCGCGCGCTGGGGCTCGAGTGCGTGGTCCGCGTCGAGCGGACGGAGGACGTCGAACGCGCGCTCGAGGAGCTCGATCCCGAGATCTTCCTGCTCAGCTCCCATCCCGACTCCACTGAGGATGCGCTGGACCTACTCCTCGGGCTCCTGCACGACGTTCCCGCGGGAAAGCTCGCGATCGCCGAGCTGCACGACGCGACGGCCGCGGACGTCGCGGAGCTCGAGCGCGCCGGAGTGGACGCGGTGCTCGTCACGGCACATGACGTCGCAGCGCTCGTTCCGGCCGAACCGCCTGAGGTCTAGCCCGACAGCCGGATGCGCATCGGAATCCTGACCGGCGGCGGCGACTGCCCCGGACTGAACGCAGTCATTCGCGCAGTCGTGCGGAGATCAACCGATCGAGGCCACGAGATGGTCGCGGTGCGGGACGGCTGGAAGGGGCTGACGGAGGGCATCTTCGCTCCGCTCGGCCGACGCGAAGTCTCGGGAATTCTGCCCCGCGGAGGCACGATCCTGGGAACGACGCGGACGAACCCGTACAAGGTGGAGGATGGGGTCGAGTCCGTTCTTCGCCACTTCTCCGACGAAGGGCTCGAGGCACTCGTCGCCATAGGCGGAGAGGACACTCTCGGCGTCGCCGCGCGTCTTCATCACGAGCACGCGCTGCCGGTCGTCGGTGTTCCCAAGACGATCGACAACGACCTCTCGGGCACGGACTACACGTTCGGCTTCGACACCGCCGTCTCCATCGCGACCGAGGCGATCGATCGGCTGCACACGACTGCCGAGTCGCACAACCGCGTGATGGTCGTCGAGGTGATGGGAAGGCATACAGGCTGGATCGCCGTGATGAGTGGGATCGCGGGCGGCGCGGACGTGATCATGATCCCGGAGCAGCCGATCACGGTCGAGGATGCCTGCCGCGAGCTCGCCAAGCGCCACGACGGCGGCAAAGACTTCTCGATCATCGTCGTGAGCGAGGGCTACGAGCTCACATACGAATCCGGCGAGCACCGGCTCGTCGCGGACGAGGCACGCGCCACCGATCAGTTCGATCACGTCGTGCTCGGCGGAGTAGGCGACGCACTCGCCCGGGAGATCGAGGAGCGAACCGGCTTCGAGACGCGCGTCACCGTTCTCGGCCACGTGCAGCGAGGCGGCACCCCGACTCCTCGCGATCGCGTGCTCGCGACGCGATTCGGCCTGAAGGCCGCTGATCTCGCCCATGAACGTCGGTTCGGCCGGATGGCCGCGTTGCGCGGCGACACGATCGTCGACGTCTCGCTCGCGGAGGCGACTCGCGAGCTGAAGACAGTGCCCGCGGAGTGGTACGACGTCGCTCGAGCCTTCTTCGGCTGACCGGCGGTTACGCTTCAGCCGGCCGGCCGGAGTGGCGGAACTCACCGTGGGGGAACTCATCGTTCCCCACGTACCCCCTCCTTGGGTGGAATGCACTGCAGGAGCGGGGTTGACCTCACGCGCGGCAGAGCCGGCCTTCGGCCTCTCGAGGATCCGCGCTGCTCAACGCTACGATCGAACAAGCTCGCCGGAGTGGCGGAACTGGCAGACAAAATCCCGTGTCCCAAAAGGACGTGTGGGTTCGACTCCCACCTCCGGCATCATGAGGCTGCGCTGGTACGTGATCGGCTGGACTGGCCTCGCGATCGTCGGGTGGCTCCTGTCGGGAACCGTCTGGGCCGGTCAGGAGGCGCGGTGTGAAGAGTCCACGGACCTCTTCTGCTTCTCCACTCGTGAGGTCTGGGGTATTACCGGAGCTGGCGTTGGGATGGTCTGGCTCGCCGGACTCTTCGTCATCGGAGCGGTTGTGGTGATAGCCCGCGTCCGGAGACGCCTTCGGCCCGCAGACCGGACTGGAGCGGCGGCTCACGGCGGTACGACTGACGAGCTCTGACCTGTTCTCACGCGAAGACTTCGCGAAGGCGATGTTCGGAGAACGTGAAGTGCCCTAGCGACCGGGTCAGGCTGTCGTCTCAGCGAATAGTGCTGGCGGTTCTCGGCCCTCTCGAGCACGAGAACCGCCGGCCGAAACTCGCGGCGCTCGGCGAGATCAGGACCGTCGGCTCTGACGTCAGCCGGACGAGACAACGAGTCGAGCATTGTGGGCGGTCGCTCCCGCAGGCAGGGTATGCCCGTGCCGGGCGACGGAGACGAAGCGGTCTGGGCGGGCGAGATCGAGTTCCCAGACCACGGCCGTGCGGCACGGGCATCGCGAACCCGGCGAGCCCTCGCACCGGTGCGAGTCGCGGCTCTTCGCATCCTCCGGAGACCTGTCCGCACCGGCCTCGTCGCGACCGGAGTGGCCCTCGCGACCGCAACGCTCGTCGGAGTGTCCTCGGGAACGTTCGTCATGCGCGACCGAGTCCTGCACCAGCAGCTCGCCGCGTTCTCGCACGAGCGGCTCGCCTTCCGCGTCGACGACTTCGGATTGAGTGCCTCGCCCACCCGCGCAGACAGCGTGGCGGCGGTACGTGCACTTGGTCTTATCGCGTCGCGCCGGCCCGTTCATACCCTTGCCTTCTCCACGCTCAGGTTCCAGTCTCACCTGGTCGTCCTGACTGCTGTCGCAGCGCCTCGGCGCTGGCTACGCGTCGACTCGGGGCGACTGCCGCGAGCCTGTCGACCCGATCGCTGCGAAGTGCTCGTCGTCGGACGGAAGCCGGTGCCACGAGCGCTCACAGCGCGCGGTCTTCGCCTCGTCCCGGTCGGGAATGCGACCTTGCTCACTCCCTCCGTTCTCGGCGGCTTTGCAGCGCCTTCCGTCGCAACGCTCCTCGTCGCGAGCGATGTGCGTGGCCTCGCGTCCGCGCCTGCGCTCACGTCGAACTTCCGTACCGAGTCGTGGGTGGTGCCCCTCACGCCACGCGACGTGAGGGTCTGGCAGGCGCGGGCGCTTCTCGACCGTGAGGCCAGGGCTCAATCGCTCCTCGAGACTCTGAAGCCGAACCTCCGTCTGACAGGTCCGGACGATGCACTGCTAAGCGGGCTCCAGAAAGGCCGTGTCGGCGCTCGCCGGATGCTTCTCGTCGGAGGTCAACTCGCGGCGCTCCTGCTCGGCTTCGCCGTGCTCGCGGCAGTACGGCAGCGACGGACGCTCGGCGCGCAGTGGAGGCGACTGGAAGAGCAAGGTGCTCGTCGCTCGCAGCTCTGGCTCTTCGCGTCGGCGGAGATGGGGGTTGCCGTGGCCGCGGGCGTACTCTTCGGCGCACTGCTCGGCGCCGCAGTGGCGGCCTGGGTGAGCAGGCACGTGGGTGTCGGAGCGGAGGCGGCGCTCACCCACTCGACGCTGACGACGCTGAACGTCCTGCTGGTCTGCGGCATCTGGATCCTCGCGACGCTCGTGCTCGTGCTCGCCGTTCGCCCGCCGCGAGGTGGGAGCAGCGGTCCCGTGCATGTCGCCGACATCGTGGCCGTCGGCGCGCTCGCAGCCGCCATCCTGGCGGCGTCGCGGGGAGGCGCCGGCGCGGACACGCTCGCCGGCTCGAACGGGCCGGTCACTCTCCTCCTCCTCTTCCCGGGTCTCCTCTCGCTCGCTGCGGCAATCCTCGCTGCGCGTGCGCTCTCGCCGTGCCTGCGGCTGGCCGAGCGCGGCGCGCGCCGGAGCAGGACGAGCGTCCGGCTCGCGGTGCTCGCGCTCGCCCGTTCCACCGCGCGTACCGCGGTTGCGGTTGGCTTCCTCGTCGTCAGCATCGGCTTGTCGCTTCTCGCCGTCGGCTATCGCACGACGCTCGAGCGAGGGGTGGACGACGAAGCCGCGTATCAGGTGCCCCTCGACGTGACGGTGAGCGAGGGATTCAAGAGCGTCCTCGGCCCCCTGGATGCTGCCTCGCTCGACCACTACAGGAGGCTTGCTCCTGGCGTCGAGGCCTATCCCGTCCTGCGCCGCTACGGAGACGTTCCGAGCGTTGGGACCGAGTTCGGGACCCCGGTCGTCCTCGGCCTCGACCCACGTGCGCTAGCAACTGTCCACGGCTGGAGATCGGACTTCGGACGAGTGCCTCCCGCACGACTCGCGACTCTGCTCGGGAGCGAGAGGAAGGTCGAGCTGGCAGGTCCGGCGATTCCCTCGGGGACTCGAAGCTTCGCCCTTCCGGTGCGTCGAACGGGCGCCGAGGTGGAGCTCGCGCTCGTGATCGCCGACCCATCCGGGAAGATCGAGACGCTCAGTTTGAGTGCTCCCGGAACCGCGAACGTCGGGGGCTCGCTGATCCCGAAAGGCGGCAGGATCGTGGGCCTCGAGATTCAGCTCACGCGGCGAGCTGCGGCTGCGATCGCGCATCGGGAGGCAATCCATTCGGTCGGAGGCGCCGGTCCTGCCGGAACGCTCCGGCTGGGTCCTCTCGTCGCCCTCGCTCGTGGCCACGCTCCGCGGATCGTCACGTCGTGGCGCGGGTGGATCGGGCGGTCCGGGGCTCGTCGTCGCCCTGGGACGCCGACCACTGTGCGGTATGCCTTGACCGAGGGCGAGATCGCGGTCTTCCGCCCTCGCGAGCCGACGGACGGACATCCGCTGCCGCTCGTGGTCAGCCCTGACGTCGCTCGCTCGGCCGCACCGGGAGGCAACCTCGTGCTCGAGTTCGGGGAGCAGCACGTCTCGGGGCATATCGTCGCCATCGCCGCTCGCTTTCCGGGAACCGCGGACGGCGGGGGCAGCTTCGTCCTCACCGAGGAGTCACACCTGCAGACGGCGCTGGACGCGGACGAGCCCGGTACTGGCCGGCCGATCGAACTCTGGCTCTCCGTTCCCGCGCATGCGCTCTTCCCGGCCGAAGAGGCGTTGCGACGACCACCGTTCTCGCGCCTGACATTCGTCTCCCGGCGCTCGCTGGCTCAGCAGCTTCGTGCCGATCCGCTCTCGCGGGCGGTCGAGATCGCGTTGAGTGCGGGAGCGGTCGTCGCCCTGGCCCTCGCCGTTGCGGGGCTGTGGCTGACGGTCATCGGAGACGTGGAGGACGAAGCGGGCGATCTCTACGATCTCGAGGCCCAAGGCGCGACCCCCGGGGAGCTGCGCGGCCAGCTGCGACTGCGAGCGGCGATCCTCGCTGCACTCGGCATGGCGGGGGGCCTTCTGCTCGGTTTGATTCTCTCGAGAGAGGTCGTGCGCCTCGTCCAGGTCAGTGCGTCCGGAGATGCTCCGGTGCCGCCACTCGCGGGGCGGATGGGATGGGTGACCGTTGGCATCGCCTTCATGGTGGTGACTGTCGCCGGGGCGATACTGGTGGAGCGCACCGTCCGCCGTGCCTTTCGCGAGGACACCCCCCGGCGGTCGGGTGAAGTCGAATGAGGAGCGCGGTCGAGCTCCGGGACGTGTTCCGCATCTACCCTGCACCCGAGGGGGCGAGCGTCGCCTTGCAGGGCCTGACGCTCTCGATCGCAGAGCGCGAGATCGTGCTGGTGCTCGGTCCGAGCGGGTCTGGGAAGAGCACCCTGCTCCGCATTGTGGCCGGGCTCGATCGACCCTCCGCGGGAGTCGCGAGGGTGCTCGAATCCGAGCCCGCCAAGCTGCGCCACCGTAGGCTCGCTGCATTCCGGTCGCAACACCTTGGGATTCTCGACCAGCACTACGCGCGCTCACTCTCTCCGGACTTGACATGTCGCGAGACCGTTGGACTCCGGCTAGCGCTGCTCGGGCTCCCTCGACCGGTGTGCGACCGCGAGGCGATCAAGCTCCTCGAGCGGGTAGGCCTGCGCGACCGTGCGGGCGAGCGTCCGGGGTCGCTTTCCGGAGGCGAGCAACAGCGAGTGGCGGTCTGTGCGGCACTCGTCCACCGACCTCGGCTCCTGCTCGCCGACGAGCCCGGCGGCGAGCTCGACGCGTCGAATGCGGCCGCCATCTACGAGCTGATCGCCGAGCTCGTGCGGGAACGAGGGGCAACTGCTCTCGTCGTGAGCCACGACCCGGACGCCACGGCGATCGCCGACCGACTGCTGACGATCCGTGACGGTCGACTCGGCGAGGAGCGCGAGCGTAACGGTCCTGGCCGGCTCGTCGTGGGACGGGGCGGCTGGCTTCGCCTGCCCGAGGCACTCATACGGGAGGCCGGGATCGGCTCGCACGTCTCCGCGCACGCGTCCGAGCGTAGGCTCGTCCTCGAAGCGGCCGGGGGCACGGGCGAGCAACAGCGCGAGCGACCGCCTCTCGCCGCAACGACGGTCGGGGGAGAGCCGGTCGCGACGTTGAGCGGCGTCGAGAAGCGATTCCGCCAGCGCAGCATCGATCGGGTCGTGTTCGAGGACCTCAATGCGGCGTTCCTACCCGGCCTGCTCACCCTCGTCACAGGGCGCTCCGGCTCCGGGAAGACGACGCTCCTCGGCCTGCTCGCAGGTCTCGGGAGGCCGACCCGCGGCACGGTGAGGGTCCTCGGGCGCGAGATCCAGGCGTTGTCGCGCCCGGAGCTCTCGCGCTTGCGGCGAACGCACATCGGACTCGTCGACCAGGAGCCGGGTCTCGTGCCGTTCCTGAGCGCGCTCGAGAACGTCGTGCTCGCGTTGTCACTGCGTCGGGGCACAGGCGCTGTGGACCTCGAGTCGACGGCGCGGGCTACTCTCGTCGAGCTCCGTGTCGGGGAGAGGGCCGAGCAGCGTGTCGACCGGCTATCGGCGGGGGAACGCCAACGCGTAGCGCTGGCGCGTGCACTGGCGCACGGGCCGCGCCTCCTCCTCGCAGACGAGCCAACCGCCCGCCTCGACATCGAGAACGCGCGTGTTACGGCCGGCCTCCTGCTCCGTGCGGCGAAAGCGTCGGGTGCGGCGGTCGTTTGCGCGACCCATGACCCCGTGCTCCTCGAGCTTGCCGACGACATCGTCCGCCTCGACTAGATGCCAGCGCGGCGAACAGGTCAGCACACGCAACCGCCCGGCAACGGAGCCTGCGGTCGTTCGCTGCTACCGTGCGGCGGCGGCCAGCCACCTGCACGAATGCGTCGATTTCGAGGAGAAAGAGGAGTGTGAGGAAGCGTCGGGCTCTGGCGATCGGGGTTCTCGCGGGCAGCCTTGCGCTCGCTGCCGCGGGCTGCAATCGCGGCGGACCCGGCTCGACTCTCCCAGTCGCGGCTGCGGACACCGCACCGGCTTGCCCGGGCACCTGGGGCGCCGATTGGCGACGACTTGCCAACAAGGTGCACGCTCCCGTCTTCTGCCCCTCCTGGCTTCCGAAGCCGCTGAACGGCAGGTTCGCCGGGTCACCCTTCAACTCGCGCGCCATCGGGCGCGATCGGTCGTACCTCATCAGCTACGCCTGGGTCGACGCGAGCGGAGTCAACGAGGTACACGTGATCCTCCGGGGCTACCCGGGTCGCACGCGCATTCCGGCCTGCGACGCCACTCTCACGGTTGCGGGCAAGACGGTCCACAAGACCATTCCCTGCTTCGACGACCCGAAAGGCACAAAGCGCTTCGGCCGCACGGTAGTCACCATGTACACCGCGAATCAGGGAGCCGATCTTTGGCACATCCTGTACGCATGGCACTACCGCGGTTCGCTCTACTCGCTCTCCGAGCACGTGATTGCTCCGTACACCTACGAGCAGGTGGTCGCCAACCTCGACCGGATGATGCGACGACTCGAGCTGATCCAGCCGAGCCTCTGACGTGCGGCTGACCCGAAAGCAGTTCGTCGTCGGCTCCGCCGCGTCGGTGGCGGCCGCGTCCGGAATCTACGAGTTGGTCGACCGCTTCGGAGCGTCGCCGCCTCGGGTCGCAAGTGGAGTCCGCCCTCCCGAGCAGCACCTGCTCGACGGCGTTCAGGTCGTACGCGACAACGGCGTCCAGGTCCTGGTGCCCCCGCTCCACCACGAGGTCGTCACGGCGAAGCTGCAGATTGCAGACGACCCGGCCGCCTTGCGAGAGGCAGGGCAGGAAATGGAGAACGCCCTGCGGGGTCTCGAGCAGAGGTTCGACGCATCTCCCGCCGGTCTCGGGATCACGATCGCGTGGGGCCCCTCGTATTTCGAGCAATACGTGCCGGCGCAGACGGCCAAGCACCTTCCGCTCGACCGACGCGCTTCCGCCACGCGCGGGACGGCGGTGCGGGTGCTCGAGGACGCCGTGCGGTTCCCGAGCGATCCCGAGAGCACGCGGCTCGAGCAGAACGACGTCGCCGTGCTCCTTCGCAGCGACTCGCTCGACCGCGTCGCGTTCGGCGCGAAGACGCTGGTCCACGATCTCCGGGAGCTGTTCCGCGTGACGAGCATCCGCAAAGGATTCGTCGGAGGTGGATTCGACGGCGGGCCTGGCCTTCCGAAGCAGATGGCCACCGCAGCGGGGATCGATGGCGCCGACCTCATCCCGGACGGTTCGGAGCTCTTCTTCGGCTTCACCTCGACCCAACAGGCGGGTCTCGGTCCCTCGAAGATCGCGAATCTCGAGACGCTCGGCTACGCGGACCTCGACCGGAGCGCGTACTTCGCTCGTGGCACGCACATGCACCTCTCCCACCTCTTCGAGGACCTCGCGGCCTGGTATCTGACCCTGGACTTCCAGAGCCGGCTCGACACGACGTTCCGGCCCGGGCTCGCCGTGCCGCAGGGGATCCAGACGGTTCCTCAGGGGCCGCACCAGGCGCAGACGGAGCCGGAGGTGCGACGAGATTACGTCCGCTACCGCCAGATCGGACACTCGGGCTCGCTCCAGCCGGCATCCCGCCTCGACCGCGACGTGGTCGCGGACGACGGCACGGTGTATCGGAAGGGGACGGCCGTACCCCAGCGTGCGGACTTCAACACACTCGACAATCCGTTCTTCTGGACCGCCGATCAGGCGGGTGACGCCTACTCGGCCGAGCCGGCGGCCGGGCTTCACTTCGTGATCTTCAACCCGACGAGCGACGACTTCCGGCGGACGCGTCTCGCGATGGACGGGATCATGCCCGACGGCACGAGACTCGCCTTCGAGACCGGTAGCGCCGGGCGCGGCTTCAACAGGCTCCTCACGACCACACATCGTCAGAACTTCCTTGTCCCGCCGCGCGAGCACCGATCCTTCCCGCTCTCCGAGCTCCGCGCCTAACCGATCGCGAGCGCAGGCGTCAGAGCTTGCACCGAGCCTCGGCAAAGGCAATACTCTCGCTCGTCTCGGATCGGCAGGCAGACCTGACGTTCAGTCGTGGAGGGAGGACCTGAGTGAAGAAGAGGATCTTGATCGGAGGGCCAATCGCAGCGGTCATACTGCTCGTCGCCGGAGCCGCAGCAGTTGCCGGGCCACTCCGAAGCAACAGCGTGTCGGCGCTCCCGTCGACCTGCGGTCCCGTGTTCTACAAAGGAAGTGGCTCGCCCAAGCTCATCGTCGTCTCGGATCTCCCGCTGCAGGGAGCCGGTCGTGCGCAGAACCTGGAGATGGGGCAGGCGATCCGCTACGTGCTCGAGAAGCAGTACCACTTCAAGGTCGGGAAGTACACGGTTGGCTACGCGGGGTGTGACGACTCGACCGCGCAGGCGGGTCGCTACGACCCGGCGGTGTGCTCCGCGAACGGAACCGCGTACGCGGCTAACTCGAACCTGATCGGGATTCTGGGCACGTTCAACTCGGGCTGCTCGAAGGTTCTTCTCCCGATCGTGAACCGCGCCCCGGGCGGGCCTATCCCGATGATCAGCTCGGCGAACACGGCCGTGGGCCTGACCCACAACGCTCCGTGGAACAGCCCCGGCGAGCCTGGCATCTACTACCCGACCGGAAAGCGGAACTACTTCCGTGTCGCCGCCACTGACGACTACCAGGGGCCGTCGATGGCAGACGCCCTCAAGGCGCTGAAGAAGACGAAGAAGGTCTACATCCTGAACGACCAGACGACCTTCGGAGCCGGTGTCGCGTCCGCCTTCCAGGGGCGGGCGAAGAAGCTCGGCATGACGGTGGCCGGCTACGAGCCGTGGGACCTGAACGCCACCGACTACACGGCGCTCGCCCAGAAGATCAAGAACACGGGCGCGACGGCCGTGTACCTGGGTGGTCTCGTGTGCGACAACGGCGTCAAGCTGCTGAAGGACCTGCGCTCGGTCCTCGGGCCGGGCGTGCAGTTCGCCGGCCCCGACGGCTGGACGCCCGAGTCCGCCACGCTCGCAGCAGGCGCGGCGGCGCAGGGCATGTACATCAGCTACGCGGGCCAGCCGCTCTCGAAGCTCGGCCCGGCGGGGAAGACGTTCATCAAGAACCTGACCAAGTACTCGCACTGGAAGGGCCAGATGCCGCCGTATCCCGTGTATCAGGGCCAGTCGGCTCAGGCGCTGTTCGCCGCGATCGCGAAATCGAACGGGACGCGGCAATCGGTCGTCGACCAGCTGCACAAGCTCAAGGTGGTCAAGGGGATCATGGGCACCTTCCACTTCGACAAGAACGGCGACATCGTCCCGTTCAAGTGGATCTCGGTCGAGAAGCTCAAGGGCAACGCCGGGGTCTACGCCTTCGCCGTCGTCACGAAGGTCAAGGGCTAGCAGCAGAAGAGACGGCGAAGCAGGCATGAAGGGGAAGGGCCTTCGGGCCCTTCCCCTCACGTTTGGAGGAAAGGTACGGCTACTCAGGCGGCAGCGGAGGTCCCCACTCGAGCCAAGCCGCCACGGCCGCTCTCCTCCCTCATCATCCCGGGGATCGGACTGGCGCTCGTCGCGGTCGTCGTCGCGTGGCTCGCGATCAACCTGTTCAAGGATTGGAGCACGTTCGTCGAGCTCACGTTCGCCGGGCTGACGCGGGGCTCTCTGTACGCGCTCGTCGCGCTGGGGTACACGCTCGTGTACGGCATCCTCGAGCTGATCAACTTCGCGCACGGCGACGTCTTCATGATCGGCGGCATGATCGCCGCCACGTTCGTGATCAACGTCTTCGCGCTCAGCCCGTACCCGGGAATCGGGATGCTCGCGCTCGCGGTGGTCGTCTCGCTCGCCGTCGCGATGGCTGGCTGCGCGCTGCTGAACGCGACGATCGAACGCATCGGCTACAGGCCGTTACGCGGCGCCCCCCGGCTCGTCCCGCTGATCACGGCGATCGGGATGTCCTACATCCTCGAGAACATCGCGTTCGTCTGGAAGGGCCCGCGGCCCGTCTCCTTGCCGCCGACGCTGCCGAGCGGCGACGCCTTCACGATCGGGACCTGCCCGAAGTGCGCGAGTTACCAGTGGAGTCAGCTCTTCGTCCTGATCGTCACCGTTCCCGTCCTCGTCGGCCTCGTCTGGCTCGTTCGCTACACGAAGCGCGGCAAGGCGATGCGAGCCACCGCGCAGGACAAGGACGCTGCGGCGATGATGGGGATCGACGTCAACCGCACGATCTCCTTCACCTTCCTCGTCGCGGGCGCGCTCGCCGGGGCGGCAGGCGTGATCTTCGCCTTCTACCAGCAGACGATGCAGTTCAACACCGGCTTCACCCTCGGGTTGATCGCCTTCACCGCCGCCGTGCTCGGGGGCATCGGAAATCTCCAGGGCGCCGTTCTCGGGGGGCTCATGATCGGGTTCATTCAGGACTTCAACGAGGGTCTGGGCTGGCAGGCTCCGGGCTCGGCCTGGACCCACACGATCGTCTTCGGCATCCTCATCCTGACGCTCGTCTTCAGGCCGCAGGGCCTGCTCGGCGAGCAGATTCCGGAGGGTGGCTAGTGGCCCGCGGACGCGGTGGGGGCATGTACGGGGGCTTCTGGCGGCTCGTCGAGGCGATCGGCGTGAGAGACGCGCGTGCACGCTGGGAGCGGCAATCTCCGTTCCTTCAGCGCGCGGTGCCACCACTGGTGATCGCGGTCCTCGTGATCCTCGTCACCCTGCCCGTCCGCACGCCCGATCCGGCTGCGATGGTTCTCCTGGCGATCGCGTACGTCCTGTACGTCCTGCCGCGCCGGTGGCGCCGTTATGCGCTTCCGGCCACGGTGATGGCTCTTGCGGTCGCCTATCCGTTCTTCATCCAGCAGGCCGACTACGGGCGCTTCCTCTTCAAACTGCCGATCTTCAACACCTTCCCCGCCATGACCACGATGGTGGTGATGGTCGTGTTCGCGATGATGGCCGTCGCCCTGAACATCGTCGTCGGATACGCGGGGCTTCTCGACCTCGGCTACGTCGCCTTCTACGCGCTCGGCGCCTACACGGCGGCCTGGCTCGCCTCGCCGCACGCCTCGCAGTTCGGGGCGAACATCGACATCGGCGGCATCGGCATACCGCCAGGTGTCGGGGGGATCCACATCTCGATCTGGATCGTGCTCCTCGCCGCCGCGCTCGTCACCGCCGTCGGCGGAGTCATGATCGGCCTGCCCACTCTGCGCCTTCGCGGCGACTACCTGGCGATCGTCACCCTCGGCTTCGGCGAGATCGTCTCCGAGATCGCTCGCGACGGCGACAAGCAGACGCTCGGCTTCAACCTCACGAACGGACCCCCGGGAATCAATCCGGTCGATCCTCCGGGTTTCGGGGCGTGGATCGCCCACCACCTGGGGCTTCCGGCCAACTACCTCACCGAAGCGGGCGTCTACGTCAACTTCACGACGGTCATCTACTGGTCGGCGATCGCGCTGCTCCTCATCACGATCTTCTGCAGCATCCGCCTGCGCGACTCTCGTCTCGGCCGCGCCTGGATCGCGATCCGCGAGGACGAGGTCGCCGCGGCGGCGATGGGCATTCCGCTCATGCGCACGAAGACCTGGGCGTACGCGTCGGGAGCGTTCTTCGGCGGCGTCGCAGGCGCATTTTTCGCCTCCTACAAGCAAGCGGTCTTTCCGGACGATTTCTACTTCGGGATCTCCGTGTTCGTCCTGACGATGGTGATCCTCGGGGGGATGGGAAACGTCTGGGGCGTCGTCTCGGGTGCGGTCCTGCTCTCGTACCTCAACTACGAGGGGCTCAACAACGTCTCGGCATGGCTCAACAACAACGTGTTGTCGTGCAACGCAGCGAGCCAGGATCCAGCGAAGGTGATCAGCGGGGGATGCGTCAACGCGCCCCTCGTCTCGACCGGGATCTACGGGGCGATCATCGTCCTGGTCATGCTCTTTCGACCGGGCGGGCTCATACCAGAGCGCCGGCGCCAGTACGAGTTCGAGACTGGCGTGCACGACGAACCACTCATGGACGTGCGCCAGGCGGCGGTGGAGTAGGGCGTGGCCGCCGAGCCGCTCCTCCAGACCGTCGCCCTCCGGAAGGAGTTCGGCGGACTGGTCGCTGTCGACGACATCGACTTCGTCATCCCCGCCGGCAGCATCGTGAGCCTGATCGGGCCGAACGGGGCCGGGAAGACGACGTTCTTCAACATGATCACCGGCGTGTACAAGCCGACTTGGGGACGCGTGATCTTCGACGGTGAGGACATCGGCGGCAAGCCGCCGCACGCGGCGACCCAACGGGGTATCGGGCGGACCTTCCAGAACATTCGGCTCTTCCAGCAGATGACCGCCCTCGAAAACGTCTTGGTCGGCATGCACTGTCGCCTCAAGAGCCGCATCATCACGAGCATCATCCGGACGCCAGGTGTACGCCGCGAGGAAGCGCGCGCTCGCGAGCGGGGCCGCGAGCTCCTCGCTTACTGCGGGCTCGTGCGCCGCGACGACCAGTACGCTCGCAACCTCTCGTACGGGGACCAGCGCCGACTCGAGGTCGCCCGGGCGCTCGCGACTCAGCCGAAACTCCTCCTGCTGGACGAGCCGACGGCCGGGATGAATCCGCATGAGACGCGCGAGTTCACTGGGTTCGTCGAGCTGCTCCGGCAGGAGCAGGCACTCACGGTCCTCCTGATCGAACACGACGTGCGACTGGTCATGGACGTCTCCGACCGCGTCACCGTGCTCGACTACGGCGCCAAGATCTCCGAAGGAAAACCGCTCGAGGTGCAGCGCGATCCGCGAGTGATCGAGGCGTACCTCGGGAAGGCTGCCGTCTCGTGAGCACGGGCGCGGACGATCGCGTTCTCGAGCTCGACGGCGTCGAGACGTACTACGGCACGATCCGTGCGCTGAGCGGTATCTCGCTCGACGTGCACAAGGGCGAGATCGTGACGCTCCTCGGCGCGAACGGTGCCGGAAAGACGACGACGCTCCGCTCGATCAACGGGCTCAACCGGCCGCGGCATGGGTCGATCCGTTTTCAGGGCGAGGACATCACCTCCCTCCGAGCACACGAGATCGTGAAGAAGGGTATTTCGCAGTCGCCTGAAGGCCGCAAGCTCTTCTCTCGGATGACCGTCGTCGAGAATTTGGAGATGGGTGCGTTCCAGCGCACCGACCGAGCGGCGATCAGAGAGGACATGGATCGTGTGTACGGGCTCTTCCCGCGGCTTGCCGAGCGCAAGCTCCAGAAGGCGGGGACGATGTCGGGTGGCGAGCAGCAGATGTGCGCGATCGGACGGGCGCTGATGGCACGTCCGAAGCTCCTCATGCTCGACGAGCCCTCGATGGGCCTGGCACCGATCTTCGTCGACCGGATCTTCGAGACGGTCGTCGAGATCAACAAGCAGGGAACTCCGATCCTCCTCGTCGAGCAGAACGCGTTGATGGCACTGGACGTCGCAAGCCGCGGGTACGTGCTCGAGACGGGTCGGGTCGTACTCGAAGGCCGCGCTTCCGACTTGAAGACGAACGAGCAGGTGCGAAAGACTTATCTGGGCGAGAGCTGAGGGGCTCGCCAACTCGGCGCAGCGGGAAGAACCGCGCCGCCCGCTACGTTTCGAAGGGGCAATCGACTGGGATTCATCGACTGGGATTCGAGGGGGTGGATGGCGTGAGGAAGATTCCGCGGCCGCATTGGATGACGCTGGCCGCCGTCGGCTTGTACATCGTCGCGCTCGACCAGGCGACCAAGGAACTCGTGAGGTCCACTTTGAGCCCGGGGGAGGACCTGCATCTTGCGGGAACCTTCTCCATCGAGCCGTTCCGGAACCCGGGAATTGCGGGCGGAGGTCTCGCGGGGAATGCCGTTCCCATGTCGGTCCTCGCGACGCTCGCGGTCGCAGCTCTCCTCGTGTTCCTCGCTCGCGTCGGGACGCTCGACCGTCCCGTTCTCGTCGGCTTCGGCCTCGTCATCGGCGGCGGCGTCGGCAACCTCGTCGACCGGCTTCGCCTGGGCTACGTCACCGACTTCATCCTCCACGGCAACAACGCGTTCAACCTCGCGGACGTCGCGATCCTCGTGGGGACGTTGCTGATTCTCGTCGGGCTCGTCGCCTCGCTGGCGCGGCCCCGGTTACGCGCCGTACGACCATAGGAGCGGTTCAGCCCACGATCAGCGGCGCATAGGGCGGCGCCAGCAGGATCCCGATTCGGGCCTGTCCTCCCGAGACGCCGTGCGCCATCTCGAGCGCGCTGCCGATTCCGCGGGTAGGCACGAATCCGAGCGTTCGCGCGGCGAGAGCATCGCGACTCCCGGCCACGAGGACGCGACCGAGCCGGTCGAGCGACGGTCTGCAGCCTGCCCAGTCCGCGTACGGGAGCAGCGGGTGACAGGCCCTTCCTGCGCGGTACGCCGCGAGACCGGCCTCGTCGGCGTGCGCGGCGCGCTCCGCCTCGACGAGTTCGCCCTCGTCTCGCGAACCGCGCAAGGCATGGAACATCGCAGCGTACGGGGCCTGCGCCGCGCCGTGGAACGAGCGCGTGAGTGGGTGAAGGAGGACGAGCGTCCCGTCGGGTCGGACGGGGAAGGCATCGCGACGGAGCCGGAGCGCGAGACCGAGCGTGAGCGCGGCGACGGTCACCGGATTGACGCGCTCTCTGGGGGCGTGCGGGCTCATCCAGGGAACCCCGACGACGAGAGTGTCCACCGGCTCAGCAAGCCTCGTGCCGCGAAGCTCTACCCCGCGCAGGAGCGCCTCGGCGTGCGCGCCGGAAGGGATTCCCGCGTAGGCGGCCGTCGCGGTCAGGCGGCGAGCTTGGCGGGTCAGGACATCGGCCCGGGCACCTGCCGGCAAGAGCGAAAACGCGCGGCGGAGTGGCGAGCGCACGACCCGCTCCAGGGACGCTCTCTCGTCCGGGTACCCGCGAAACGGCCCGGTCAGCCGTGGAAGGTCGAGGACGAGCGAGACTCCGATCACCGCAACCCTCCGCGCGAGTGCGCGCTCGACGCGAAGCGCAAGATCCCATTCCGGCGCTCCCGACGCCTCCACGAGGGAGTCGATGCCCGCGGCTCGCCGAACCGTCGCCGCGTCGCACGCGGCCAGAAGCGTCCCAGGCCCTCCGTGTAGGACGGTCTCCGCCGCACCCACGACGACGACCAGGTCGGCATCTGTCATGGCGGGGTGGATCCGGACGGTGGAGCCGTTCCAGTCCCCGATCGGGACGAGCGCCGGCTCATCCGCATCGTGTACGAGCACACGACCGCGGAACGCGCGAGCCTCCGGGGGAGGCAGGAGCCGCTCGAGCTCGCGCTGACCGAGTCGCTGCCCCAACCCACCCGCCACGAGAATCGTCTGCCGCGAGTCGGGGACACCACAGCGGGCGAGCTCGTCGACCGTTGCCGCGAGCGCCTCCGGGCGAGGGTCGAGCTGCGCGCCCGGCACAGGGAGAGCGCGTGGCTCCACCACGATCGTCGCCCGGCCACGCGAGGGCGCGATCGTATCGAGTGCTTCGCCGGACAGCGGGAAGCGGAGGGCGTCTCGCACCGCTGCCCCGGCGTCCACGATCTGCTCGGGCGGATGCGGGGGGCGGATGAGGAGGTCGTCGTCGCCGGCCGGGACGAGGACGACTCGCGAGCCGGAAAGCATGGGTACGCGACGCACGCGCCGACCGACAATACTGCTCTCCGGCATCAACTCGGACGGAGGTGCGGCGATGGCTGAGACCTACACGAGCGGGACCTGGCAGGTCAAGGAGGGCGAGGAGGACGAGTTCGTCGCTGCCTGGCGCGACTTCGTGGCGTGGGGCTCGACCTTCCCCGGCTCGGGCACGTTCCGGCTCGTCCGCGACGCCGACGATTCCGCGACGTTCATGAGCTTCGCTCCCTGGGAGAGCTTCGAAGCACAGGCGGCCTGGAAGGAGAACTCGGAGTTCCCGGAGCGGATCGGCCGCGTGAGGCGTCACACGGACGCGTTCGCGCCTTCCGTGTTCGAGCTCGTGACGACGGTCGAATAGGAGGCCGCCGTAGAGTTGCACTAGATGCCGAAGACCATCACCGGAGAAGAGCTCGAGCTCGACGACGCTCCCGCGCGCGAGTGCGAGCTCTTCCTCGTCGACGGGAACAATCTCGCGTACCGCGCCTACTTTGCGCTTCCCGAGGAGCTGCAGACAACGGAAGGACAGCCGACGA
>VAWZ01000139.1 GCA_005888365.1 Actinomycetota bacterium
AGGCCGCGCCATCGCAGCCTGGGGGTCGTGGAGACCCCTAGCGCCCTACTTCGTGACCCAAACGAAAGCGAAGAAGGCGGAAGCATCACCCACCGCCAGGCCGATCCAAACCCAGTGCATCAGATGTCTCCTCCCCTCAGAGGGAGCGCGCGCGCTACCCGGCGAAGTGGGCAACGAGGACGCCTAGGACGACCGCCAGTGCGCAACTCACGAGCAAAGGGCGGGTCTTCTCCGTCCAACCGACGTTGCGTATTCGGCGAGCAACACGCCTGCGCCTGCGTGCGAGCGCCACCGAAACGAATCGGGCGCCTTTCCTACGGCGAGCGCGCCACAACCAAGCTCCGCCCGCGATCGTCTCGTACCGCCGCAGCATCCCCACCCTCTGATCGGATCACGAGGTGGAGCGATGCTACGCCGATTGTGCGCGGGAATGCACGCAAAGGCCCGCACGAGCGGTTTAGCCTCGAGGAGTTCGGCAGCTCGCGGAGGGGATCTGGGGCGTCTCGCGACGGGTATGAAGAAACGCTCGCGTTACCTCGGCACGCTCGCGTTGGGCGAGTGCGAGAGCGCGCATAACCCGAGCCCTCAGACGAAAGCCGCTTGGTGTCCTATAGCCACTATCCGTGTTCGTGCTTTGGAGTGTACGACGCCGGTCTGCATCCGGGGTACAACTTTGTACCCCGTTGATGAGATCTGAGCCGACCTGAGAGGACGGAACCCGCCTGATAGCGGGCTCCGTCACTTCGTAGACGAGGAATCCGGGAAGCGCTGGCTCTACGAAGAACGGCTCAACCAACCGGGTGCCGTTCTTTCTACCCGTACGCGCAGCTAGACCGGGCCACTGACGAGGAGGCTCGCAGTGCCCGTAGCTCCCCGCACTGCGAGCCGCCCCGTCGCTTGCTGTGCCGCCCTCCTGCAGGTCGGGCAGGACCGTCCTCTTGGAGGTCACTACAGCTCGTCGATCCTAACCCGAGCCGAAGCGGCCGAATCGTCGGTCGGTTGAATCACCGGGTGAATTCCTTGGATAACCCGAGCTGAGCAGCCCGGGCGCGCGATTGCCTTGCGACGAAATGCAGGGAGCGTCCGATGAGACCCGAAGGCAACCGGGCCGGGCCGGCTTTTGGCGTCCGTTTCCCCTCTCCCCTTGGGGACGGATGGGTGCTGGCCCGGCGTTTGCCACCGCTCGATGAAGGCCAACGGGCTACCTGCACTCAGCGGGCCTCGTCTACCGCGAGCGACGCTGGAGCGCTAGAGGCGAGGACGATCCGACACGGCGCGACGGCGCCGATCCAGGGTCCTACCGGACTAGCTCTAGCGAAGCGCTGGCTCTAACGCGTTTCGCTAGGCCCCCTACGTCCAGAGACGCTCGCGCGCCGACTCGGCCATCGACGGCGGGACGACGTCGGTGCGCGGCGCGCGCGACCGAACCCAGACGATCGCGACGAGCCAGGGAGCGCCGAACAGGAGTGACAACCAGACCGGGAGCATGCGCCCTAGTGTGCCGACGCAGCGAGGGCCGCATCGCTATGAACCGGTTCAGTCTTGGTGAGCATCTTGTTCGCAACTGCGATTCGGGGAATGGATCGGCCGGAGCCTCTCCGCCGTATCGGAGGCCCCGGCCGTCATCCGCCGCGAGGAGGAGTGTCAGAGGAGAATCTGGAGTGCTGTCTCGGAGGGACAGCCACGCTGCACGAGTGTCGAGGCGTCGTGGAGATCGATCTCGACATGCGACGCGAGAAGGAGAGCCGAGCCGATGTCGTAGCCGGCTCGCACCAACCCGTCGAACCGCCAGCGAAGAATCGCCTCTGCTTCCGTCTCGTCGATTGTTTCGAACTGAGCCGCAGTCATAGCCGCTCCCCTTCGTGTGTCTCGGCGTGGTGCATACGTTCTCGTCCAAACGAGGCGCGCCGGCACCCGCGGGAGGTCCAGATCCGGTAAGCCGAAGGTCCGGTTCAACGGCGAAACGTCACTCGGACGGGGGAATCAGCGCCGGCTCGCCGGCGGGAATTCCCGCACTCGTGCCGAGCGACGGGTGGTAGAACCCGCGCCATGGCGAAGCCTCTCTGGGCACCGTGGCGCCTCGAATACATCGAGCAGGCGGACGAGTACGAGGGTTGCGTCTTCTGCCGCGAGGCTGCAGACGAGATCCCGGAGTCCGAGTCCCTCGTCGTCGTACGCGGCGAGACCGCGTTCGCGATCCTGAACAAGTTCCCCTACTCGTCAGGACATTTGATGGTCGCGCCGCTCCGGCACGAGGGCGCGCTCGAGGGGCTGACGGACGCCGAAGCGCTCGAGTTGCATCGACTCTCGGTCGGCGCGCTCGCCGCGCTCGGTCGCGCTTACGGCCCGGACGGGTTCAACCTCGGTTGGAATCTCGGACGGGTCGCTGGTGCGGGAATCACCGACCACGTTCATCTCCACGTCGTGCCGCGCTGGTCGGGAGACACGAACTTCATGCCGGTCCTGGCCGACGTCAAGGTCCTCCCCGAGCATTTGTTTGCCACGCGCGAGCGCTTGCGGGAGGCGTGGCCTAGCCGCTGAGCGAGCTCAGCACGGGCCACTCCGCCGGACGCGTGGTCGTCCAGTCGTACAGGCTCACGCCGATCGTCCCGCCGTCGTCCGAGACGGCCGCCGCGAAGCCTGCAACCTCCTCGGGCCCGAGGCCGTTGGCGACGCCGCCGATGACGTGGATCGGGACGTCCGGCTCGCCCGTGTCGTCCCGCAGCAGACGCAGAGCTCTCGTCACGTAGCCGTACGTCGCGTCGAAGCCCTTGACCGACGAGCTCGTGTAGATCATCGGAGCGAACGCGTCGGCAGTCGCAGCCAGCTGAGCCCAGGGAAACGCGGGCCACGTGTGCGGGTGCCGCTCGAGCCCCCGCGGGTTGAAGGGGATGATCGCGAGGGGTGTTTGCGGCGCTGCCTGGCGGACACGCTGCGCCAGGGCGACCGCTCTTCGCGAGCGCAGGCCCACGTTTCGCAGCCTCGTCGACTCGATGTCGAGGGCAACTCCGTCGAGCGCCTGGCCGTTCGGTGTCCGGAAGGAGAGCATCGCGAGCGCGCGCCGGGTGTCGAGCGCTGGGCTCGTGTGGCCGGGGAGGTACCAGCCGACAACTCGCACCCCGTCCGCGTGCAGCGCTTCCATGAGCCGCGCAAGCCGGGCCGGGTTGACGATGTCCGAAGCGGAGTGGTAGTTCCCCGTCTCCACCCACACGGTCACGATGCCACGAGCCGCGATTCGCGCCGCCGTTTGCTCGGGAGCCGCGTACACGCCGGCGTCGTAGATGTCGACCCAGGTCCCGAGCCCGCCGAAGACGCTCGTGTCGGAACGGGATGCTCTGGACGCCGAGGCGGCAGCCCCGGCGCAGGCGAGCAGGAGGCAGAACCCTGCGACGGCGACGGCCCGCACGAGCGGGAACTGTACGAGGCGCGTGTGAAGACGCTGTCAAGGCACGACTAGAATCGGGTGAGCGCGGACGTAGCTCAGTCGGTAGAGCATTGGCTTCCCAAGCCAAGGGTCGCGGGTTCGAGCCCCGTCGTCCGCTTCGGCTCCACTAAACGGAATCCCGCCGTCTCATTAGGTTTGCGCTACCGCCGACGGTAGTCGCATCCTCCGCTGGAATCCGCTCGAAACCGCTCCATC
>VAWZ01000140.1:0-399 GCA_005888365.1 Actinomycetota bacterium
TCGACGCCTGACCCCCGCGTCGCTCGCCTGTGCGAGCGTGCGGGAATGTCCCTTGGGTCCGCCGCAGCGAGCCTTACTCGCCGGGTGGCAACTCGAAGCGAGCGATGATTCCTTCGTCTCTGCCCTCGGGCACTCGGCGTTCCGGATGACGCGTTGCGACCCACGCTATGCCCTTCTCCGGGTAGGCCAGGACATCGGGAAACCGCTTGGTGGAGATGCCGAGCATCCGCACCGGCTCATCGCTCGGATTGGAGAACGTGTGCAGCCCGTCGCGGCCCTCGGGGAAGTAGATGACATCTCCAGGCGAGAGCTGCTCCTCCCCGTCGGGCGTGCGGACAGTAGGCGTGCCGCTGAGCACGAAGAACATCTCCTCGACCCCGTAGTGCATGTGCAGCGAAC
>VAWZ01000140.1:436-5798 GCA_005888365.1 Actinomycetota bacterium
CATGTCGGCGCCGAACGGGTGCCCGAACCAGCGGACACGGATGCCGAGGTCGTCGTTGACTTCATCCCAGGGATCGTCGCGCAGGAAGTTCAGGCGGCGCATGGTTTCTCCCGTCTCCGTTGTGTCTTCGTAGGACGTCATGCTGGCCTGTCCGGGAATGTCGCTTGAGCCGCCGATGGGACCCGTCCACATTGCAGGTTGAAGCGCCGACGGTAAGAGTGCCGTCGTGCGACCCGAGGATGAGATCCGAGCGACCGTCGATCGCGAGACCCGTGCCTGGGACACCCAGGACGTCGAGCTCCTCCTCTCTGTCTTCCATCCAGACATGGTCTGGGTGTGGCCGCGCACCTATACGTCCATCGACCCCCTCGACTGGGTCGTCAAGATGGGCCGCTTCAACGCTGCGCGTTGGGGCAGCGTCTACGAAGACCTCTTCACGCGGTACGAGCTAGTTCACAATCGTCGATCGATCGCGAAGATTCAAGTCTCAGCGGAGGGCGACGGCGCGATGGCCGTGGTTGACATCGACACTCTGTGGCGAGAACGAGCCACAGGAGATGAGAGCAATCACTGGTTCGGGAGGACGTGCAAGGTGTACGCGCTCGTCGCGGATGGGTGGAAGATGACGATGCACACAGGAGCGCTTCGTTACGAGTAAGCGATAGCGGCGCGGCCGGTGCCGCCTGCCTGGGCCAGCGTCCTCTTCCCCGAGCGCATGGGGGTACCGGCGTCTCGGCGGGCGGCTTAAGAAATCCAGTAGTACCTGTACACGCTGCTCAAGGGAGGCCGCAGCGGTTAGGGGGTCAGAGGAGGGCTACCCAGCCTGCGCGAGCGTGCGGGAATGTCGCTTGAGCGGCGCGCTAAGTCAGCCCACGTCTTCGATGATCTCGACGAGCTCGTCCAGGCGGTAGCCGTGGTGCCGGGCGAACTCGACGAGCTCCTTCGCTCGCTGGACGACGACACCACGTTCGGGCGTCCCTGCCACCGAGATGCCACGCCCGCGTCGGAACTCGAGTAGTCCTTCGTCGCGCAACACTCGCAGCGAACGCAGCACAGTGTTTGTGTTGACCCCGAGGACGGCGGCGAGATCCCTGGCCGGCGGAAGGCGCTCTCCTGGCTTCGCCTCTCCGTCGGCGATTGCCCGGCGGATTTCGCCAGCGACCTGCTCGTACAGGTCAGTGGGGTCGCTCTTGTCTACCTTGACATTCAGCATAGTGCTAGTGATACTAGCGCAATAGAGCTAAGGAGGCAGCCGTGACTATTACCGCTCCACCTCGCCCAAGCGATCCCGTTGACCGCCAACAGGTTGAGGCTCTCGTCGAGGCACTAATCGAAGAGGCAAGGCAGCGCGCGCGACGGCGGCGGCGCATCAGGACGGCTGTCGCAGCCTGTGTGGTGCTCGTGGGAGTCACTGTTTTCGCGGTCTTCGAGCGCACGGCCGAGTCGCAGAGTTCTTCGCCTGCGCGTACGGCACGGTCGAGCTTCTCAGGCGGCAAGGTAAAGGTCGTCATCGCTGGTACCAACGACAAGTACGACGTCAGGGACGGAAGCCTCGCGGGCACTGGCACGTTCAAAGCCAGTGGAGCTGTCACGTCGCCTACCGGACCGTGCGTGCGGATGGGACGTTGATCACACTTCGCTTCGTCGCCAAGGGCAAGAAGGGCACGATCACATACGTCGTCAAGATCGACACGAACGCCGGCACATCGCGGTGGACGATTGCATCCGGCACGAAGGCATACAAGGGTCTGCACGGCAAGGGCACCGAGACGGAGAACGCGAGTTACACCGTCAGCACCCTCAGGGGAACCGTGTCGCGCTGACAACGACCACGACGCAGACAGCTGTTGCCCATGTCCTGAGCCGACGTCCGGAGACATACCGTGTGCGCGAGTGTGCGGGAATGCGCTCCTATAGATAAACCGTGAGGCGGTGGTCGTAGATTGAAGCCGCTCGCCTGTCTCCGAACACCCTGTACGTCTTATTCGGACCAACAGTCCGCTTATCACGGACGCGTCCGAAGACCCAGCGAGGCTTACCGGAGGAATGGCTCCTCTCCCAGCGGAGCGCGCGAATCATCATTTGAGAGGCGGCGCGCGAGAGGTGGCATCTTGTAGGTGACCGGCCAGGTGGTGTGCTTCTGCCAAAAACGCCGAGCCGTTCGCTGCGGGTCTACCGCGCCTCATCACCGCCCAACCTGGTCCTGGCCTCGCCACCACCCCTCGCTCCGGCTACGGTGGGGCGGTGGGAATTCTGAAGGTCATCGGGGTGGTTAGCGCGATCGTCGTCGCCGTACTCGGTGGTGCGATCCGTCTTGCCCCATACCTGCACGAGCACTTCGTCGGGCTGCGACGGTGGCGGCGGGAGCCGGTCCGAGCGCGGATCTACTCGTGGCTCCGGCGGACAGTCGCAACGGGACCGAGTCGCGTGCATCGCTCGTAGCGTTTGAGTCGGAGCGAACGTGGCTGTCCGCCAGGAGGCTTCGGTCGCTCGGGTCTTAGAGGTTATAGCCGGGCACTGATTTTCTGGCTTCGAGTCAGCGCAGCGTCCTCGAGCCGGGCGTTCACTCTCTCGACAGCCGCCAATCGTTCATCGAGGCCGCGGATCTTGTCTCCGAGCCCGGTCAACTCCTGGGCGAGTACCTCGTAGTCGTCACCGCTTGATTCCGCTCATCGTCATTGGTGCGGCTAGCCGCATCCGCATACATTCGCCGGAGACGTGCGGGTAGCCGCACGGTCGCCTAGCCTCGGTCCGCTGACCCGAACTTCTTCGCCGCCCGTTTTTCGGCGCGGCGCTCTTTGAGGGTCTTCTGTGGCTGTTGCTTTTGTGATTTCTTCGGCTTCTCGGAACGCTTCGCCATCGCCGCATCGTAGGCGAACTCGGCGGTGCAGGCTGCCCGAGCTCGGTCGCTGCTACTGTGACTGCTGAAATTCAGAGCGAGTCCGGTTTGCGCCATGCGCCTTCCTTACGCGTTCGTGAAGTAGCAAGGGAGGTGTTTTTTATGGCTAACGGAATCGTCAAGTGGTTCAACGATGACAAGGGGTACGGCTTCATCACCCCCGACGAGGGTTCGAAGGATCTCTTCGTCCATCACAGCAACATCGCCGGCGATGGCTTCAAGTCGCTGTCCGAGGGTGCCCGCGTGCAGTTCGAGCAGCGCGAGGGCGCGAAGGGTCCGGAGGCGACGAACGTCGCTGCGATCGCCTAGAGGCGAGTAGTGGAGCCCGTCGTCGCTCCCGCGATCGCGGGCTCCGCTCATCTCACCTGAGTCAAGCGAAGGGAGCGGTGTCATCGCCGGCATTGAGAAGCTGAAGAGCACGCCACCGCCGAAGCTCTCGTTCGACAACGGCGGCGAGTTCATCCGACAGACGCGCCGCGAGGTCGAGGAGTACCTGTCGACTCGCCGCACCCGGGTGCGCGGTCGAGTCGAGCTGTACGCCAAAGGGATCGTCGCCTTCGGCCTGCTACTGGCCTCGTGGCTGACGCTCGTGCTCGGAGACCCCGGCTTGTGGCTTGGTCTGCTCAGCTTGGGCGGGCTGATCGCCGGGACGCCGCTGACGGCGTTCTGCGTGATGCACGATGCCAATCACGGCGCCTACTTTCGGGCGCGCCGCCTCAACCATCTGATGGGCTGGACGGCCGATGCGTTGCTCGGGCTCTCGAGCTACGCCTGGCGCGTGAAGCACAATGTCGCGCATCACACGTACACCAACGTCGACGGCTACGACGCCGACATCACTCAAGTGCCGTTCGCGCGGCTGATGCCCGTCCAGGCACCTCGCCCGTGGTACCGGCTGCAGCACTACTACATCTGGGCGCTCTACTGCGTGATGGCGCTCCGCTGGCAGACGGTCGGCGATGTCGCCGCGTTCGTGCGGGGACGCATCGGGACGAGCGCGCTGCGTCTACCCCGACGCTGGGACCTCGCCGGTCTCATCGGCGGGAAGGTGATCTTTGTCGGCTGGGCAATAGTCGTGCCGATGTTCGTCTACCCGTGGTGGGCCGTTCTCGGTGTCTATCTGGCCTACTCGATGGTCGTGAGCCTGATCGTGGCTGTCACCTTCCAGCTCGCACATTGCGTCGAGGAGGCCGACTTCGCCTCGGCCGAGCAGCTCGCCATCGAGCCGCGGCTCTGGGCGGTGCACGAGGTCGAGACGACGGTCGACTTCTGCCCGCGCAACCCGATAATCAGCTGGATGGTCGGAGGCCTCAACTACCAGATCGAGCACCATCTGTTCCCTCGGGTGCCGCACACCCACTACGCGCAGATCGCCAAGATCGTTCAGCGCAACGCCGAGCTACATGGTGTCCGCTACGTGGCACAGCGCTCGTTGTGGGGAGCCCTCCGCTCGCATTTCCGGCACCTGCGCACGATGGGGCGGCTGGGCGTACCGATCGCGGTCGAGATGGGCTGAGCGGCTGGCGGCTGACGTCGGACTATGTCGTGCGCTCAAACCCACGAGCGAGCGTGTGATCGGTGCGTCTACGCCGTTCCCTGAGAATTGCATCGCGTCGAGTGCGCTCCGCCGGGGTCAACTTGGCCTCGAGCGCGGAACGCTGCTTGGCCCATTTCGCCCGCTCGGTGTGCGTCATCTCACGGAGCACCAGAGCACCCGAGGCAATCTGCTCGCGCATGTGCTCGAGCTTCGCCTGGCGCTGCTCGGCCGCTCTCTCTCGAGGCGTCTTGCCCACCTTCGTCTACTTGCCCACGTGTCGGTCGCAAGGGCGCACCGCCTTGAGGACGGCGCCCGGCCAGCAGGTCACGGCATCGGGCCCCAGTGTCACGACGTCCCAATCACGGCGGCCAATCGAGCGACCCTCAAGCCCGACCTCGTTCCGTGCGTCGTTCTCATGCACTTGGATGCCCAGGAATCCCCGCGGCACTCGCTCCCAACCCCCGCGAGCTTCCCTCTCGCGGCCCGAGCGCGACGAGAAAGGTGTCGTTTTCGTCTCTGCCAACGTCGATGACTCGCCACTCATCGTTCCCCCGCTTGAGCTTGTCACCCACGGTCGGCGCCTCGGCCAGGATCCGGAACTCGGATTCCCCGGTCGGGTATCTGACGATGACCATCTGAGAGGGCACAGCATCTCTCTTTCCGCCTCACCAGGCGCGAGGCCGGGTCGAAAAGCGGGCAAGGCGAAAGGTAAGAGCTAGCTCGTAGGCTCTAAGTCTAGCGTTCTTTGCTCGATCAGTCTGCACGCGGCACGAGCAACGGGCGGCCAGTGCGGCAGAATCGCTTGCAGCCCCTGTTGGGTATGAGGCCGTAATTCGCTTGGGAGGGCTCGGCGGCCCCGTTCTTATTGTGGTCGGGTCACCTCAGTCTTCTGGCTCAGATCCCTCGACCGCCAGACGAGCGCAGTA
>VAWZ01000012.1:0-14939 GCA_005888365.1 Actinomycetota bacterium
CCGAGCGCGACGATCGTCTTCGAGGAGCTCGTCCAGCTTGGCGTCAAGCGACTGCTCCGGGTCGGCACCTGCGGAGGCCTGCAACCGGATCACGCCCTCGGGGACATGATCGTGGCGCTCTCCGCGGTGCCGGCCGACTCGACGGCGACTCACCTCGTCGGCGGGGAGCCGCACTGCCCGACCGCGAGCTGGGAGCTGATCCACGAGGCGGTCCACGTAGCGAAGTCGAGCGAGCAGAAGATTCGCGTCGGCCCGATCGTCTCGAGCGACCTCTTCTACAACCCGGACGCCGGCCAGTACCGGCGTTGGTCGAGCCGAGGGATCCTCGCAGTCGAGATGGAGGCGTCGGCGCTCTTCACCCTGGGCGCGCTGCGCGGAGTCCTGACCGGCTGCCTGTTGACGATCAGCGACATCGTCGTCGAAGGCGAGTTCGTGCGGATCTCGGACGAAGAGCTCCGCGACGCCGTCGACCGGATGACCCGCGTCGCGCTCGCGACGGCGACCGCCGGCGATTAGCAACACGGTCTTCCTCGTCAACCCGGCGTCCGCCGCAGGCTCGACGGGGCGGCAGTGGCCGGAGCTCGCGCACCGCTGCGCTGCGCTCGGCCTCTCGGGCGACGTGTTCGTCTCCGAGAGGCCCGGCCATCTGACCGAGCTCGCTGCGGCTGCGGTCGCCGGAGGAGCGACTCGACTCGTCGTGGTCGGAGGAGACGGGTCCGTCCACGAGGCCGTGAACGGGATCGCGGGTGTCGAGGGAGTCGAGCTTGCAGTCATCCCCCGGGGGACGGGTTGGGACTTCGTCCGTAGCTTCGGTATCTCGCGGCGCCTCGAGGATGCGGTCGCCACCGCGCTCACCGGCGACATCCGCGAGATCGACCTCGGACGGGCGACTTTTCGCACCTGGGCCGGCGGAGAAGGAGGGGCCTACTTCGCGAACGTCGGCAGCGCGGGCATCAGCGGTGCGATCGCGCGGCGCGCGAACGAGGCCTCGAAAGCGCTCGGCGGCAAGATCTCGTACTACTGGGCGACACTCGCGGTCTTCTTCGGCTGGCAGACGGGGAGGATGCGAGTCACGGTCGATGGCGAGGTTCGCGAAGGGCGCATGATCGACGTCGTCGTCGCGAACGGACGCTTCATCGGGGGCGGGATGATGCTGTGTCCGGAGGCGCTTCCGGACGACGGCGTCTTCGACGTGCTGCTCATCGGAGACGTCACGAAACGTGACCTCCTCTTCGTGCTCCCGAAGACCTATAGGGGCAACCACCTTCCTCACCCGCGGCTCGAGGTCCTGCGCGGGCGGAGGGTGACGGTCGAAGCGGACGAGCCACTGCCGATCGAGCTCGACGGGGAGCAGCCCGGGAGGACGCCGGTCCATCTCGAGATCGTCCCGCGGGCGCTACGTCTGCGGGTTCCGCGAGCCTAAGTGGGTGTTGTCGGCGGGCGCTTCGGCGTCGAGCGGGTTGTGGCCTTCCGAGGCGGCTTCAGCTCGGCGACCTGCTTCTCGAGCTTCTTGATTCGGCGCTCGAGCTCGTCGATGCCCCGCACCTTCTTGCTCAGCTCGTCCACGCGATTGCGGAGTTCGTTGAAGGCCCCGAACGCTCGCTGACCGCCCGGGAGCTCCGCGAGCCGTTGCAGCGCGTCCTCTCCGGCATCCGTCAGCTTCGTGACGAGCGCCTTCGACTGAGACTTTGCGCGCTCCGTCGTCTTTCGCCGTGTCGTCGCCGCCTGTGGCACGGCGGTAGTCATACCACCCAGATCGGCCGAGGTCGACCCCCAACTCGTGCTTAGAACTCGCTTCATTCTGAAACGAGTTCTCAAAGCGCCGCAGCGACAGCCGCGAGCGTCTCCCCGGCGCTGCCGTCGATCTTCAGGACGGCGCGTTTGTCGAGCGCCGTCGGGCCGACGTTGACGATGGCGAGCGAGCCGGCCTCGAGCGGGAGGCCGGCGATTGGCCAGACCTCGAGCGACGAGCCCACGACGAGCATCAGCTCCGCGGATCGTGCAAGCTCGGTCGCACGGTCGATCGCCGCCGCAGGCAGAAGCTCCCCGAAGAGGACGACCCCCGGCTTCAGAATCGCCCCGCACGCTTCGCACAGCGGAGCCGGACGGATGTCGAGCTGCGCGAGCACCCCCTCGACCGTCTCCTCTCTCCCGCACTTCGGGCAGAGCGCGGAGCGGATCGAGCCGTGCACCTCCACGACCTCCCTGCTGCCGGCACGCGTGTGCAGCCGGTCGATGTTCTGGGTGACGACCGCCTCGACGAGACCAGCCTGCTCGAGCGCGGCGAGCGTGACGTGGGCGGAGTTCGGCTCCGCCGCGAGCAGCGTGTGAATGCGCTTTCGGTAGAAGTCCCAGACCCGCTCGGGATCGCGGCGGAACGCATCGATCGACGCGACCTCGAACGGGTCGACTTCCGCCCAGATCCCCGCCGGCGAGCGGAAGTCCGGGATGCCGCTCTCCGTCGAGATCCCCGCACCCGTCAGGACGACGCACGGCTGCCGCTCTCGGATCAGCGACGCCAGGCGAGCGGCGGACACCCGAGAATCTTAGGGTTGACCCGTGGAGGGCTTCTCCTTCTCGACCGCCGTGACCGTGCGCTTCGCGGAGACGGACGCGCAGGGAATCGCGCACCACGCGTCCTTCGTCGTCTGGCTCGAGGTAGCACGGGTGGCGTATCTCGACGAGTTCGCTGGTGGCTACCAGGCGATCAGAGACCGCGGCCTGGAAGCGCTGACAACCGAGGTGCAGCTTCGCTACCACAAGGCCGCCTACTTCCACGAGCGCCTGACGATCTGGACGCGCTGCGTGGGCCTCCGCGGATCCAGGTTTCGCTACGAGTACCGGATCACGCGCGGTGACGTTCTCGTGGCCGAGGGCCACACGAGCCACGCGATAGTGCTACGCGACACCTACCGAGCGACGCGGGTTCCGGAGTGGCTCTCGAGCGCGATCTCTAAGGCCGAGTCGGCGTCGTCGTAGCGCCGCCGGTCGGCACCGGCTGGACCCGAGTCGAGGGAGCGCCCTTCGGCTTTGCCTTAGGCGTCGGCTTCGGCTTCGTGCCCACGCGGACGATCCGGTCCTCGGCCCGGTAGCTCGTGTTCCAGGTCTCGCTCCGGATCAGCGTGCCGTTCTCGTCGTAGATCGTGCGGGTCACGGAGGTCGAGCTCGGCGGCTCCCCTTCCTGCTCGACGACCGTCGTTCCTTTGGCGAGCGTCCGGTCCTTCACCCGCTTCACGGGAACCGCGCCGGTGATCTTCTGCGTCCCGGGCGAGCTCACGACCCGGCGCTGCTCGCTGCCGTAGAGCGACACCCGGATTCCGTCGCTCTCGGGGAAACCCTTGACGAGGATCCAGTGCTGCGTGTCGTTCAGGAACTTCAGGTCGAGCGACGGCCAGTACACGGTCGCATCGCGGCCGAGCGGATAACGACTGATGTACAGCGCATGCGGGTTCCGTTCGGTGATCCTGACGCCGGCCTCCCAGGCGGCGTTGAACACGGTGGTCGCGACCTGTGACGTTCCGCCGCCGACCTCCTCCGCGTATTTCGTGCCGATGATCACCGGTGCGAGGCGGAAGCCGCGTTCGACGGTGCGCTCGCCGATCGCCTCGTTGAGCGAGAACGTCCCGCCCGGAGGCACGAGCGTCCCGTCGAGAGCCTCGACGCCGAGTCGCAGGTTGGTGATGCGATCGAACGAGCCCGCGTTGTACGTCTTGTACGTCGACATCTCGCGCCTGATGCCCATCGCCCGGGCCTCGGCCGTCGAGCGGGTGGGCTCGACGTGCGACACGACGAGCTTCGCGGTTCGGCTCGTCCGTGACGTGGCTGCGCGGAGGAGTCGGTTGGCTGTGGCGACCACGTCGAGCTCGACGCCGTCCCGCGCGGAAGTCACGCGCACCGGTGTGCTCGAGACGTCGAAGCCCGCGTCCACCGGCGGGCTGTCGACGCGCCGCGTGAGCGCTCGGAAGTAGGCAACGGCAGCGGGCCCGGCGATCGCCAGGGTCGGCCTCCCGTTCTCGGGAAGCTCGAGGAGGCGAGCGATTCTGGAGCGCGGGAGCCGCCAGCTTCGCGCCTCACCGCGGAGGAAGACGGGCGCCGACAGGGCGATCCGGGCGCGCCGGGCGGCGCCTGCGAGGCTGGCAGTGGTCACGGCCGGCTCGGCCACGACCACCGGCAACGCGAACGTGGCTCGCGGACGGTCGATCGCACCGAGCGCACGGACGATCGAGCGAGCCGCTTCGGCACGGTCGATGCGCGCGCCCGTGCGGTCGGCGCGCAGCGCGATCCGGAGACCGTGGCGGACGAGCGAAGCGTTCTCGGGCACCACGTCGACAACGCGCGCGATCTCGTCGAGCGCGAACTCGAGCGCGTCGTTCGAGACGGCGAGGGGTGGGACCACCTCGGCCCCGAACACACGGGTATGGAGACGCCTGAAGCCGCGGACTGGCCCGAATCCGTCGTTCTCGCGCTCCGCCGCGTCCACCGCCGTCCTCCAGCTCGGCTCCACCCCGAGCTGGTTCGCAGTGAACCGGAACGTCGCATCGCCGGCGACGAACGTCACGGGCTCGCCTGCGACGCGCTCGAAGCGACGCTCGAGCTTCGCGACCGCCTGCTCGTGCGTCAGGCCTCCGACGTCGACGCCGCCGATCCGCGTGCCCGCAGCGAGCTCGCTGCTCGAGCCCGCGAAGGCGAGCCCGAGGAGGACCGCGACGAGCAAAAGCGCTCCGCCGGCGAAACCAATCGTCGGTAATGAAGGGCGGCGACCACGGGAGCGAGTCGCGTACAGAGGCGAGTCGACCCGCACCGGACCGACGATTCTAGCGAGGTCGGCTCGAAGCGAGCGCGCTCAAGAGCCTGGTCAGAAGACGAAGAGCTCGATGCCGCCGGAGACGTAGAGCCCCACCCCTGTGATGTAGCCGGCGAGATCGGAGCAGAGGAACGCGATCGCGTTCGCGACGTCCTGCGGCTCGCCGGGTCGCCTGAAGACGGTGCGGGCGACGATGCGCTCGTTCATCGCGGCGTTCGCCATGTGGAAGGCCTCCGTGCCGATGACGCCGGGGACGATCGCATTGCAGGTGATGCCGTGGCGGCCACCCTCCATCGCGAGCGTGCGCGTGAGGCCGAGGACGCCGGCCTTGGTCGTCGAGTAGCTGGCCTGTCCGAAGCCTCCGAGCGTCCCGGCGACGGACGCCATGTTCACGATCCGCCCCCAGGCGCGTTCCTTCATGTGCGGCCAGACGGCCTGAGCGCAGTTGAAGGAGCCGGACAGGTTCACGCGCAAGTCGCGCTCCCAGAGCTCCGGGCTCTGGTCGTGAAACTGCCCGACGTGGTCGAGCGTGGCCGCGTTGTTGACGAGAATGTCGATCGAGCCGAGCTCCTCGACCGTCCGGGCAACCGCAGCCGCGACCTGCTCGCGATCGGTCACGTCGCACCTGAGCGCGAGTGAACGGCGACCGAGCCCGCGTATCTCCTCGGCCGTCTCCTCCGTGTGGACGAGGCCTTGCGTTCGGGCGGCCGTCGCGAGCGCCCCCCAGCGATCGGTCTCGTCCGAGACCTGGGACTCGACCAGGATGTCGGCAAGCGCGACATCGGCACCGGCGCGGGCAAGCGTCAGGGCGTCGGCTCTTCCGAGCCCGCGCGACCCTCCCGTCACGAGAGCGACTCTGCCGCTCAGATCGATCTCGAGAGCCATCGTCGAGCCCGGACGTTAGTCGCCGCGCGGCAAGAAGATCTCCTTCGCGATCACGAGCCGCTGGATCTGCGAGGTTCCTTCGTAGATCTGGAAGAGCTTCGCGTCGCGCATCAGCTTCTCGACCGGATACTCCTTGATGTAGCCGTAGCCTCCGAAGACCTGCACGGCGTCCGTCGTCACCTTCATGGCGGTGTCTGCGGCGAAGCGCTTGGCGAACGAGGAGTAGAGCGTCGCCTTCCGCCCGTATCCCGAGTCGAGCATCCACGCCGCCTGCCACGTGAGGAGGCGCGCGGCCTCGATTTCCGTCGCCATGTCGGCGATCAGAAAGTTGACTCCCTGGTGCATCGCGATCGGGACGTCGAAGGTGACCCGCTCCTTCGCGTACTCGACCGCGTACTCGTACGCGGCCTGCGCCACGCCGACAGCACCGGCGGCGGTTCCCGGACGCGTGAAGTCGAGCGTCTGCATCGCGATCCTGAATCCGTCCCCCTCGGCGCCGAGCCGGCTCGCGGCGGGAACGACGACCTCGTTCAGTGCGAAGGCGGAGGTGTCGGTCGCCCGCTGGCCCATCTTGTCGAGGTGCCTCTCGACGACGACGCCGTCGGCGACCATCGGCACGACGAATGCCGACAGCCCGCGATGGCCTTGAGCGCGATCGGTCGACGCGAAGACCACCGACCACGCCGCATGCCCCGCGTTCGTGATGAACATCTTGGAGCCGTTGAGGACGTACTCGTTGCCGCGACGCTCGGCTGTCGTCTTGATCCGCGCGGCGTCGGAGCCGGCGTCGGGCTCGGAGAGAGCGAACGAGCACAGGATCGGCGAGTCGATCAACGGAGGAAGCCACTCTCGTTTCTGCTCGTCGGTGCCGGCGAGCAGGACCGGCGCCGCGCCGAGCGTGTTGGCCACGACGGAGACGGCCATGCCCGCGCAACCCCACGAGAGCTCCTCGCCGATCAGCATCCCTTCGAATGCAGGCAGGCCGAGCCCGCCGACCTCCTCCGGGAGATGCACGTTCATGAGCCCGAGCTCGTGCGCCTTCGCGATGACGTCCGCAGGGTGCGTCCGGTGCTCGTCGTACTCGGCCGCTTTCGGCCGGATCTCGTTCTCGGCGAACTCGCGGGTGAGAGCGCGAAGCTCGCGCTGCTCCGACGTCGGCGCAAACGACACGCCGTCGGCGAGCTCGGTCTTCATCGTCGTCATGCCTACGCGCTCCTTCTCGATTGACTAGTCAGTCAAGTCAGTGTACGAGCGTTCGGGCCGGGCGGTCAAGGCGAGCGGCGGCCGTCTCGTAGGATGTGGCGGTGACGACCACCACGACCGGCCTTCCCGCGCTCGATCCCCTCGACTTGCTCGCGCTCGACGCCCTTCTCGAGGACGAGGAGCGGGCGATTCGCGACACGGTCCGGCAGTTCGTCCGCGAGCGAGTGCTGCCCGAGGTGGGGGATTGGTTCGAGCGAGGGGTCTTTCCTCGCGAGCTGATGCCCGAGCTCGCGAAGCTCGGGCTCTTCGGCATGCACCTCGACGGCTACGGCCTGCCGGGGGCGAGCGCGGTGGCGTACGGGCTGACCTGCCTGGAGCTCGAGGCCGGAGACGCGGGGGTACGGAGCGCGGTCTCGGTGCAAGGCTCGCTCGCGATGTTCCCGATCTGGCGCTGGGGCTCTGAGGAGCAGAAGGAGCGGTGGCTCCCGCCCATGCACACGGGCGAGGCGATCGGCTGCTTCGGCCTGACCGAGCCCGACGCCGGCTCCGATCCCGGCTCGATGCGGACGCATGCACGGCGCGACGGCTCGGACTGGGTCCTGAACGGGGCGAAGATGTGGATCACGAACGGCACGATCGCGGATGTCGCGATCGTCTGGGCGAGAACCGACGACGGTGCGATCCGCGGCTTCATCGTCGAGAAAGGGATGCCCGGCTTCTCGGCGCCCGAGATCCACCGCAAGCTCTCGCTCCGGGCCTCCGTGACGTCGGAGCTCGTCCTCCAGGATGTCCGCGTGCCGGACGACAACGTCCTTCCGGAGGCGACGACCCTGCGCGGGCCGCTCTCCTGCCTGAACGAGGCTCGCTTCGGGATCGTCTGGGGCTCGGTGGGCGCGGGACGGGCATGCTTCGAGGCCGCGCTCGAGTACGCGAAGGAGCGCATCGTCTTCGGGAAGCCGATCTCCGCCTACCAGCTCACGCAGGAGAAGCTCGCGGAGATGGCGCTCGAGCTGAACCGGGCTGCGCTTGTGGCGCTTCACCTCGGACGGATGAAGGACGCCGGGACGCTGCGGCCCGAGCAGGTGAGCCTCGGCAAGATGGGCAACGTCCGCGGGGCGCTGGAGGTCGCGCGCTCCGCGCGGACCATCCTCGGAGCCAACGGCGTGACGCTCGAGTACCCCGTCATCCGGCACGTGAACAACCTCGAGTCGGTCCTCACCTACGAGGGGACGCACGAGATCCACACGCTCGTCGTCGGCGAGGCCCTCACCGGCGAGAGCGCGTTCCGCTGATTCTGCGCAAGATCGGAATCCGCTCACGCAGATTCCGACCGCGCGAAAAATCCTAAAGCGCGGCCGCCGAGCGGCCGCGGTCGCTCCGCTTTCGCAGCAAGCGCCTGACTCTGTCGCAAGATCGGAATCCGCTCACGCAGATTCCGACCGCGCGAAAAATCCTAAAGCGCGGCCGCCGAGCGGCCGCGGTCGCTCCGCTTTCGCAGCAAGCGGTTAGCTTTCGCCGTCCCAGTAATCCAGCTCGGGCCCGGGGCGGCTCAAGAGGATCCGCTCGCCCTTCACGCTTCGCGCTCCGATCTTGCCGCTGTCGAAGTACTCGACGATGTCGGGTGCGATGAGCGTGGAGAGCATGAGCACGCGCAGCGGGGAATCCGTGTCGTTGCGGACCTGATGGGCTCCCTCCTTGCCGCGCGAGAAGCAGACGACGTCGCCCTCCTTCAGCTCGTGCTCGCCGTCGGGAGAGCGGAGCGTCGGCCGCCCGCGGACGACGAGCAGCCACTCCTCGTTCGCATGGTGCGTGTGGTACGGCCAGAGCCTGTCGCCAGGCTCGAGCTCGTACAGGCTCCCTCCGATCAGCTCACCGCCGATGCGCGCGCCGACCCAGGCGTCCTTGCTTCGCCACCCTGCGCGCTCCTCGACGCGGTCCCACTCGTCGGCGTGGAGATTGAAGACCTTCACAGGCGAAGCCTAATCTGCACGGAGCCCGCCGAGCGCCAGCTGGATCGCGGTCTGCTCGGCGCGCGCGACCGCCTCTCCCTCATCGGGTAGCTGCCCGAGCACCCAGCCGGTCAGGATCTCCTCGAGCCCGCCGTACACGAGCCAGCTTGCGAGCCGCGGGTCGAGCTCCGACCGAAACAGGCCTTCCTCCTGCCCTTGCTCGACGATCCGCTGGACGATCGCGAACGCCTCTCTCACCGCTCCGACCTCCTCCTGCAGGTGTCGGCTGCGGGCAACCTCGCGCACCATGACCGTGACCAAGTCCGGATCGTTCCGCCACGTCCGCAGGAGGATCTTCGCGATCCCCTCGAGCTTCTCGTCCGCCGGCTCGTCGGAGCCTTCGACCGCCCGAAACCGCTCGAGCAGCTCGCCCCAGTTCTCGCGGAAGATGGTCCGCAGGACCTCCTCCTTGGAAGAGAAGTAGTGGTACAGGAGCCCGTGCGCGACACCCGCCTCCTCCGCGATGTCGCCGACGCGCGAGCCGTGGTAGCCCGCGCGCGCGAAGACACGGACAGCGGCTTCGAGCAGTCGACGTCGCTTGTCCTCGCGTGCGATTGAACGGGCAGTCAACACGCCGAGGATAGAGCTAGTCTCCGCGCGGGTGCAACCGCTCGCGGGGATCCTCGTCGTCGACCTCTCCCGCTACCTCCCGGGCGCCTACGCAAGTCGCGAGCTCCTTCGCCTCGGCGCCGGTGTGGTGCGGGTCGAGCCGCCTGACGGCGACCCGCTGAGGCGGACGGCTCCGTCGTGGGACCGCATGCTCCGTACGGGCACGGAGTCGGTCGTCTGCGACCTGAAGCACGATCCCGGGCTCGCGCGAGCGCTCTGCCGTCGGGCCGACGTCGTCCTCGAGGGCTTCCGTCCCGGGGTCGCGGCGCGGCTCGGAGTGGGCTCGGAAGACGTCCCGAAGACGACCGTCTACTGCTCGATCACCGGGTTCGGCGAGGAGCCGCGCCACGCCACGCGCGCCGGACACGACCTCAACTACCTCGGCTTCGCGGGCGCGCTCGACGACACCGCCCCTGCCCTTCCGCCGGTACAGGTTGCCGACCTCGCCGCAGGGAGCCTCGGCGCGGTGACGCGGATCCTCGCGGCGCTTCTCGAGCGCGAGCGGACGGGCAAGGGCTCGCGGATCATCGTCTCGATGACGCATGGCGCACACGACCTGGTCGCGCATCGTACGGGCGAGGCGACGCTCTCCCATCTCCTGACCGGCGGGCTGGCCTGCTACCGGATCTACGCGACCGCCGACGGGCGCTATCTGACCGTGGCGGCGCTCGAGCCGAAGTTCTTCGCCCGGCTCTGCGAGCTCCTCGACCGGCCCGAGCTGCGCGAGCGGCAGTACGACGAAGACCAGAACGCTCTCGCGAGCGAGCTCGGTCGAGCTTTCGCGAGCAGAGGCCTCGCCGACTGGCTGGCTCTCGTCGAGGGCGAGGACGTCTGCGTCGGGCCCGTGAGCACGCTCGCCGAGGCCGCACGTGAGTTCGGGACCGGGGTCGCGTCCGTCGCTCCGGTTCCCCTCGGCGCGCACACGGACGTGTGGCTCCGAGAGCTCGGGCTCGACGAGCCCTAGTGACGTATCGTCACAAGGGCCGTAAACCGAGCGCGGCAGGGAGTGCGAGCAGCGTGTCGATCCGGTCCTCCGCGTCGAGTCGTAGGCCCTCGCGGTCGAGCAGGATCGCGCGCAGGCCGAGGGCTCGCGCGCCCTCGATGTCGTCTTCGTAGGAGTCGCCCACCATGGCCGTCTCGGCGGGCGCGACGTCGAGCGCTTGCAGCGCGGCGACGAAGATCGACGGGTGCGGCTTGATGTTGCCGTGCGCCTTCGATCCGATCGCCGCGTCCACCTCGAGACGGTGATGCGCTACGAACTCGTCGAGATCGCGCTGGCCGTTCGTGACGAGGCCGATCGCCAGGTCGTGGCTGCGAAGGGCTTCGAGCGTCGGTAACGCGTCCTCGTACAACGTGAAGTTCTCGTGCCGCTCCCATTCGGCGACCATGTCCACGGCGCAAGCACGCGCGCGACCCGGATCTCCCCCCATGCCGAGCACGATCTGCTCGGTGAACGCGATCCAGACCTCCTCGTCGTGGACGAGCTCGCGCTCGCCTTGCAGCTTCTCGATCGCGCCGGTGCGGGCGTCCGAGTAGCGCGCGGGGTCGAGCGTCAGCCCGTGCCTCTCTCCAACGCGCCGGTACCCCTCGGGGCCGAGCTCGGGCCCGGGCCGGAAGAGCGTGAAGTCGACGTCGAAGAGAACAGCCTTGAGCACCGATCGAGAATAGAACCTCGTTCTGCGATGCAGCGACGCTCGTGCCCGACGGCGGGCTTTGCCGGCCGGGAGGGCAAGCCGGGGTTTGCGGTGCGCAGCGGACAGGAGGGGGCTACGTGGGGGGAAACATCGTTTCCCCCCACGAGTCGATCGGGGTGCCCAGATTTGAACTGGGGACCTCTCCGACCCGAACGGAGCGCGCTACCAGGCTGCGCCACACCCCGAGCCGGCTAAGGGTAGCGGGTCGTTGCCGCCCCCGTGCCCGCCGGAGTATGCTGCGAGCAGATGGATGTTCCTGCGGAGCGGGCCCTGTGACCCGCACTCGAGAGGAAGCGACCATGAGCCCGGCTGCGTGTCTCGCGCAGACGGGCTTTTTTGCGCCTTCAAGCCGTACGGCTCAACCGCGAGTCCCGAGGAGGACCCTATGGCCAACCACCTGACGCCTGACGAGCTCGCCAAGGAGATGGGGATCGACCGCGAGGAGGTCATCCGCATCTGCATCGAGGAAGGCGTGCCGATCTACCACGGGAAGATCGACAAGACGCTCTTTCAGGCGTCGCACGAAGCCGTCGCGGCCGGGTCCTCGTCCCGCTCGTAGCGCGTCCTCGGAACAGTGGTCCGGCCGGCCTAGCGTGCGCGGCTTCGCGTCTTGGTGCCTGCGGCCGCCTTGCGCGTTCGAGTCGGCTTCTCGTCTGTCCCGCGCTGCTTCGCGGCAGCCACGCTCGCCTTGAGCGCCTCCATGAGGTCGACTACAGGCGCCTCGGCGACCGGCTCCGGAACGGCGATCTCCTCTCCGCGCATCTTCGCCTCGAGCAGAGCCCGCAGGTCGCGCCGGTACTCGCTCGCGAGCGCGGTGGGCTCGAAGTCGCCGGAGAGGCTCTCGATGACCTGCCGTGCGAGGGCGAGCTCGGAGTCCTTCACCTCGGCGTCACCGATCGCCTCTGAGATCTCGGCCTGGGAGTACACGTCCTCGGCGAGGAAGAGTGTCTCGAGCGCGAGCGCGCCGTCCTTCGCGCGCACGAGGCACAGGCTCTCTCGCCCTGCGCGCACGAAGCGTCCGAGAGCGGCAGTTCCCGTCTCGTGCATCGCCTCGAGCAGGAGGACATAGGGCCGGCTCTGGGCCGCATTCGCTCCGGGAACGAGGAAGTACGTCCGGTCGAAATAGATCGGGTCGACCGACCGCTCCTCGACGAAGCGCGTGATCTCGATCGAACGGGAGTCGTCGTGGCGCTCGAGCGCCTCGAGGTCGGCGTCTTCGACTACGAGGAACTGACCCTTCGTGATCTCGAAGCCGCGGACGATCTCGTCCTGCGACACCTCCCGATCGTGGGTCGGGCACCAGCGCTTCTGCTTGATCGGGGTCTTGCACTCACGATGGAGCAGCCGGAAGGAGACGTCCGACTGACGCGCGGCCGGCTTCGTCGCGGGAGCGAGCCCGACGGGGATCGAGACGAGGCCGAAGCTGAGGGATCCGTTCCAGGTCGTTCGCATGGCGTGAACTCTAGAGGGGAACCACCGGTTTCGAGGCGGGGGTCGGAACCCCTGCACCGCGCCAGTAACCTCCGCCGCGGGATGACGGAGACCGCCCCGAGAGCACCGGCTGCCCCTTCGAGTGGCGGACGGCGCACGATCGACCGTCTCTGGGACGACGCGCTGGCCGCCGCCCGCAGCCGTCCTGCCTATCTGGTCGAAGAGGGCGAAGGCTGGCGCGAGGTCTCCTGGCGGGAGGCGGACGAGGCGATCCGCGCGTACGCGAATGGATTCCTCGCCCGCGGCATACGGAAGGGAGACACGTTCGGGATCCTGGCGCAGAACAGCCTCGAATGGGCGCTCGTCGACTTCGCGCTCGCGAAGATCGGAGCCGTCTCCGTCCCCGTCTACGCGTCGAGCGCCGCGCAGGACGTCGCCTATCTGCTCCGGCATTCGGAGGCCGTCAGCGCGGCACGCTTCCGAAGCTCGAGCACGTCCTCGGCTTCGAGGAGCTCCCCGAGCTCGCGGCGGAGGGACGCGCGTTCGCCGACCGGAGTCCTGGCGCGCTCGAGGAGACGTCTTCGGACCTCGAAGAGGACGACCTCTACACCATCATCTACACTTCGGGCACGACCGGACCCCCGAAGGGGTGCATGCTCAGCCACCGCAACTACTTCGTGATGGCGAGCGTCGGCGATCTGATGGAGGAGCGGTACATCGAGGACGGCGACGTGATGCTCCTGTACCTGCCGCTCGCCCACAACTTCGGTCGCCTCATGCTCCTGACAGGTGCCCATACCGGCTTCACGATCGCGTTCCTCGCCGACCCGCTCCGCGTTCCGGAGGCCCTCCTGCAGGTTCGGCCGACCGTCTTGCCGAGCGTCCCCCGGGTCTACGAGAAGATCCACGCGGCTGTCACCGCCCGCTTCGAGGAGGCCACCGGGCTGCGGCGGAAGATCGTCGATTGGGCGCTCTCGCGGGGAGGCGAAGCAAGCCGCTTGCGCGAGAACGGGAATGCGCTCCCGGGACGTCTCGCACTCGAGCTGCGCCTCGCCGACCGGCTCGTGTTCCGCAAGGTGCACGAGCGGTTGGGCGGCCGCCTGCGTATCGCCATCTCCGGCGGTGCGCCTCTCGCACGCGACGTGATGGAGTTCTTCGACGCGATCGGGCTTCGCATCGTCGAGGGGTACGGGCTCACCGAGTGCACGACTGCGTGCACCTTCAACAACCGCGCGCGCTACCGGTTCGGCTCCGTCGGGCCCGCGTTGCCCGGCTTCGAGGTCGCGCTCGCGGAAGACGGCGAGCTCCTTGTTCGCAGCGAGACCGTATTTCAGGGCTACTTCAAGGATCCCGAGGCAACAGCCGCCGTGCTGACCGCGGATGGCTGGCTCCGAACCGGAGACGTCGGAGAGATCGACGCCGACGGGCTCGTCACCATCACGGATCGCAAGAAGGACATCATCGTCACCGCCGGAGGCAAGAACGTCGCCCCTCAGAACATCGAGAACGAGCTGAAGACCTCGCGCTACATCTCACAGGCACTCGTGGTCGGTGACCGGCGGCGCTACGTCGCAGCGCTCCTCACTCTCGACCCGGACGAGATCAGCCGCTTCGCCGCGGAGCACGGGATCGAGGGAGGCGTCGCCGATATGAGCCGCGATCCGCAGGTCAACGAGCTCGTCGCAGGGATCGTCGAGGGTGTCAACCGTGACCGCTCGCGCTTCGAGCAGGTCAAGCGGTTCTCGATCCTCCCTCGCGACTTCACGATCGAAGCCGGCGAGGTCACGCAAACGCTCAAGCTCAGGCGACGCGCGATCACCGAGCACTTCGCGGCCGAGATCGAGGAGCTCTACGTCTGAGCCGAGCTAGAGGCGCCGAGCGCCGACGAACATCGCGGAGTACCACGCTTCGTCGAGGCTCGAGATCTTGACCACGTCGCCGGTGTGCGGCGCGTGCACGAACTGGCCGTTCCCGATGTAGATCCCCACGTGCCCGAGCCCGTCGAAGAAGACGAGGTCGCCGGGCTGGAGCTGGTCGCGCGATACCGCAACTCCGTATCCGTACTGCGATGCCGCATGGTGCGGGAGGTAGACCCCGATCTGCGCGAACACGTACATGACGAATCCGGAGCAGTCGAAACCGGTGGACGGGCTCGCGCCGCCCCACACGTACGGCACACCGAGGTACTGGAGCGCGATCGAGACGACGTTGCCATAGCGAGGTGCCGGGACGTTGACGTCGCTCGTGCTCGCCGGCGCAACATTCGAGGCGTCCGCAGAGGCCTGCACGATGGCTGCCTGTTGC
>VAWZ01000012.1:15010-22050 GCA_005888365.1 Actinomycetota bacterium
GACCTTGAGCTTGGCGATCTGATCCTTGATCGTCGCCAGCAGCTGGTTCTGCTCGGAGATCTGGCCTTCGATCGAGCGCTTGTCCTGGGCGCGCTGCTGGACCACGTCAGCCTGTTTCGCGTGCGCGTCCTGGAGACGGCTCCGGTTGTCGAGGACCTCCTTCTTGTACTTCTTGACGTCGCTCAGGATCCTCGAGTCCTGATGGGACACGCGCTCGATGGCGTCGAGTCTGTTGACGACGTCCTCGAGGCTGGTCGAGCCGAGCAGCACCTCCAGCGTCGAGTCCCCCTCGCCGCGCACGTACAGGTCGCGGAGACGCGTCGCGATGACCTGCTGTGAATGGGCCAGGCTCTTCTTCGCGACGACCAGGTTCTCGGTGTTCGTCGCGAGCTCGGAATCGATCTGCTTGAGCTGCTCTCCGGCGTAGTCGTAGGCCTCGGCGGCCTTCTCCTGGTCGGAGTAGAGCTGCTGCACCTTCGCGAGAACCTCCTGCGCCTGCGCTTGTTTCGACGTGATCGACGAGTCCGCGGACGCCGATCCGACGGCAAGCAGAAGCCCCGCGGCCAGAGCCGGAGGAACACGACTATCGGCGCCCACCCGGTGATCGAACGCCCAGAGGTTCGACCCCAAACGGGCCCGCCGGTGGCGGTCCTGCCCGTCACAAGTCGGGGAGCCTAGCACCCGCGACGGATGGCTGCAACCTTGAACTGAGCCAAAATCCCTCGAAAATGACGCGTTTGTGCGTCGTCACAAACTGGCCTGTGTTAGGGTCGCCCCCTCGTGGGCAGGGGAACACGAAGGTGGCACGCTCGTTTCGGGGCGGTCCTCCTCGGACTCGTGGGTGCAGCGATAGGGCTCCTTGCGAGCGGGCCGAGCGCGGCGTCGGGCGCTGCGGCGGAGGCTCCTCGCGGCTCCAGGCTGACCGTCGACGCGGTCGCCTACCACCTGCGAGGACGCACGGCCAGCGGTCTCCCGTGCGCGAAGGGCGCAGTCGCCGTCGACCCCAAGGTGATCTCGCTCGGGACGCAGATGTACGTTCCCGGCTACGGGCAGGCGGTCGCCGCCGACGTGGGGACGGCGGTGAAGGGTCGCATCATCGACCTCTGGATGCCGACCGACGCCGCAGCGCGCAAGTGGGGCCGCAAGACCGTGACGATCACGGTCTACCGCTGAGTTAGGCGGACCAGCCGCCCGCTCGGGCGTCCCGCCGCTTCCCTCCCTACAGTTTCCGCGTGCGCCGCCCTCACGTCGTGGCATCGGCCGTCGTGTGCACGCTCGCGCTCGCGAGCGGCGCCGCGACTTCGGCCACGGCGAGCACTTCGGCTCCTGCGAAATCGTTGCGTTCGGCACTCCGCCACGCCCTCTCCTCTCGGCACGTCGACCCCGACCGCACGGGAGCGCTCGCGGTCGACCTGCGCTCGGGGCAGATCGTCTTCCAGAGCAACGCCTCGCTCTCGATGGCGCCGGCCTCCGCCGAGAAACTCACGGTCGCGTTCGCCGCGCTCCGCCTCCTCGGCCCGGCTTTCAGGTTCCGGACCCAGGTGCTGGGGGCCGGCGAGCTGGCCGGTCGTGTATGGCACGGCAATCTCTACCTCGTCGGGATGGGCGATCCGACCCTCGGGTCACCCGACCTCGGCTCGCTCGCGCGGCAGGTGGCTGCCTGGGGCATCAGGCGCGTCGATGGACGCGTCGTCGGGGACGAGCAGTACTACGACGCGCGGCGCGACGCCCGGGGCTGGAAGTCGGAGTTCCTCGGCTACGAGTCGCGTCCGCTCTCGGCTCTTGCTCTCCAGGGGGTGCGCCTGCGAGGCGCGGACACCTCTGCCGTCGTCACAGCAGCCGCGTTTCGCAAGGCCCTCGCTCGCCGTGGCGTCACTGTCACTCGTGCGACCCGAACCGGGCGTGCGCCCTCCGACGTCCTCCCCCTCGCCCTCGACTACTCGGAGCCGCTCGCGTCGATCGTGCAGGAGATGAACCGCGAGAGCGACAACTTCGTCGCCGAGATGCTGCTCAAGCAGCTCGGAGCCGAGCTCGCCGGTCGCGGCTCGACCGCGGCAGGCGCTGCGGTCGTTCGGTCCGAGCTGGAGGCCGTCGGCGTACCCGTCGTAGGCGTCAGGGTCGTGGACGGATCCGGCCTCTCGCTCCTCGACCGCCTCACCCCGCGAGCGCTCGTGACGCTCCTCCTCACGGCCGAGCGCGACCCCGGCATCAGGGAGCCGTTTCTCGCGTCGCTCTCCGTCGCCGGCATCTCCGGGACCCTTCGCGACCGGCTGCGGCGCAGGCCGGCGCGCGGCCAGGTGCTCGCGAAGACCGGAACCACGAACGAGGCGTGCGCGCTCGCCGGCTTCGTCCGGCGACGGTATGTCTTCGCGATCCTCCAGAACGGATCGCCGGTCGCCTGGTGGTCTGCGCGCGAGGCGCAGGACCGCTTCGTCACGCTACTTGCGCGAAACAGCTGATCAGTAGCGTCGCCGAAACTCGACGCCGCGCGGCCACACCTTGACGTACTGCTCGCCGGCCTCGTAGCGGACGACGGCGGCGGCTGCGAGCTTCATCGCGAACAGATGGAACCGACGGTCGCTCCATTCCGGCACCGCTGCGAGGTACGCGCTCCTCGTCTCCCCGTCCTGCACCTCGATCGCCGTCCCGCGCAGGACAACCTCGACCTCGTCGCCGCGGTTCGAGGAGATCGCGTTGTGCAGGACGAGGCGAGGGTCGCGAAGCAGGTCGATCGCCTTGCGCGAGTTCCACATCATGCCGAGCAGCAACGCGTCATCGAAGAGGCAGGGGTAGACACACGAGATGCGCGGAGACCCATCGCGGCGGAGGGTGCCGATGAGGGCCATTCCTGCGCGGGCAAACTCGGAGCGCGCAAGCTCGGCTATGTCCGGCGCCTCCTCGGCGAGGCGTTGCCAGCTCACCGCGCGCTACCCTCGAGAGAGGAGCTCGCGTAGGTCGTCCTCCGAGAGGACGGGGACGCCGAGCTTCTGCGCCTTCCCGAGCTTCGACCCCGGGCTCTCGCCGGCGACGACTCCCGTCGTCTTGCCCGAGACGGACTCGGACACCTTCGCGCCGAGCTCCTCGAGCGCGGCCTTGGCTTCCTCGCGGGACCAGCCGTCGAGCGTTCCCGTGATCACGTACTGCCCGCCCGTGAGCGGGCCCTCGACGGGTCTCTCGGCCTCGCCGGCCCGCATCTGCAACCCGAGCGACCGGAGCTCCTCGACGAGCTTCCGGTTCTCCTCGTCCGCGAACCACTCGGCAATGAGCTCCGCCCGGTCCGGACCGATGCCTTCGACCTCTTCCAGCCCGGGCTGAGTGGCCGCCGTGAGCCGGTCGACCGAGCCGAAGTGCTGGGCGAGGTTGCGGGCCATGACCCAGCCGACCTTGGGGATGTTCAGCCCGAGGAGGACGCGGAAGAAAGGCTGCTCCTTCGACGCCTGGATCGCTTCCACCGCGTTCCGCGACGAGATCTCGCCGTAGCCGTCCAGCTCCTGCAGCTGCTCGGGCGTCAGCCGGTAGAGGTCGGGCATCGAGCGGAGCAACCCCTCGTTCCAGAGCTTCCACACGAACTGCTCTCCGACCCCCTCGATGTCCATGGCTGCCTGCACCCAGTGGACGAGCGTCTCGAGGCCGCGCGAGGGGCACGCGCGGTTCGGACAACGGTGCATCACCTCGCCTTCCGGCTTCACGATCCCCACGCCGCACAGCGGGCACTTCTCGGGCATCCGGAACGGCTTCGTCCCTGCCGGGTGCGGCAGGACCGGGCCGACCACCTGCGGGATCACGTCGCCCGCGCGCTGGACGATCACCATGTCTCCTTCGCGGATGTCCTTCCGGTTGATGTCGTCCTCGTTGTGGAGGGTCGCGCTCGACACCGTCACCCCGCCGACCTGCACCGGCTCGAGCTGGGCCCAGGGATTCAGGGCTCCCGTGCGCCCGACTCGGATATGGATCCTCTCGAGCTTCGTCTGGGCTGACATCGGCGCCCACTTGAACGCGCGCGCCCAGCGTGGCCTGCCGTGGAGAGAACCGAGGCGCCGCTGCTGGTCGAGCGCGTCGACCTTGATCACGATCCCGTCGATCTCGTAGTCGAGCTCGGCGCGCCGGGTCTCCCACCTGCGCGCAGCCTCGCCGACCTCCTCGATGGTCTCGAGCCTCTCGGCGTACGGGTTGGTGCGGAAGCCGTGAGCACGAAGCCACCTGAGGATCTCCGACTGGCTCTGGAGCTCGAGCCCTTCCGCCTGGCCGATGCCGTAGACCCAGATCGACAGCGGGCGATTCGCGGTGATGCTCGGATCGAGCTGCCGAACCGAGCCGGCAGCCGCGTTGCGCGGGTTTGGCGCGGCCCGCTTCCCCTCGGCCGCCTGTCTCTCCGTGAAGGCGCGGAACCCCTCGAGCGGCATGAAGACCTCTCCGCGCACCTCGAGCAGGCTCGGAGGCCGTTCCCTTGGCTGCAGCTTGAGCGAGAGCGGGATGGCCCGGACCGTGCGTAGGTTCGGGGTGATGTCCTCCCCGCGCTCGCCGTCTCCGCGGGTCGCGCCGCGCGTGTAGATGCCGTTCTCGTACAGGAGCGAGACCGCCAGGCCGTCGATCTTCGGCTCGACCAGGTACGCGACCTCCTCGTCCGTGCCCAGGCGCTTGCGCACGTCGTCGGCGAACTTCCCGAGCGTCTCGTCGCTCGTCACCTTGTCGAGCGAGCCCATGGGCGCGAGGTGCTCGCCCTTGCGGAAGCGGTCCGAAGGCGTGGTCCCGACGCGCTGCGTCGGCGAGTCGGGCGTGACGAGCGCCGGATGCGCCTCCTCGAGCGCGAGCAACTCGTCGTACAGCCGATCGAACTCGGCGTCCGACATGATCGGCTCGTCCTCGACGTAGTAGGCCGAGGAGGCTTCGTTCAGGCGCTGCCGCAGCTCCGCTGCGCGCGCTTTGGGCGACTTGGTCCTAGAGGACATCGAGCAGCTCCTCCGGCTGGTCGACGAATGCGTCTGGCTCCTCCGCGAGCAACCGCTCCGCGCTGTGGATGCCTCCCCAGCCGACCGCGACCGCGTAGACGTTCGCCGCCTTCGCCGCGCGGATGTCGAAGGGTGAATCCCCGACGTAGGCCGCGTCGGACGGGACGGCGCCGAGCGTCTCAACCGCGTGCAGGACGGGGTCCGGATCCGGCTTGTGGCGCTCGGTGTCCTCGTGTGCGACGACGACCTCGAACTCGTCGCGGAGCGCGGCGAAGCGGTCGAGCGCGAGTGCGACCGTACGGTGCCGCTTCGCGGTGACGATCCCGAGTCTCCTGCCCTCGCGCTTGAGCCTCGGTAGCAAGGCGAGCAGCTCGTCGAACGCCTCGAGGGTCTCGTGCAACCCGTCGTTGTGCTCCCTGTAGACGTCGAGGAGTTCGTCCGCGCGCTCGGCGTCGAGTGCCTGCATCTGCGCGACGATGCCCTGGCCGCCGATCGTCGCGCCGAGCTCCTCCCGGGGGATCTCGCGACCGAGAACGGTCCGCGCGGCATGTTGCATGGACTCGAGAATGATCGGCCCCGAGTCGATCAGCGTGCCGTCGAGGTCGAAGAGGACGACCGGGAAGCGCACGGCGCGATCGTAGCCAGGCGCTTGGAGGGTCCGGCAAAACAGGCTCTGTGTCGCCGGAGCGCGACGATGCCCGTTCCGCAAAGCTCCTAGTACTCCACCCGCGCGAGATAGAGACCCCAGGGCGGGGCTGTGAGTCCGCCGTCGACCCGCGGCCTGCCCTCGAGCAGCTCGGCGATTCGGCGCGGGGCCTCTGCACCGCTTTCGAGCATCGTCCCGACGAGGGTCCGCACCATGTGGCGCAGGAAGCTGTCGGCGGTGATCGTGAAGTCGAGACGGTCGCCGTCGCGTTCCCATGCAGCGTCGAGGACGGACCTGCGGAAGACCTCGTGCTGAGTCTCCGCCGGGGTGAAGGCGCGAAAGTCGTGCTCGCCGACGACGCGAACGGCCACTTCGACGAGCGACTCGAAGTCCACCGGACGCGACCACCACAGCGCACGGCCGGCTTCGAGCGGCGAGTGCGTCTTGCGCGCGAGCACGCGGTAGCGATAGGAGCGGGACCGAGCCGAGAAGCGGGCGTGGAAGTCGGATGCAGCCTCCTGCGAGGCGACGACCGCGACGTCTTCCGGGAGCTCGGTGTTCAGTGCCTCGGCGATACGCTCGGGCGGAGGCCCGCCCTCGACCTCGACGCTCGCCACCTGCCCGGTGGCGTGCACGCCGGTGTCTGTGCGACCCGCGACCGCTAGCCCCTCCCAGTGTGGAAAGACCCCACCGAGCGCGTCTTCGACCACTGCCTCGACCGTCCGCAGACCGGGTTGCCGCGCCCAGCCGTGAAACCCGGCGCCGTCGTACTCGAGCGTGAGCTTCAGCTTCATGCGCCTCGGGCTCGCTCCGGATCCGGTTCTACGACGAGCGTGAGACCCTCGACGTCTCTCACCACCACCGCGGCTCCGGTCTCGATCGTCGTCTCGGAACGAGCACCCCAGAGCTCGCCGTCGAGCTTCACCCTGCCACCCGGATCGACCCGGCTCACGGCGACCGCAGCCCTGCCGACGAGGGTCTCGATCCCGACGCGGGCTTTCCGGCGTCTGGACCAGCGCCAGAAGAAGACGGTCTCGCTGAGATCCGTGGCCACGCCCAGCCCGATCGCCATGATGCCCCAGGGCTGAGGCAAGACGAAGATCGCCAGCACGATCGCGATCGCCGTGAGCACGACGTCGCGAAGCGTAGAACGACTCGCGCCTCTCGCTCGTCGGAGCTCTTGGATTCGAAATGAAGGAGAGGCCGGCCCCGATCCGAGGCGGGCGGATCGGGTGGCGCGTCTGCGTCGCTGGCGTCGTGCCGCTCGGCCTCTTCGCCGTGCGGGCGGTCATCACCCTCGCCCTTACCGGGGACATCCCGGGGAACTTCATCCTCTTTCGGCCTCGGCTTCCTGCTGCTCTTCGTGGGTCAAGTGTTGATCGTTACCGGGCTTCGCGACGCTCTTGGGCGCGCCTGGGTCCTGCCGCTCCTCGGAGCCGCGGGCA
>VAWZ01000013.1 GCA_005888365.1 Actinomycetota bacterium
AGTCGCGGTAGAAGAGCGCGAAGCCGGCCCCGCAGAAGATCGCGCACACGATCCAGAAGCGCACCATGATCTTCGTCTCGGACCACGCCTTCATCTCGAAGTGATGGTGGATCGGGGCCATGAGGAAGACGCGTCTCCCCGTCCGTTTGAAGCTGACCACCTGGATGATCAGCGACAGCACCTCGATGAAGAAGATGCCGCCGATCAAGAGAAGGAGAATCTCCGTGCCGGTGACGACCGCGAAGCCTGCGATCGCCCCGCCGAGAGCCATGGATCCCGTGTCGCCCATGAAGACCTCGGCGGGATGGGCGTTGTACCAGAGGAAACCGATCGTCCCTCCGATCAGCGCGGCGGCGAGCGTCGCGAGGTCGAGGTAGGTCGAGCTTCGCTCGCCGGGAGCACCCGAGCGCAGCCAGGAGATGCCGGCGATGGCGAGGAAGGTCAAGAGGGCGATCATCCCCGTGCCTGCAGCGAGCCCGTCGATGCCGTCGGTGAAGTTGACGCCGTTCACGGTCCCTGCGATCACGACGAAGAGGAACGGGTAGTAGAGGACGTCGAGATCGAGGTCCTGCCCGATGACCGGCAGGTAGAGGCTCGTGTGGAACGAGGCCGTCCTGTGGAGCAGGATCGCCGTCCCGATCGTGACCGCGACGAGAAGGATCATCTTCCAACGGCCGGGCAGCCCGAGCGAGTGGCGTCTCCGCAGCTTCAGGTAGTCGTCCGCGAAGCCGATCGCCGCGCACCCGAGCGTGACGAAGAGGACGGTGAGCGCCTCCGCCGTGTATTTCGAGAGAGCGAGGAACGGAAGCACGGCCGAGCCCACGATCAGCAGCCCGCCCATCGTCGGCGTTCCCTGCTTCACGACATGGCTCTTCGGTCCCTCCTCCCTGATCTGCTGGCCGAGGTTCCTCGCGCGCAGGGTCTCGATGAACTTGGGCCCGATCACGACGGCTGCGACCATCGCGAGGAGCCCCGCGATTAGGACAGGGACCATTCGTGGGCGAAGTTCGCGATCTCGTCGGCGATGCCTTCGAGTCCGACGGTGCGGGAGGCCTTGACCAGCACGGCGTCACCCGGCCGGACGAGCGAGCGCGCTGCAGCCACTGCTTCTGCGGGGCTGGCGGCGAGAAGCGTTGCACCGTACGCCGACGCCGGCTCGCCCACACCGATCACCTCCACGTCCAGCTCCTCCGCCAGGGCGGCGATCTCGCGGTGGTACACAGCGGCCGCGTCTCCGAGCTCGGCCATCTCGCCGAGGATCGCGACCCGACGCCTCCCCCGTGCGCGGTCCGCGAGGTGCAGGAGGGCAGCCCGCATCGAGTCCGGGTTCGCGTTGTAGGCGTCGTTGATGACGAATCCGCCGCCCGGCAGGTCGAGCTCCTGGCCGCGCCAGGGCGAGAGCTCGATCGCGCTCGCGCCGTCCTGCGCACCGGCGAGTGGGAGATCGAGCGCGACGAAAGCGTGCAGCGCGGCGAGTGTGTTCACCGCTTGGTGGCGCTGCCTGAACGGGAGTTCGAGCTCGACCATCTCGTCGCCCACCCGGAAACGGCCGTGGCCGTCGACGAACTCGACGTCGGCTGGGTCGAAGCGTCGGATCTCGACGTCGTCCCGATCGAGGTAGGGCTCGAGCTCGGCCGCACGAGCGGGAACTACGGCCGTTCCTCCCGCGGGAAGCGCAGCGACGGCCTCGGCATTCGCCTCCGCGACCCGCTCGACGCTCCCGAGCAGCTCGAGGTGCTCGGGACCGACATGCGAGACGACTGCGATCTCCGGCCGCGCGATCGCGCAGAGCTCCGTGATTTGCCCGAGCCCGCGCATGCCCATCTCGGTCACGAGCACCCGAGTGTCGGGCTCGAGCCGGCAGACGGTCAGAGGCACGCCGATCTCGTTGTTGAGGCTCCGCTCGGCCCAGATCGTCGGCACGTGCGGCGCGCAGAGAGCTCCGAGGATGTCCTTCGTCGAGGTCTTGCCGGTCGAACCGACGATCGCGACCACTCGCGCAGTGCTCTTCGAGCGGACGACCGAGGCGAGCGCGGCCAGCTCACGCCGCTGGTCGGCGGGAACGAGCGTCGCGGCCCCGCGCGCACGCGCGTCGTCGACGAACCGGACGCCCGTGTTCAGGGCGACGAAGAGGTCGCCTGGTCCAATCTCGCGCGAGTCTGCCCCGATCCCGGTGATCGTTCCGTCCTCGGGCGGGCCCTCCAGGCGTCCGAGACGCAGAGACTCGAGCTCGGCCCACGAGACCGGTATCACTCGCCCCGCACCCCGCTCTCGTCGGCCGAGGCAACGGGTGCGAGAAGCGCGTCGCGGGCGACGGCCCGATCGTCGAACGGATGCACGACGCCCGCGCTCTCCTGGCCTGTCTCGTGCCCTTTCCCCGCGATCACGACGACGTCGCCCGCCTCCGCGAGCCTTACCGCACGTTGAATCGCGCTCCGCCGGTCCGGGTCGATCTCGACGTCGACCCCGGTTCCCTGCAGGACGTCCTGGATGATCGCCAACGGATCTTCCGACCGCGGGTTGTCGGAGGTGACGATGACGACGTCCGCGAGCTCCGCGGCGACCTTGCCCATCGCCGGCCGCTTGCCGCGGTCGCGGTCACCGCCCGCCCCGAACACGACGATCACCCTCCCGTCCGTGATCCCGCGCGCGGCTCGCAGCACGGTGTCGAGCGAATCGGGCGTGTGCGCGTAGTCGACGAGGACGGAGAAGGCCTGTCCCTCGTCGACCGGCTCGAGGCGGCCCGGAACGCCGTCGACCACGGCGACGCCGCGTGCGATCGCCTCCTCGTCGAGGTCGAGGAGCAGTCCGACGGCAACGGCCGCGAGGACGTTCTCGACGTTGAAGAGCCCGCGGAGCCTCGTCTCGATCGCGATCCCTGCCGAGCTGAAGCGACTTCCGTCGGCGCTCAGGTCGAGACCCTCGGCCCGCACCTCGGCGCCGTCGTCGAGCCCGAAAGTGACGAGCGGAGCGCGATGGGCTCTCGAGAGCTCGTCCGCGAGACGACGCCCCCACGGGTCGTTCACGTTGACGGCTGCGGGAGGCGGCTGAGCCGAGGTGAAGAGGCGTCGCTTGGCGTGGAAGTACTCCTCCATCGTCCCGTGCAGGTCGAGGTGATCCTGCGAGAGATTCGTGAAGGCGAGCGCGTCGAAGCGGACACGGTCGAGGCGGTGCAACGCCGCGCCGTGCGAGGACGCCTCGAGCGCGACACTGCGATCGCCGGCGTCTCGCATCTCGGCGAAGAGTCGCTGGAGATCGATCGCCTCCGGGGTGGTGAACGGCGCCGGGCGCTGCTCTCCTCCGACCATCCACTCGACGGTCCCAACGAGCCCCGGCCTGCGCCCGGCGACCTCGAGCATCGAGCGGATGAGAAAGGCGGTCGTCGTCTTGCCGTTCGTGCCGGTTACGCCCGCGATCTCGAGGTCCTTCGTCGGCTCGCCGAAGAAGACGTCCGCCGCGACCGCCATGGCCGCACGCGAGTCGGGAACGACGAGCTGCGGGAGGTTGAGGTCGAGCACCCGCTCGACGACGAGGGCAGACGCTCCACGCTCGACGGCTTCCCCGGCGAGCTCGTGCCCGTCAACGCGCTGTCCGCTCACACAGAAGAAGAGCGCCCCCTCATTCACTCGCCGTGTGTCGTAGGCGAGGTCGGAGATCTCGACCGATCGGGCTCCGGCGACCTCGCTCGGGGCAAGCGCCCGGGTCAGCGCGTCCAAGTTCACGGCCGAAGGCTAGATGCCGGAGGCGCTAGTTCTTCGCAGTGGAAGGCGCGTCGGGTGGAACCTCGAGGTGCTGAAGGCAGAAGCGGGCGATCTGCTGGAACGCGGGCGCCGCGACCACTCCGCCCCAGATCGCGCCCCGCGGCTCGTCGACCATCGCCATGATGACGAGTCGCGGCTTCGTCGCGGGAACCATCCCGACGAAGGAGGCGACGTAGTTCGTCGTCGAGTAGTGCCCGTTCGGATCGACCTTCGCCGCGGTCCCCGTCTTACCGGCGACCGTGTACCCGGGAATCGCGGCTGCGGTGCCGGTTCCCTCGAGCACCACTCCACGCAGCATCGAGAGCATCTCCTTCGAGACCTTCCCGGAAACGACGCGGCGCCCCGGTCCGTGCTCGACCGTGCGCCCGCCGACCCGATCGACGAGGTGCGGCGTGACGAGCCTTCCGCCGTTCGCGATCGCCGAGTACGCGCGTGCCATCTGCAGGGGAGTGACCGAGATGCCCTGTCCGATCGGGACCGTTCCGATCGTGGAGCCCGACCACTGGTCGAGCGGCAGCGCGAACGCCGGGGACTCGCCCGGGAAGTCGATCCCCGTCTGCTGACCGAAGCCGTAGCGGTTGATCCAGGAGGCGAGCCGACCTGCGCCCAGGCGCTCGGCAATGGTCACCGTCCCGATGTTCGACGACCGCGCGACGATCTGCGCGACGGTCATCCGCTCGGTTCCGCGCGCCTCGGCCTCGTGGATCACTCGGTCCGCGACCTGGATCGTGGGGGCGAGCTCGAACGACGTGCGCGGCGTGACCAGGCCTTCCTGGAGGGCCGCGCTGATCGTGACGAGCTTGAACGTCGAGCCGGGCTCGTACGTGTCCGTCACTGCGCGGTTGCGATGGCGGTCATCCCGGGTCGTCGCGAAGTGATTCGCGTTGAACCCCGGAGCGACCGCCATCGCGAGCACGGCTCCCGTGTACGGGTCCATGACGATCGCGGTCGCGGCCTTCGCGCCCCACTGCCGGACCGTGCGTGCCAGTACGTCCTCGGCGGTCGCCTGGATCTGGGAGTCGATCGTCAGCCGAACGTTGCTCCCAGGCGTCTCTGGCCGGGTCGAGGCAACGCTCAGCGCACGGCCCGCCGGGTCCTTCACGATCGTCTCGCTGCCCGGCTTGCCGGCGAGCGTCGGGTCGAGCGACTTCTCGAGCCCTTCGAGGCCTGTGTTGTCGGTTCCCGCGAAGCCGAGCACCTGCGCCGCGACTCGCCCTTGCGGATATGTCCGACGCTCCTCTGGGTAGAAGCCGAGCCCCGGGATGTGCCGCTTCTCGAGAGCGGCCGCCTTCGCGGGTTCCGCCTTCCGCTCGACGTACACGAACCCCTTCGAGCGATCTGCGAGGAGCGGGTAGACCTGCTCCGGATCGAGGTGCAGGAGTCTCGAGACGGCGAGCGTCACCTCGCGCGGATTGACGACCTGTCGAGGGTTCGCGTACACGGTGATCGCCTGCTCGCCGATGGCGAGCGGGTCGCCCGAGCGGTCGAAGATCGTGCCGCGCCCGGCCGGCACCACCACCGTCTCGCGATGCTGCCTCAAGGCCATGGCCGCGTACTGCGCGCCCTTGATGCCTTGCAGCCAGAAGGCGCGGGCCAGCGTCGTGCCGAGGAGGAGCGCGAAGAAGACGGCGAGGACGACGATCCTGCGGTTCGTCGCCGACGCGCTCACAGGCCAACCTCGGTTGGCCTGTGAGCGCGTGGAAGGGTGTGGGGAACGGGGAGGTTCCCCACGTTCTCAAGAAGAAGGGGGCCGCGCGGGGGAAACATGGTTTCCCCCGCGACGCGAGCCGCAGGCGAGCGTGCGCTCACTTCGCCGGTAGCCGGACGAAGTCGGTCTGGCTCGGGTCCGCCTGCACGAGACCGAGATCGGTCTTCGCTGTTCGCTCGATCTGGAAGGTGGCGGCCTTCGTCGAGATCTCCGAGCGCAGCTCGTTGATGTCCGCCTTGAGCTGCGTGCGGTCGCTGCTGACGCGATCGAGCTGGAGATTGAGCCGGAGCACCGCGACGTTCACCGCCACCACCCCTGAGAGCAGCACGGCGAAGATGACGATCCAGAGCACGCCGCCTCCGAGGACCCGCGGCTTCGCGCGATCGCGCGAGCGACCTCGCGGTCGCGAACGCCCGAGCCGCGTGCTCTCGGCGATCGCCGACATCAGACCTTCACCGCGGCGCGCAGCCGGGCGGAGGCCGCGCGCGGGTTGACCCCGGTCTCGGCCGCAGAGGGACGAACCGGCTTCGGCGTGAGGATGCGCAGCTCCGGCTCGTGGCCGCAGACGCACACGGGTAGCTCGGGCGGGCACGTGCAACCGCGGGCGCGGTCACGGAGGAAGCGCTTCGTGATCCGGTCTTCGAGCGAGTGGAAGCTGAGCACGGCCAGGCGGCCTCCGGGCCGGAGCATCTCGAATGCGGACGGGAGTCCGGTCTCGAGCGAGTCGAGCTCGTGGTTGACGACGATCCTGAGCGCCTGGAAGACACGCTTCGCGGGATGCCCGTCGCCGAACCGAACCGGGGCCGGAATCGAGGCGCGAACGACGTCGACGAGCTGCCCCGTCCGCTCGATGGGAGTCTCCTTGCGACGGCGGACGATTCCGCGTGCGATCTGGCGCCCGTAGCGCTCCTCGCCGTAGCGGCGGAAGATCGTCTCGAGCTCTCTCTCGTCCCAGGTCTGCACGACCTCGGCGGCGGTCAGCTCCTCGGAGGTGTCCATACGCATGTCGAGCGGCGCGTCGGTCGCGTACGAGAAGCCGCGCTCGGGCCGGTCGACCTGCATCGACGAGAGGCCGAGGTCGAGAAGCACGACGTCTGCCTTGACGCCGTTGCCCGCGAGCTGCGTGAGGACGAGCGCGTAGTCGCCGCGGAGGAAGCGCATCTGGATGCCCCGCGTTGACGCCTTGACCCGGTTGAAGTACGGGCGCACAGTCGGATCGCGGTCGATCGCCACGAGCTTTCCGCTCCCCTGGAGGTCTTCGACGAGGAGGCGCGAATGGCCCCCCGCACCAAAGGTCGCGTCGACGACAGTCTCCCCCGGCCGAACGGCGAGGAGCCCGCGAACCTCCTCCGCCAGGACGGGAATGTGATCAGCCGCGTTTGTCCGCAAGACGTTCGGCAACATCGCCCGCGCTCCCTTCGATCGCGCTCAGATGGGCCGCCCATTCCGCGCGGTCCCAGATCTCGATGTGGTCGTGCACGCCCGCCACGACGACCTCCTTGCCGAGGCCCGCGTGCTCTCCGAGATGCGGCGGGACGAGGACGCGTCCTTGCCGGTCGAGCTCGGCGACGGCCGCCCCCGCAAAGACGTAGCGCTTCATCTCGCGCGCCTCCCTCGTGAGCGAGTCGAGCTCGGCGATCCGGCCGACGTTGTCGTGCCAGCTCTCGCTCGGGAACACGTCGATGTTCCGCTCGATCCCTCGCGCGAGAACAACGCCGCTCGCGAGCGCATGACGGAAGCGCGCCGGCAGCGTGAGCCGGTTCTTCTCGTCGACCGTGTGCTCGTACTCGCCATAGAACATGAGGGACTCGTGGCCTCTCCCACGGATCCCCACCTTACTCCACTTTTCCCCACGACGCAACCCCTCTGCCCCATCTCCGGGAGCGGGGCGCGAGCCGGCCTTAGAGCGGAACCGCCTCCGCATGGACGCCCGGCCCGGTGAGCGCCGCCGCACCGCACCGGGAGGCGAAGTCGAGAGCCTGCGACGTGTCGAGTCCCGCAGCCAGCCCGTATGCGAGGCCAGCGACGAAACAGTCCCCTGCGCCGTATGAGTCCACGACGGGGCCTGGGACCGGCGCGGCGGAGAACGGGCCGCCGGGCTGCGCCCAGCCTCCGAGCGCGCCGGACGTCGTGACGACGAGGCGCGGCTCGGGAGAGAGGTCCCCCTGCCGGTAGATCTCCGCCTCGTCCTTCGCACTCGCGACCAGCGCGTCGAGCTCGACGCTTCCTCGCCGCAGCGTCGCGAGCTCGCGCGCCGTCGCCACGAGGATGCGCGCCCTGCGCGCGAGCCCGAGTGCATCGGCGTCTCCGGCGCAGAAGTACACCGCGTCGCACCGTGAGAGCTCTTGCCACGGGAGCGAGTCGTCGTGCCCGCGCGGGCCGAGCTTCGAGCCGATGGTCGTGATGGTCCGCTCACCGGAGTCGTCCAGGTACGTGAATCCGCGTCGCTGGGGAGCGTCCACGAACGAGGCGTGGACCACGATGCCTCGCCCTTCGAGCTCGGTCTTCGCGCGACGCCCGAGCTCGCCCGCGCCGAGCACGACGAAGAACGCGACCGAATCGGCGAGCTTCGACAGCTGCACCGCGGCGACGGCACCGCCTCCCGCCGCCTCCTCCCACGTCTCAGTGGCGTGGACGATCTCGCCGGACGAGGGGACGTGCTCGACCCGCACGAACTCCATCATCTCCACGTGTCCGACGACGGCAGCGCGCATCCGCGGCATGCTCACAAATCCGCGGCCGCCTGCGTTTCATGACCAAGATGCACGCCGTGCCGACGATTCCGCCGTTCGAGCGCTTCTACGAGCAGCACCGTGTCGAGGTGATGCGGCTCCTCCGGCGCCGGCTCGGCGGCGAGCGCGCCGACGACGCGTTCCAGGAGACCTTCCTGCGGGCGTTGCAGGCGTATGGGCGCCTCGACCACGCGGAGCACCTGAGGGCGTGGGTGCTGACGATCGCCCGCAACGTGGCGATCGACACCCTGCGGCGGTCGCAGCCGATCGCCGGGCCCGTCGACCCGCCCGTCGAGGACGAACGACCCGCGTACGAGGAGCTCGCGCCGCTCACCGACGGATTGCCGCCGAAGGAGCGCGCCGCCGTCGTGCTCCGCTACGGCTACGACCTTCCGTACGACCGGATCGCGTTCGCGCTCGACTCGACTCCCGCCGCCGCCCGGCAGGCCGCATCGACGGGCGTCCGAAGACTTCGTAAGAGGAGGAACCTGCAATGACCATCTCACCCGACCTCGACCGTCGCTTTCGCGAGGCGGCTCTCGCGTTGGAGCTCGTCGACCTCGGCTTCGACGTCGTCGAGTCCCCGATCGGCCCGCTCTTCGTCGCCGCCTCCCACCGGGGCCTCGCTTCGATCTCCTTCGACGCGCGACCCGAGGCGCATCTCGAGAAGCTCGCACGGGTCGCCGGCCCTCGTGTCCTGCGCTCGCCGAAGAGCGTGGACGCGACCCGCCTGGAGCTGGACGAGTACTTCGAGGGTCGCCGGCGGGCTTTCGATCTCACCCTCGATCTCCGCGGCCTTCCCGCGTTCACGCTGTCCGTGCTGCGCGAGCTCGCGCGCGTGCCGTACGGGGAGACCACGACGTACGGCGCCCTGGCCGCCAAGGCCGGCCACCCTCGAGCCGCGCGTGCGGTCGGAACCGTGATGAACCGGAATCGGATCCCGATCGTGCTCCCCTGCCACCGGGTTGTCGGCGCCGACGGGTCGCTCGTCGGGTACGGCGGAGGGCTCGACATCAAGGCAAAGCTCCTCGAGCTCGAGGGCTGGCTCTAGCGGGGCAACGTGCGCAGGCAGCGCAGCACGAGGTGCATCCGCGTGACGAGCGGCGTCGGTGCAACCCTGATCGCGTTGACGAGCTGGTCCTGTCCCTCGAGCAGGTCGCGCTTCTCCTCGATTAGGTCCTCGGACTCGTCGAAGTGCTGCAGGACGTCGTAGTCCGTTTCCTCCTCGAGCTCGTAGAGACCTTCGGCGATCGTCTGCCGCAGCGCCGCCTCCGAGTTCGGAAGATCGACGTTCACCCAGTCGGGCTCGCGGATCACGCCGACGACCCCCTCGCTCGACTCGACTTGTTCTTCGGTAACGGGATGAATGTCGACGACCGTGCCGCCACGAGCGAGAAGCGAGTGGACGTGGCGCAGGGCGTGCACGACGCCCTCACCCTGGATTCATCACAACGACCAGGAGAAGAGCGCCAGCTCAAACTCTCCCAGCGGCGCATCGACCTCCGCAGCGCCGGCGACGACGAATCTGATCTTCTCGGCGTGCTCGGCACGGAGGGCGGCGCGGGCCGAGGCAATTCGCTCTTCGTCCGGATCCACCGCCAGCACCGACGCTGCCGAGTTGGCGAATTGAAAGGTCAGCCGCCCGTCACCGCATCCGAGCTCGAGGACGCGCAGACCGTCGACCGGCGCGATCTCCGCAAGAGCGCGCGCCTCGACGCCTTCGGGATCGATCCGCCACGCCATCCCTCGATCGTCGCAGAGCCGACGAGCTCACGCCAACCCCAGGAAGCGCGCCGCGCCGTCAGTCGAGCAGGCGGTAGCCGACTCCCCAGACGTTGACGATGAAGCGGTCCTCGTCGGAGAGAGTCAGCTTGCGGCGCAACCGCGACGCGTGCGACTCGAGTGTGCGCGTGCGGCCGAGCGCTCGGAACCCCCACACCTCGCGCAGCAGCTGCTCCTTCGTGAAGACACGGCTCGGCTCGGAGGCAAGCCGGGCGAGCAGGTCGAACTCCTTTGCGGACAACGAGACGACGGTGTCATGAACGGAGACGCGTCGGGTTCGCCGGTCGACGACAAGCTCGCCGGCGGTGAGCACCTCGCCGTTCGAGACAGAGGTCCGCCGAAGCACCGCTCGAATCCGCGCGAGCAGCTCTTCGTACGCGAACGGCCGGCAGAGGACGTCGTCCGCGCCTCGGTCGAGCGCGCGCACACGATCGACCGCGTCCGAGGACGGCGACAGGAGGATCACGGGGACGTTTCGATCCCATGTCCGGCCCGGCTCGCCGCGACGCAGCCGGAGGCAGAGCTCGAGCTGCTCGAGGAGCACGAGATCGGGTCGGGCCTGCTCCGTGAGGTCGAGGGCCTCGCTCGCGCGCGTCGCGCCGAGGACGTCGAAGCCGTCGTCGCGCAGCTGGCGGCCGAGATACTCGCGCGCTTCCGGCTCGAGCTCTGCGACGAGGACTGCGCCCGGCATGCGACCGACGCTAGCGGCGCCTCGAGAAGTACGCCAGATGTCCTTTGTGGCGGAACCGTGACAACCGCTCCTCACCCGTCCGAGCGAGTCTCGGCCTGCAGAAACAATGGTGCCGCGTCGTGGCGCCGCCTGAAGGCGGGCTTTGCCCGCCGAAAGGGCTACGCGACCAGCAGCGTCAGAGGCGGGAGTGTCGGAGAATTCCCCAGATCAGCCAGAGACCGAAGGTGGCAGAGAGCATGAAGCCCACGAAGGACAGGAGATGGAGGCCAATGATGTGCGGGCCGCTCTTCGCGAACACTCCGATCACCGACGACCCGATGAGGCCCCCGGCGACGATGAGCGCCACCGCTATCCGGTTGCTGGCCTGGTGGAGATGCTGGTCGATGTGGTCGACCCCGGGGCTCGAGATGGTCATCTTGAACGTGCCGTCGCGTAACGCTTCGAGCACGTCGTGGGCCTGGTAGGGAAGCTCGCGGGCGACCGAGCCGAGCGCGAGCGCCTCGATCCGCGCTCGCTGGGCGATGACCCTCGGCTGGAAGCGGTCGGCGAGGAGGCCGCGGGCATATGGCTTCGCGACCTCGAAGACGTTGAAGTCCGGATACACCTCGGTGCCTACCGACGCGAGCGTCGCGATTGCCTTGTCGAGCATCACGAAGCGGCTCGGGAGACGCAGGTTCAGCGAGTAGATGAGCTGGAACCCCTCGCGGATGACCTGCAGCGGGTCGATATCGGAGAGCCGAACGCCGTAGTAGCGATCGAAGAGCGTGCGCAGCTCGTCGCGGAACTCCTCCTCTCGGTCGGCCGCGTAGCGGACACCGAGCTCCCGGAGCCGCCGCGGGATCGAGTCGATGTTCTCGGTCGCGGCGTCGACGAAGAGCCGGGTCAGCCTCGCCATGTCCTCGTCGGTCAGCTTCCCCGCCTGTCCGAAGTCGACGAGCCCGAGCTGGCCGGTTTCGAGGACGAAGATGTTCGCCGGATGCGGGTCGGCGTGGAAGAACCCGTGCCGGAACACCATCGTCATCCACGTGTCGGCCATCCGATACGCGATCGCGCGCCGCTCGTCGGGACGCATCGTTTCGACGTCGAGCTCGGACACCTTCTTCCCCCGCAGGAACTCGAGTGTCAGGACGCGTCCGGTGGAGTACTGGCGGATCACGCGTGGGACGACGACGTCCTCGTTGCGCACGAAGTTGCGGTGGAACGTCTCCGCGTTCCGGGCCTCGTGCCCGTAGTCGAGCTCGAGCCGGATCGAGCGTGCGAACTCGTCCACCAGCTCCTGTGGATCGATGAACTCCAGCGCCCGGACCCGCTCCTTGAGAAGCCGCGCCGCCTGGTACAGCAGTCCGAGGTCGGCCTCGATCTGACTCGGAGCGGCAGGGCGCTGGACCTTGACCGCGACCTCTCGCCCGTCCGGCAGCACCGCCCGATGGACCTGTCCGATGGACGCCGAGGCGATGGGCAGGCTCGTCGAACTCGAGGAAGGCCTGCTCGACCCGGAGCGCAAGCTCTGCCTCCAAAACCCCGCGGACCTGACCGAAGGGAACCGGCTTGACGTCGTCCTGCAGCCCGCGGAGCTCGACGACGATGTCCGGAGGGACGACGTCCGGCCGGGTCGAGAGGAGTTGTCCGAACTTGACGAAGGTCGGCCCGAGCTCGTCGAGCATCTCCCGCAGCCTCCGTCCGCGGTCCGAGGCCGTCGCCTCGATCGGGTCGCGCTCTCCCCAGGGCACGAGATCGCTCAGCCGATGCCGGCGCAGGAAGTAGCCGAACCCGTGCCGGACCGCGACCTGCGCGATCTCCGTGAGCCGTCCCAGACTTCGCTGCGACCGCGCTTCCCGCGTGGCCATGCCGTCAGTGTCGCACGCCCGGCGGCGCGCTCGAAGGCCCGAAACACCGGCGGCGGTGGCGAGCAGCCCCTGTTCTACGAAACGCGCTCGAGGAGCTTCAGCCGGTGCTCGAGCTGCGCGACGCGGAGCCTGAGATCGTCGACCGCATCCCGAGAGGCGATTCCGAGCTCCTCGCCGACCTTGGACGCGGCGTCGGTCGTTCGCTCTCCGAGGCGTCCGGCTTCGCGACGCCAGCTCTCGAGCACGTCCGCGAGCGCCGCCCGAACGTCGTCCCGCTCGACCCCGAGGCGCGACGCGATCTCGTCCGAAAGCTCGTCGGCATGCCCCGCGGCGAGAGCAAACGCACCCAGCCCGGCGAGAGCGAGCGTCTCGAGCGACCCGCGCGCGTTATCGCGGTCGGCCATGGGGCCTCGACGCACGCCGCTGGCGGCGTCGCTCGCGTTTCGAGGAGACCGGCTTCGCGAGTCCCGCCGCTGCGGGTACCGGCTGCGGCTGCTCGGGCTCCTCCTCGGACTGGACAGGCTGAGCCTCCGGCACGCCCGTTCCGTCTCCGTCTCCGTCGCCGAGGTCGAGCATGCCTCCGACCGAGGTGACTCCCTCGAGGGCGCCGAGGTCGTCGCGGCGACGCTGGAACTCGGGCTCACGCTCCTTGAGCACCGCGAACAACGGTGCCGCGACGAAGATCGACGAGTAGGCGCCGGAGCCAATTCCCACGAGGAGGGCGAAGGCGAAGTCCTTGAGCGTGTCGCCGCCGAAGACGTAGAGCGAGGCGACCGGGAGCAGCGTGATGAAGGTCGTCGCGAGCGAACGCGGCAGGACCTCCCAGAGAGAGACGTTCCCGATCACCCGGACCGAGGCACGCCGCATGAGCGGGATGTTCTCGCGGATGCGGTCGAAGATGATGATCGTGTCGTAGATCGAGTACCCGAGCACGGTGAGCACAGCGGCGACCGTCGCGGTGGTCACCTCCCGGCCCGTGAGGGCGTAGATCCCGACGGTGATGACGACGTCGTGGGCGAGGGCGACGAGCGCTCCGACCGAGTACTTCCACTGGAAGCGGATCGAGATGTAGAGAACGATCAGGAGAAGGCTCACGACGATTGCCCAGATCGCGCTCCTCGCGATCTGGCGGCCGAAGCTCTCGGACACGTTCTTGGCACCGAACGACTTCGCCCCGACGGCCTCGCCGAGGTCGGACTGAAGCGCGTTCTGCTCCGAGGTGGAGAGCGACTCGGTGCGGATCTGGAAGCTCTGGTACTTGCCACCAACCGAGCTGCCGCGCCCCTGTATGACCGCGTTCGCCTGGCCGATTCGGGCCGCCTGGCTGCGAACGGTGTCGAGCGCGGTCGGCTGTGCCGTCTTGAACGTGATCTGCGTCCCGCCCTTGAAGTCGATGCCGAGGTTCAGGCCGCGAGCGCCGAGCGCGATGATGGACAGCGCGACGACCGCGCCGGAGACCGCGAACCAGATGCGGCGCTTGCCGATGAAGTCCGCGCGCAGCCAGCGGGCGACGCCCTGTCCGGTCGCGCCCATCAGACGCGGGCTGTCGAACCACTCGAAGCCCGCGAGCAGCGCCAGGATCGCGCGCGTCGCGAGCACCGCCGTCAACATCGAGAGCGCCGTCCCGATGAGGAGCATGAGGGCGAAGCCCTTCACGCTCGCGGTCGCGACCGCGAAGAGGACGAGGGCCGTGATCGCGGTCACTACGTTCGCGTCCACGATCGTGTGGAAGCCCTTCGAGTACCCCTGGGCGACCGCTGCGCGCACCGATCTCCCGGCACGCACCTCTTCCTTGATCCGCTCGAAGATGACGACGTTCGCGTCAGCGGCCACGCCGAAGGTCAGTACGAGGCCGGCGAAGCCGGGCAGCGTCAGTGTGACGTTGAAGAGCAGGATCGCGGCATAGAGGAACGCCGCGTAGATGCCGAGGCCCGCGACCGCGACGACCCCGAGGAAGCGGTAGAAGACGAGGAGGAAGATCGCGACGAGGATGAGCCCGGCGAGGGCGGCTCGCTTCGCCTGGTTCAACGAGTCCTTCCCGAGCGTCGCCGAGATATCCGTGCGATCGAGCGTCTTGAAGTTGACCGGAAGCGCACCCGTCTGCAGGACGAGCGCGATGCTCTTTGCCTCGCCGATCGACTGCAGGCCCGTGATCTGGGCTCGTCCGCCTCCGATTCCGCCCGAGAGCGAGCCGTCCGTGTAGTCGATCTGCGGGAAGGTGCGGATCTCGCGGTCGAGCACGATCGCGAAGTGCTGCGGAGCGTTCTTGATCCGCCCACGCGTCCACTCCTGGGCCGTGATGTCCTGGAACTCCTTGCCGCCCTTCTTCGTGAACTCCATGGTTACGATCGGCTGGCCGGTCTGGGAGTCGAAGTCCGCGCGGGTGCCCGAGAGCTTGAGATCGCTCCCGGTCATCTGGGGGACGTTGGGCGGCTGGTACTTGAAGAGGTAGTAGTAGGTCTGTGTCGGCTCGACCCCCTGACCGTTCCCGCCCGGACAGACCACCGCGTTCTGGCCGCACGTGACGACGACCATGCCGTGCGGGACCGCGAAGAGCTCTCTCCCGTTCTTGGCATTGAGCGGCTTGGACGCATCCTTCTCCGTCGCGAACGGTCCCGCGACAAGCTTTTTCGTCTTGGTGTTGAAGACGTAATACGCATCTGACTTCCCGGCTTGCGCCTGGGACTGGACCGCGGCCAGGAGCTCGTACAGCGAGGCGTGCTCCACCGGTTCGCCGTTGATCGAGGTCGAGGGGCCGACGAGCGAGGTCTCGAGGTCGTAGAGCTCGAGCTGCGCCGTCTTGCCGATGATCTGCGCGGCTGCCTGCGGGTTCTTGATGCCGGGGAGGTCGATGACGATCTGATCGGCCCCCTGCTTGCGGATCTCGGGCTCGCTCACGCCGAGCTTGTCGACGCGGCTCCTCATGATGTCGACGGAGCGGTCGAGGTCGGCCGACGTGAGCTTCTTGTTCGGCGGCGGAACAGCCTGCAACGTCACCTGCAGCCCGCCCTGGAGATCGAGGCCGAGCGTCGGTTTCTTGTGGATCGGGGAGCCCGGGATCGCGAGCAGCGCGACCGCGACGAGGGCCGCGACGAGGAGCGCGACGATGTAGAGGGACGAGCGACGGTTCACGGCCGGGCGGTCAGGTTAGCTGCGGTCATCTGACGACGAGTCGCCGTGCGCCGCGCTCGTAACGGATTCCTCTCCACCCGGAACGGCAGCCTCCTCGAGCCCGGCCGACGTCTCGTCGTCCTCGTCCTCGTCGCCTTCGTCTTCGCTCTCCTCGTCCTCGGGTGGCAGGACTGCCGCGATGCCCCGACGCGTCATGTGAACGGTGACCCCGTCGGCGATCTCGACGACCAGGTCGTCCCCCTCGACGCGGGCGATCGTGCCGTAGATGCCCCCGGTCGTGAGCACGTCCTCGCCCACGTCGACGTTGTCGATCATCGACTGGTGCTGCGCCTGGCGCTGCCTCTGCGGACGAATCATCAGAACGTAGAAGCCGACGCCCAGGAGCACGATCAGGATGAGAAAGCCGCTGTTCACAAGTCCTCCTCAGGCCCGCGGGCGAGACGCGCGAGCACCTCTTCCCTCAAGGTCGAGAACGCTCCGCGCTCGATCGCCGCCCGCGCGCGTGCGGTCAGGTCGAGTACGAACCAGAGATTATGCAGGCTCAAGAGCCTCAACCCGAGAATCTCGTCCTGCGTGACGAGGTGCCGAATGTACGCGCGCGTGAACCTGGCGCAGGCGGGACATCGGCATCCGTCCTCGAGCGGCCTCGGGTCGCGGGCGAAGCGGGCGTTCCGGAGGCTGATCCGCCCGCTCGAGACGAGCGCGGAGCCCGTACGCGCGGTGCGGGTTGGCAGCACGCAATCGAACAGGTCGATGCCCCGCCCGACGACCTCGAGGATGCCCTCGGCGTCGCCGATGCCCATGAAATAGCGCGGCTTGTCCTGCGCGAGCAGCGGCGCGGCCCACCCGACGGTCTCGAGCATCTCGTCTCGCCGCTCCCCGACCGCGAGCCCGCCGAGCGCGTAGCCGTCGAAGGGGAGCGAGGTGATCTCTTCTACGGAGCGCCTCCTGAGCTCGGGGTCGATGCCACCCTGGGCGATGCCGAACCGGAGCTGCCCAGGTGCACGCGGAGTTTCTGACTGCTTCCTCGCCCAGACGCTCGTGATCGCGACCGCCGCCTCGAGCTCGGCCCTCGTGGTACTCGCCGGCGTGCACACGTCGAGGCACATCGCGATGTCCGAGCCGAGCCTGCGCTGAATCTCGGCGACGCCCTCGGGCGTGAATGTCGCGGCCGATCCGTCGTAGACGGAGCGGAATGTGACGCCGCTTTCGTCGAGCGAGATGATCGTGTCGCGGAGCGAGAAGACCTGGAACCCTCCCGAGTCGGTGAGGATCGGCCCGCTCCAGCCGCAGAAGCCGTGAATGCCCCCGAGAGACTCCACGACCTCCTCGCCCGGACGGAAGTGGAGGTGGTAGGCGTTGCCGAGGATCACCCGCGCGCCGAGTGCTCGTACTTCGTCCGGGTGCAGGGCCTTGACCGAGGCCTTCGTCCCGACGGGCATGAACGCGGGCGTCGGAATCGGGCCGTGGGCGGTCTCGAGGACGCCGGCGCGAGCGGCACCGTCGGTCGCGGTCACGGTGAAGGTACTCACCAGGCTGGGCTCACACGCTCCAGGGCCCGGGGCCACCCCTCGCCTCCACCCACCTTTGGAGCCTAATGGTGAAACGCTCAGGGATGTGAGAAGGGAATGCGCCGAAACGATCATTCAGTCACCCGCACTAGAGCACGAGCATGGCGTCGCCAAAGGAAAAGAAGCGGTACCGCTCGGCGATCGCGGCCCGATAGAGCTCGCGCGTCTCCTCGATCCCGGCAAAGGCCATCACGAGCGCAAGCGGAGTCGACCGTGGAAGGTGGAAGTTCGTGAGCAGGGCGTCCACCCTCCGGAAGTCGAAGCCAGGCTTGACGAAGAGCGTCGCACGGCCGTCGAGCTCATGCGTCCGGACGACCGTCTCGACGACTCGCACAGCGGTCGTGCCCACCGCCAGGACGCGCTCCGCAGCGGCAATTCGCCGCCACGCGCCCGAAGCGACCGAGTAGCGCTCCCCGTGCAGCGTGTGCCCCTCGAGCAGCTCCGACGTCACCGGCTGAAACGTGTCGAGCCCGACGTGGAGCGTCACGCAAGCGTGGTCGAGATTCTGAAGCAGCTCGCGGGTGAAGTGCAGCCCTGCCGTCGGTGCCGCGGCCGACCCGGCCTCACGCGCGTAGACCGTCTGGTAGCGCTCCGGATCCTCGAGCGGCCGGTGGATGTACGGAGGCAACGGCACGTCGCCTGCCGGCTCTCCCTCGAGATGGAGGAGCCAGCGCCCGCGGCCGAGCGGCTCGAGCAGCTCCACGGGCCCCAGCTGCTCTCCCGCGCGCAGACGCTTGCTCGGACGCGCGAGACCTTCCCAGGCTCCGGCCTCGCCGCGACGCTCCAGCAGGAAGACCTCGACGGCCCCGCCTGACTCGCGTCTGAGGCGCAGCCTTGCAGGGACCACCCGCGTGTCGTTGAGGACGACGAGCTCCCGCTCGAGGAGCGCGGGCAAGTCGGCGAACGTCCGGTGCTCGATCTGGTCCGTTCGACGGCGGTAGACCAGCAGCCGCGAGTCGTCTCGCCTCTCGGTCGGAGTCTGTGCGATCAGCTCCTCGGGCAGGTCGTACTCGAGCACGGCGGTGTCCATCCGACGCTGAGAGTAGCCTCGCCGCTCATGGACGAACTGGCTCTGGAACGGGCGAAACAGCGCCTCGCGGACTTTGCCGCCGGCCGTGCGGAGCCGGCCCACCTGGAGGCCGCGCTCGACCGTTCCCGGGAGCAGATCGAGGCCCTGGCGGTGACGGCCGCAGAGCTCCAGGCGTCGATTCCGGTGGAGGTAACGTCCGCGGTCCGCGACGCGACGCGCGCCGAGGTACTCCCCGTGGCACGCCACATCGCCGAGATCCGAGGTCTTCTCAACCAGGCCATCCGCCGGCTCGAGCGAATCGAGGGAGAGCTTCTCGCGGAACGACATGCGCGGGTAGACGATCTCGCGCTGCTCGTCGATCTGGTGAGCTCGGGATGGCGGGGAGTCGACGCCCGGCTCGCGGTGCTCGAGAGTCGGCGCTCCGATGGAGAGGCCGCCGCAGACGCTCTCGGCGATTCGAGTCGTGACCGTCTCGAGCTGCCGGCGGAGCCGCGACACGCGGATGCGCTCGTCGGGCGCGCTGCTGCTGCGTAGCCGCCTCGCGCTAGCTGGCTCCTCGACTAGCGTTCCTCGGCCGGCAGCACGAGCCGGAAGCGACTACCTCGTCCGGGGTCGGAGTCGAGCTCGATGCGTCCGCCGAGAGCGACGGCGAGCTCGCGCGCGATCGGCAGGCCGAGGCCAGTCCCGTTCGAGTCCTGCGAGATGAAGGGATGGAAGATGCGGTCTCGGTCCTCTCGTCGGATCCCAGGCCCCGAGTCGGCGATCTCCACCTGGAGGCTTCCGTTCCGTGCGTCGAGGGAGAGCTCGATCGTGCCGCCGTCCGGCGTCCATTTGAACGCGTTCGAGAGCAGGTTCGAGATCACCTGCAGGACGCGGTCCCCGTCGGAGACGATCACCGCTTCCTCGCCGTCGGCCTCGAAGCGGTAGTCGATGTCGCGCTGGCGCGCCTCCTCCGCGAACGCCCCGTAGGCGTGGTCGAGGAGACGGCTCATGTCGACCTCCTCGTGACGCACGGTGAAACGGTGAGCCTGCAGTTTGGCGAGGTCGAGCACGTCTCCGACGAGCCTCTCCAGCCGGTCCGCTTCCGCGGCGATGATGTCGAGCGAACCGGCCACCTGCTCCGGCTCGGTCACGATGCCCTCGCGGAGGGCTTCGACGTGCCCGCGGATCGCGGTCAACGGCGTCCTGAGCTCGTGCGAGACCGACATGAGGAACGAGCGCTTGAGCTTCTCGGCTTCGGCGAGCTGCTCGACCATGCGGCGGAAGCGCTCCGAGAGAAGGGAGATCTCGTCGCTACCCTTCGGCTCGGGGATCTCAACGTCGTAGCTACCGGTCGCGACCGCCTGGGTCGCGCGTGTGAGCGCGAGCACGGGCTCCGTGAGCCGTCGCGAGAGCCACCAGAGAAGAAGGACGGCGAGCACGATCCCGGCGGCCAACGCGAGCAGCAGGCGTTCGACCAGGCTGACCCATTGCTCCCTGAGCTCTGCGGTCGGCTTGGCGACGATCAGCCAACCGAACGGCTCCGTGCCGCGGACGAGCTGCACCGGCTGTGCTGCCGCGAGCAGCCTGCGGCTGTCGTCCGGAGGGGTGAACTCGAACGTGACGAGACGATCCCGGTCGAGCCGCACGTCGCCGAGGTCGCCCTGCTGTAGCCGCACGAGGCCGAACCGCTGGCCGGGGAAGAGGGACGCGCCCACGTAGTACAGCCGATCCCCCGTTGCCAGCTCGAGCGTCTTCGCCGCGAACGCGGGGGCCTTCGCTCCCTCCTGGTTCGAGCGGAGGGCCGACTGAGCGTAGAGCGCCGCGATCCCACGTGCCTCGCGCTGGATCTCGCTCACCGATTGCGACCGGGTCACGTCCTGGAACAGGCGGACGGCGAGGGCGATCGAGACCAGCCCGAAGACGAGCACCGTCGCCAGAAACAGCGCTGTCAGACGAAAACGCAGAGTCCCGAGCATCTCGGGCGCAGAGTACGCCTACCCGGCCGGGGCGGGCGAGCGCTCGGACGCGACCTTGTAGCCGACGCCCCAGACGGTGACGATGGGCGACGCGTCGCCGAGCTTGCGCCGGATCTGACGGACGTGGACGTCCACGGTTCGAGTGTCCCCGGCGAATGTGTATCCCCACACGCGCTCGAGGAGCTGGTCGCGCGTGAGGACGATTCCGCGATGGTCGAGGAGCTCCCAGAGCAGGTCGAACTCCTTCGGGGCGAGACGAATCTCCTCGTCGCCGACGTAGACCTCCCGCTTCCCCGCGTTGATGACGAGGTCTCCGTGCCGAAGCTCCTCCGACTCAGGGCGACGGCGCTCCGGCGCTGCGCGGCGGAGCACGCTCTTGACCCGTGCGACGAGCTCGCGCGGATTGAACGGCTTCGTCATGTAGTCGTCGGCGCCAACCTCGAGCCCGATGATCTTGTCGACGTCCTCGTCGCGGGCCGTGAGCATGAGGATCGGCACGTCCGAGTTCTTGCGGATGCGTCTGCAGAGCTCGACCCCGTCGCCGTCCGGCAGGTTGAGGTCGAGAACGACCAGGGCGGGGGCCTCTTGCGCGATCTCGACGAGCGCTGCCTGGGCGGTCGCCGCCGTGCGCACGCCGTAGCCTGCGTTCTTCAGATAGGCGGCGACGAACGAGGCGATCGACGTCTCGTCCTCGACGACCAGAATGCCGTGTTGTTCACTCATTGTGTGCCGAGCGCGAAGCGCTCCAGGTCGTCCGGAAGCGGGGTGCAACTCGTCGGGTCGAGGCTGCAGTCCACGCCGTCGAGAGAGTAGACTCCCGCGTCGTCGAACGGCGTAACCCGGTCGGCCTGGAGCGTGACTGCGCCCCGTCCCACTGCCGAGACGTCGACTCCAGCTCCGCGCAGGACGACACGCCAGTTGCCGCCCAGCATCCGAAAACGCAAGCCCTGCCCGCGATACCGCGTCGTCCGGAGGCCGACGTGAATCTCCTTCATCTTCCGGCCGACGACAGTCGCCGTGTAGCGATCGCGAGGCGTGAGGTCGGTGACGGTGACGACACCGTTCCCGAGGCGGCCGAGAATCGACCCACGCATCTCCAGCATGACGAGACCTTTACCGTGCTCGACGGACAGCGTGCCGTTGACGGGCTCGACGGCACGGGCCCCGGCCGCGAGAAACGCGGCGCCGGCGAGCGAGCAAGCAAGAAGGATGAGCGTCCGCATCGGCTCCCTCCCAGTATCAGCATTCGCCGTGAGTCGGGGGTGAGAAGGCCGTAAGGAGAATGTAAGCGGCGCGCGACTAACGCGCCTCAGGCGTTCTCGTAGCTGTAGAACCCGCGACCGGACTTGCGGCCGAGGAGCCCGGCGTTCTTCATCGCGACGAGGCGTGGAGGCGACGCCATCCGCGGCTCGCGGAGCTTCGCGTACAGGGCCTCGGATGCGTGCACGTGCACGTCGATTCCGACCAGATCGATCAGCGTGCAGGGCCCCATCGGCCAGCCCGCGCCTGCGGTCATCGCCGTGTCGAGGTCCTCCGCGGAGATGCGGGCCTCGTCGAGGACACGAACGCAGTCGTTGAGCAGCGGGATGAGGATCCGGTTCACGACGAAACCAGGGGTGTCGTGGCAACGGATGGGCCGCTTCCCCAGCGACTCGCCGACGGCATAGGCGGTGGCGACGGCATCGTCCGAGGAGAGCTCGGCCCGCACGATCTCGACCAGGGGCATCAGCGGGGCCGGGTTGAAGAAGTGCATCCCGACGACGCGCTCGGGAGTCGAGACCGCGGCCGCGATCTCGGTCACGGAAAGCGCAGACGTGTTCGTAGCCAGGATCGACTCGGGGTCGACCAGCTTCTCGAGCTCGACGAAGAGCGCCTGCTTCGCGTCGAGGTCCTCGACGACGGCCTCGATGATCAGATCGCATCCTCCGAGCTCGCCGAGGTCGACCGTCAGCGAAAGCCTCGCGAGTGCCGACTCGCGCTCGCCCGCGCCCAACTGCTCCTTGTCCACCTTGCGCTGGAGGAAGTGCGCGATTCGCTCGCGCGACTTCTCGCCCAGCTCGTCGGATACCTCCCGACCACCAGCTGCGCGATCCCGGCGCCCATGGCTCCGAGGCCGACGACACCGAGCCTGCGAACGTCACGAGCGGCCACGCCGCGCGGATCCTAGCGGCGCGCTTCTACGACGGCACTCAACCGGCGCGGCGACGGCGTGCGACGTCGTCGACCCGCGAGTCCGCTCCGTAAAGGAGAGCGAGCGGCCCCACGACCAGCACGAACGCGATCACGATTAACCCGAACATGAGCACATCATCGGGCATCGAGATGATCAGCACCAGTCGGTGAAATAGGCAATTCGATCAGCTCAACTGATGTACAAAGGGGTCGTCAGAGCCGCTCGAGCACGCCGGCGATCGCCTGTCCCTGGCCGATGCACATCGTCGCGATTCCGTACCGCCCTCCTCGCCGATGCAGCTCGTTGAGGAGCGTCGCGGTGATGCGTGCACCAGTTGCTCCCAGCGGATGCCCGAGCGAGATCCCGCCTCCGTTCGGGTTGACGTCGCCCGCCTCCCAGCGCTCATGCAGCCCGGCGTCGGCGAGAAACTGGAGGACGACGGACGCGAACGCCTCGTTCACCTCGATCACCGAGATCTCGTCCCACGTGAGGCCCGCCTTGGCGAGAGCCTTCCTGCAGGCCTCGGGATTTCCGTGCAGCATCCGGTACGGGTCGACGCCGGAGAGCCCGAATGCGACCCAGCGCGCGCGGGGCTCGAGCTCGTGCCGCGCGACCGCCGCCTCGCTCGCGAGGAGCATGGCTGCCGATCCGTCGACGATCGAGCTCGAGTTCCCGGCCGTGACCACTCCGTCCGCCTTGAATGCGGGCGCGAGTTCGGCCATCTTCTCGAGCGAGGTGTCGCGGCGCGGCGTCTCGTCGACCGCGAAGAGGACCGTCGCCCCCGCGGCCGCCGTCTCGATCGGGACGATCTCGTGCTCGAACCTGCCGTCGTCGATCGCCGCAACTGCGCGCCTGTGCGACTCGTAGGAGAGCTCGTCGAGCTGCTCGCGTGAGAGACTCCACTCCTCGGCGATCACCTCGGCGGAGATGCCCTGCGGGACGATCGGCCAGCGCTCGCCGATCTTCTCGTTGACCGCGCCCCAGCCTGCCTCGCCGAGGTTCGAGCCCATCGGTACGCGGGTCATCGACTCGATACCGGCTGCCACGACGACGTCGATGTGCCCCGACTGGATGGCGGCGGCGCCGTTGAACGCCGCCTGCAGCGACGAGCCGCACTGCCGGTCCACGGTCGACGCGCAGACGGTCTCCGGCCAGTCGGCGACGAGCACCGCCTGCCGACCGACGTTGAGCGCCTGCTCTCCGACCTGCGTCACGCATCCCATCTGCACGTCCTCGACCTCGGCGGGATCGAGATCGAGACGGTCGAGGAGGCCGTTCAGGACCTGGGCTGCGAGCTCGTCCGCACGCACGCCCGCAAGCGACCCACCACGCCGCCCGATCGGCGACCGAACGGCATCGACGAGAAAGGCGTCAGACACCTTCGACAGCATAGATTCGCCAGGGTTCCGGAACGCCTTTGAGCACGTGCTCTCCGCGCTCGCAGAAGGCGATTCCCGAGCCCGCGACGAGATCCTTGACCGTGCTCGAGACGAGCACCTCGCCGCCGCCCGCGAGCGCCGAGACCCGCGCACCGATATGCGCGGCGATCCCGGCGACCGTCGAGCCGAGCACCTCGCACTCGCCGGTGTGCAGCCCGGCCCGGATATCGAGCCCGAGCTCGCGCACGGCATCGCGTACGGCGCATGCGCAGCGGATCGCTCTGCCGGGCCGTCGAAGGTCGCGAGAAAGCCGTCGCCGGCAGTGTCCACCTCCGAGCCTCGCCAGCGCTCGAGCTCGCGCCTCACAAGCGCATGGTGACGCGCGAGCAGGTCCTTCCAGCCGCGGTCGCCGAGCTCCGCACGCCGGCTCCGTCGAGCCGACGACGTCGGTGAAGAGCACGGTCGCGAGCACGCGGTCCGGCGCCGGCCGCCGTCGCACCCCCATGAGGAACTCCTCGACCTCGTCCAGGATCTCGTCCTGGTTCCCGACGAACGGCAGGTGGTCGTCGCCCGGGAGCTCTGCGAGCTTCGCGCCTTCGATCCGCCCGGCCAGGTAGCGGGCGCCCTCGACCGGCAGTGCCCGGTCACCGGACCGGTGGATGACGAGGGTCGGTGCGCTCACGGCGGAGAGCACGTGACGCGTATCGATCGGCGCGTTCATCTGAGTCAAGGCGTACGCCGCTCTAGGGCTCGCGCTCATACGCAGATAGCGGGCCCACCACGCTCGGAAACGCTCGTCGTCTGCGAGGCTCGGGGCGCGCACCCCGAGCCCCACCGGCTCGCCCCAGCTCTCGAATGTCCTCGACAAACGCCTCGTAGTCCTCGGGCGAGCTGCCGAAGGGATAGTCCTCGGCCCGGAGCCGGCGGCATAGCCTCCGATCACGACGAGCGCCGCCGTCCGCTGCGGGTAGGTCGCGGCGAAGAGCAGGCACATGGTGCCGCCCTCGGCGGTGCCCCATGCGGGCGGCACGCTCTGATCCCACCGCGTCCATGACCGCGCGCACGTCGTCCATGCGCCGCTCCAGCGTCGGGAGCTCGTCGATCCCGACGCGGTCGGAGAGACCGGTTTCCCGCTTGTCGAAGAGGATCAGGCGCGAGAGGAGGCAAGGCGCACGAGGAAGCGCGCGAGGGAAGGCTCCTCCCAGCAGACGTCGAGGTGGGAAACCCACCCCGGTACATAGACGAGGTCGAGCGCAGCATCGCCGACGACCTGATACGCGATATTGACGTCGCCTGACCTCGCGTAGCGCGTCTCGGGCCGCACGAAGGGAGGATTAGACTTGCCCGAGTGGCCACGACCGCGACGGAGCACAAGCTGCTGATCGACGGCGAATGGGTCGAGACGGGCGAATGGCTCGACGTCCACTCCCCGTACGACGCGGACCTCGTAGGTCGGGTCGCGAAGGCGGGAGTGGACGAAGTCCGCCGGGCCATCGACGCCGCCGAGCATGCGATGCGCAAACCGCTTCCGGCGCACGAGCGTGCGGGCATCCTCGACCGAGTCGCCGAGCTGCTCGAGCAGCGCTCCGAGGAGGCTGCGCGGACGATCTCCGGCGAGGCCGGGAAGCCGATGAAGGCGGCGCGAGTCGAAGCGGCACGAGCGGTGTCGACCTTCACGATGGCCGCCGTCGAGGCGCGGAAGCTCGCAGGAGACGTCGTCCCGATGGACGCTTCACCCGCGGGCGTGGGAAAGCTCGCCCTGACGCTGCGTCTGCCGGTTGGCGTCGTTGCGGCGATCTCGCCCTTCAACTTTCCTCTAAATCTCGTCGCGCACAAGATCGCGCCCGCGCTGGCTGCGGGGTGTGCGGTCGTCCTCAAGCCCGCTTCTCAGACGCCGCTCTCTGCGCTCTTCCTCGCCACGCTCGAGGACGAGGCCGGCCTCCCAGCGGGTTGGCTGAACGTCGTCTGTGGCTCGTCGGGTGAGATCGGCGACGTGCTGATCGAGGACGAGCGCGTGAGGCTGATCTCGTTCACGGGCTCCGCGGCGGTCGGCTGGAGAATTCGCGAGCGTGCTCCCCGGAAACGCGTGAACCTGGAGCTCGGAAACGCGACACCCGTGATCGTCGCGGAGGACGCAGACCTCGACGACGCGGCGGCACGACTCGCGGCGAATGCATTCTCGTTCGCCGGCCAGAGCTGCATCTCGGTCCAGCGGATCTACGTCGAGCGAACGGCGTACGAGCCGTTTCTCGAGCGCTTCCTACCGAAGGTCGAGGCGCTCGTCCTCGGTGATCCCGCCGACGAAGACACGGACGTCGGCCCGCTCATCTCGTCGTCCGACCGGGATCGAGTGCTCGCCTGGATCGAGGAGGCGAAGGAACGCGGCGCGACCGTACTCACCGGAGGAGCTCTCGAGGGCGACCTCCTCCGTCCGACCGTGGTCGCAGACGCTCCTCCGGACGCCAAGCTGTCCTGTGAGGAGGTCTTCGGGCCGCTGTGCACGGTCGCCGCTTACGACTCGTTGGATGACGCACTCGCGCTCGCCAACGGAACGCGTTTCGGCCTGCAGGCCGGCGTCTTCACACGGGATGTCAGACGCGCGTTGAGGGTTGCGCAGGAGCTCGAGTTCGGTGGAGTCACCGTGAACGAGGCGCCGACGTTTCGCGCCGACCAGATGCCGTACGGTGGCGTCAAGGACTCTGGGAACACGCGTGAGGGTCCGGCGTATGCCGTCCGTGAGATGACCGACGAGCGGGTAGTGGTCCTGCAGCTCTGACATGACGGTCGAGCCCTCCTATGTCGTCCCGCCGGTCCGCGAGCTCAAACGCGAGCGAAAGGCGCTGATCCTGGTCCGCGAGGAGCGCCTCCGCGACCTCGGGGGGATCGCGCTCGAGATGTACAAGCGCGACCGGTTCAACGCCGACCTCTTCGTGGAGCGCTGCGCGGAGATCGTCGCGATCGAGGCCCGCGTCCACGAGATCGACGCTCTTCTCGACGGCACGATCGGCCTCCGCGGCGGAGGCGGCGGGGCCGTCTGCATCTGTGGAGCACCCGTCCTGCTCGGCGCCCGCTTCTGCGCCTCGTGCGGGCGATCGGTCGGCGAGAGTCCACCGGTCGACGGCACGTGAACCACTGCCCCCGCTGCGGCGAGGAGCTCGCGGCCGGACAGGAGTACTGCGTCGAATGCGGCCTCCGCCTTCCCGGACCCGACGCAGTCGGCTCGACCCGCGACCCGGGAGGCGGCTGGATCCGCCGAAGCGCCGTCGGCCTCGTTGTTGCGGCTGCCGGGGCCGCGCTCGCGGTCGCTGCAACGGGTGGCACAGGCGGCACGCATACGCTCTTGACCGCCACGGGAGGCTTTGCGAAGGCCCCGACCGGCGGCCTCTCCGCGCCGTCCGCAGGAGGCAAGAGCAGGATCGTCGACTGGCCGGCGGGTCAGGACGGCTGGACGATCACGCTCGCCTCGCTCCCGCAGACAGGCGGAAGGCGGGCCGCCGTGGAGCGTGCACGCGACGCGCGCCGGCATGACCTCGGAACCGTCGGCATCCTCGACTCGTCGCAATATGCGAGCTTGCACCCCGGCTACTGGATCGTCTTCACCGGCGAGTTCGCGTCGGAGGCCGAGGCGAGCAGCGCGCTTCCGTCGGCTCGAGCCTTTGCGAGGACCGCGAGCGTCCGGCGCGTGGTGCCCTAAGCGACTTGTCGCAGTTGTCCAGGGAGGCGATGCGGAGGTCGACTTTGTAACAGCGGCCAAATGACGCTACACTGTCGGACTACTGGAGCGCCGACTGGCCCTTTTCGGGTCGGCAACGAGGGTTTAGGAGAGTTTCGACGGACTCGATGGACCATCACGCCGAGCAGCTTCGCTCATGTATGTATCAATACTCGCGAGCGATCTATCGGTCGATCAAAGATCTCATCGATCCGTACGCCGACAAGTCGATGCAGCTCGAGTTCCGGCGATCCGTTCTCTACGAGTGCGAGCAGACGATGGAGCGTCTGGCAGAGGACCCTCATTACTTCGCGTGTCCCGATCGGACGCTCTTCGCCGACATCCGCCGCTACTTCCCGATCACCGCGCAGGCACAGGTGGCCTGGTCGGTTCGCGAAGGCGTCGGTGCTGCAACGGCCTTCATCGAGGAGCAGGTCGAGGCCGGCTTCCTCGACGGCGGCGTCGCCCGCTGCCATGCCACGACGCGTAAAGGGAAGGCGTGTCAACGCACGCCTCTCCCTGGGCGCGACTACTGCCCGTCGCACCAGCACCTGGAACAGCCGGCGGCCGCCACCGTCGCGGCCTGACGAGTCAGACGCGCTGACTTCACGCTACGCCCGCACCGCTCTCACGGCTGCGGATCCGAGCGGTAAGCTCGCGGCGGGATGTCGCACGACGCTGACAAGCTGATCCGGCAGCTGTCGCTCGTCGCGTTCCTCATGGCCGAGCGTCGTCCGCTCACTGCACGGGACGTCAAGTCCAACGTGGAGGGGTACAGCGAGATGTCGGACGAGGCATTCGCTCGGCGCTTCTATTCCGACCGTGCCGAGCTCACTGCGCTCGGGGTGCCACTGCAGTCTCAACGCGACGAGTTCACGGGCGAGGAGCTCTACACCCTGCGCTCGGAGCACTACTTCCTCGACCGCCTCGAGCTCGACGACGACGAGCTCGCGGCGTTGCAGACGGCCCTCTACTACCTCGAGGGCAAGTTCGCCTACGCCGAGCCGTTGAGGCTCGCGCTCCAGAATCTCGCCCTCGGCCGTACTGGTTTCGGCGAGCCGCCCACCGGGACCGCCGAGCGCGTGCGGGTCACGGCGCCCGACTACTCACCCGAGCTCGCGGGGCGGCTGTCGAAGATCGAGTCCGCGATCTCGAAGCAACGCACCGTCCGCTTCGGGTACTGGAGCCCTCGTCGTACGCGACCGGCCGAGCGGGTAGTCAACCCGTATGCGCTCCGACTGGACGACGGTAACTGGTACGTCGTCGGGCACGATCTCGAACGCGACACGGTCCGGACGTTCAAGGTCTCCCGCATCCGCGGGGACATCCGCTTCGCGACCCGCCGGGAACGCGACTTCCGCGTGCCCGCCGACTTCGACGTCGAGCAGCACCGCATCCCGAGACCGTGGCAGATAGGCGAGCTCGCCGGGACCGCTCGGATCGCGGTCTCGGGCGACACGGCGTGGTGGATCGAGCGCACGCTGGCCGACGCCGGGACTGTCGAGGATGGGGTCTTCGAAACCGAGTACTCACAGGTCGAGTTGCTCGCAGGGTGGGTGCTGCGACAGAACGGCCGCGCGACCCCCCTCGAGCCCGAGGAGCTTCGGGACGCGGTGTCTCATGGTCTCGCCCGGCTCGTAGAGGCGCATACCGGCGACGTTCCCGAGCCGGCGAACAGAAAGCGCACGGACCCGCGGCATCCACTTCCAGAACGTCCGGTCGGCCCGGTCGCGCCCGAGCGATTCGGTGTCCTGCAGGCGCTCCTCGCTCATCTCCTCGCGGCATGCGGTGAGGAGCGCTCTGCGGTTCTCGACGCCTCCGAGCTCGCCGCGCGCTTTACGATTCCGCTCGAAGAGCTGCAGGAGCACCTGTCGCTGCTCAACCTCGTCAACTTCGGCGGTGGCTGCTACGCCGTGTACGCGGAGCACGATGGCGACGTCGTTCGCGTCGAGAAGGAGCTCTACGGCGACGTCTTCCGGCTTCCACCGAAGCTGACCCCGCTCGAAGCGCGCGCGATCCGCCTCGCGATCGAATACGTCGGACCGACGATCGCAGCCGAGGCACACGCCCCTCTCGCACGCGTACGTCGAAAGCTCGAGGAGACCTTCGGGCGATTCGACCTTGCCGCCACCACCCCGGAGCCTCGCGTCGCCTCGGACGAGGAGACACTCGTCCGCGTGCTCAGCCAGGCGGCGGAGAAACGCCGCGTCGTGGAGCTCGAATACCTGAAGGAAGGCGACGACAAGCCGTCGATGCGGCACGTCGAGCCGTACACGATCGAACGCGAGCTCCCGGTGTGGCGGGTCCATACCTGGGACCGCACTGCCGACGGTGCCCGCACGTTCCGGCTCGACCGGATGCGCTCGGCGCAGCTGACGGACGAGCAGTTCGAGCCTCGCGAGGGGTTCGATCCGTCGTATCTCCATAACCCACGAGTGGCGCGGCTGCTCCACTCTCCGGTCGTCGCGCGCTGGAAGCTCGAACGCGGCGCGCAGCTCCTGACCGACGGCTCCGCGCTCGCCGCGGTTCCGTACAAGACAGAAGAGTGGCTTCTCTCGGAGGTCTTTGCCGACCTCGGTGAGACCGTGGTGCTCGAGCCTACGAAGCTGCGTGAGCTCGTCGCGCGGCGAGCGCGGCGCCTGCAGCGCGAGCTCCTCCGCGTGCCGTCGACCCCGTAGCGAAGCCAGAAGGGCGCCGAAAGCGTCGCAGAACCCCGCGGCGGCATCCGATCGTCCGAACGCAGTGCTAGCCTCCTGTTTTCAATTTTGAGAACAAGGAGCTCCCGATGATCGGAGTGCATCTCAATCGTCGCGTCTTTGCCGGCACCACGGCTCTGGCGCTGGGAGCCCTGGCGGGTGTCGCCGTCGGCCTTTTCGGCGTCGGAGGCGCCGCGGCACAGCGCCAGGCGGAGCCGGCCTTACCGCCTCTTCTGGAGGCTACGCACCTGCCGCCTTTGCTCACCGCTCGCGGCGAGCCGGTGGAGTTGCGATACGACGTGTTCTGCGGAGCCGGCGACGAAGAGGCGGCGAGTCGGGCCGAATGCGATGCATCGGGGACGGCCTTCGTTCGCGCCGGAGACGCGGGTCGATTCGAGCAGATTCCGCTGCGAGTCGACGCATCCGCCTCGGAGGGTCGCTACGTGGCAGCCGTGCCTTCTGCGATCGCACAGTCGCCCGACGGATTCTCGTATTACGCGACGTTCCGGGACGGCTCGAGCGGCGTCGAGATCTCGTCGCCGCCGGGAGCCGGGGACGCGCCCGAGCGAAGCCTGCCCCTCGGACGGAGCGTGGACGTCCACCTCGGGCGCCATGTCTTCGGCCGCATCCGCGAGCCCGACGCGGTGGTCGTCCGAGCCGCGTGGGGCGACGGGCCGGATCAGGTCGGCCTCGAGCAGGGCCGGAACCTGACACCTATCGGCGGCTCCTCGTTCGACGTCGATCGCGCCGGGAACGTCACCGTGCTCGACGAAACCCACAAGCGCCTCCTTCGCTTTGCCGAGAGAGATGGCGTCACGTCCCGGACGCCGCTCGCGGTCGACGGAACGATCGCGGACATGGCCGTCGCAGACGATGGAAAGATCTACGTCCTCGATTCGTCCAGCCCCTCCCCGAAACCGCTGCTCCGGGCCTTCGCACCGGATGGGTCGGCTCTCGGATCCGTGGAGAGCGCGGAGCGAGCAGCTCAGGTTCGCCTGGGTCCTGCAGGCGCGGTCCTCCTCCAGGAGCCCTCGGATCAGTGGATGGATGCCGCGGCCGGCGGGCGGCTACTGGCGCCTGACTCGCAGCGAAAGTCCGGACGATCCGGGCGACCGCTGCCCGGCGGAGGAGACGTCGTCGTCCTTCGGCGCGGGAACGAGATCCGCGTGGCGACCGTGTCCGGTCACCGAGTCGTGCGCTCCTGGCGAGTGACGAGCGAGACCCCGATCGCCGAGGTTCAGCTTGCGGAGCCCCGTGGGGCAGGGCTCGTTCTCGTTGCCCGGGTGTACACCGACGACCAGGACGAGTTCGTCGTCCTCGTGCTCGACGCCAAGCGGCTAGTCCGCTCGTTCTCGCTCGACTCGGCGGACTGGGCCGAGACCGCCCCGCTCTCCAAGTTCCGTCTCGTCGGGTCGTCGCTCTACCAGCTCGGCTCGACCGCTGCGGGGCTCTTCGTCGATCGCTTCGAGCTGGAGGGGAACTGATGTTTCACGCAAGGCATCTCTTCGTCGCGGCGTGCTTCGCGTCGTTCGTGCTGGCAGCCGCGGGAACTGCGAGCGCGTATCACACCCACTTCATCGCGAACAACTGCAACTACAACGCACCTGACCCGACGCCCTACATCACCCGGGACGGCTCGACGACGGTGGCTCTACGCGCCCGCTACGAGGGGTACCAGTGGGCAGGCGGCTGCTGGAACGACAACGACCGGGACGACTCGCCCGGCGACCCGACCGAAGACCCGAACACGGGCGGTGAGGGAGGCGACTGTTCCGGCTTCACGTTCAAGGTATGGCGCGAGTCCACGAACCAGAGCGACGCCGGCTTCTACCAGTGGAACATGCTCCGCTACGTGCACGGCCCGTATACCGCGGCGGGCTTCAAGGGCGGGATCGGAGCTCCGAATGTGACCCTGTCCAAATCAGCCGCGATCAGAATGGACGCCTTTGCAAGCTCGAGCCACATCGGGATGATCTACGCCAAGAACGCGAACGGCACGGACGAGATCATCGAGGCGAAGGGCGAGGCGTACGGGACCAACATCTGGACGCGGACCTACCGCGGGGACTCGAGCTACAGCGGGGTCCGGCGCAGCGGTTGGAGCAGCTGAGGCCCGAACGAGTGGACCGGAGTTGGCCAGAGCCCGTCTTGCTGGAGCCCGTCTTGCCGGAGCTCGTCCTGCTGGGCCCGGATGCCCCGCGCAGCGTGCGGAGAGGCGTGGCCCCTCCCCTCTACGCCTCTCCGCCGTCCTCGCGACGGCTGCCGTGCTCAGCCTCATGACAGGTTGCACGGGCTCGGCTCGCACGCCCGACGTCCTGATGGACGGCTCGACGGCCGCAAGGCCTCGCGTCGACCTCGAGGGGGTGTCCGCCGCGCCCGTGTTGACGAGGTTTCGCGTCCTTATCGCCGGACGCGTGCCGAAGGGATCGCTTGCCGCCTCGTGCCTCCAAGGCCCACCACGCCACAGGCGCCCAGTCGGACGACTCGTCGAGCGCATCGGTGTGGACACCGAGAGCGTCAGCATCCGGGATAGCTCCGGGGTCAACGCCTGCGACAACAGTCCGGGAGGAAGGGAGGACGACCGGCGCTGGTGCGGGAGTTCGTTCGGCCGTCTCGTCGGAGGGCGGCTGCGGGATCCTCGGCTCGACGTCGGCAGTTGTACGACTCGGGACGGGAAGCCGCTCGCGTTTGCATGGGTCGACGCCGACGCACGTGCGAAGTACGTGGTCGTCGACCAGGGTCGGTACGCCGAGGCCTACGAAGTGGCGGGCGGGTTGCCCGTTCGCATCTCGACCCACGACGTCCAGGTCGGCGAATCGCGGGCAACGTTCCGAATCTCCGAGCACGACGGCCGGGGAAGGCTCCTGCGACGCTTCGAGCTCACCGCTGTCCCAGCGGGCTAGCGCGCGGCGCGAGGTAGGAGGATCGTGAATACCGCGCCCAAGCCCGGAGTCGACTCGACACTCACCAGGCCGCCGTGCGCGCGGACGATGGACTGGACGATTGCGAGACCGAGACCGGACCCCGGCTGTCCGGGATCGAGTCGGGCTCCGGGTTCGAAGATCCGAACCTGCGCTGCACGTGGTATGCCCCGGCCCGAGTCGGTTACCGAGATCCTGACCGAGTCCCCGTCGGATCGTGCCCTCACGACGATCTCTGCCGTCGACCCGGAATGAGCGACCGCATTTCCGATCAGGTTGTCGATCGCTTGTCGAAGTCGGACGGGGTCGACGTCGATGCGCGGAAGCTCGTTCTCGATGGTCGCCCGGACGTGCGCTCCGCCGAGGACGGCCGCGGCAACCGCATCGCGTACCAAGATCTGGACGTCGACCTCCGCGAGTCGAAGCGGACCAAGCGCGGCTTCGCCGACAATGCGGTCGACTCCGCGACATGCGCCGAGCGCCAGCCGCGCGAGCTCCCGAACCGCGCCCCGGTCGAACTCGCCGTCCGCAAGCGCCTCCGCTATCGCCGTGAGCGCAGCGACGGGGCTGCGAACCTCGTGCACGAGAAGCGCGAGCCGATCGCGATCCGTCGTTGCACTCACGTCCGCTCGGCGATGCGGTCGAGTGCCCAACGCGCGGTGTCGCGGAGCATCGGGTCCTCGCCGTCGGCGAGCTCGCCCACAGCGTCGACGAGATTCGACGAACCGACGTTGCCCGCCGCGACCAGTGCATTCCGGCGGAGCCACCGCGCGTCCTTTCGCGGAACGTAGAGGCGCTCGAGCTCACGGACGAGCTGCTCGCCGTCGCCCGTGAGCCAGTCGCGAAGCGACACCGCCGGGGTCGCCGACGCCTCGACCGTCGACTGTCGGCGGCGCTTCTCGATACCGCGGTTCCACGGGCAGACCTCCTGGCAGATATCGCAGCCGTAGACGCTCGCCCCGAGGTCGCGTCGGTACTCCTCCGGAATGGGCTCGGGCGCCTGTGTCCAGTACGAGAGGCACTTCGTCGAGTCGAGAACACCCGGCTCGTCGAGGGCGCCTGTTGGGCACGCGTCGATGCAGAGCCGGCAGGAGCCGCAGTCGAGCTCGAGGGGCGGACTCGGTTCGATCTCCGCCTCACTGACCAGCGTTCCGAGCACGACCCACGATCCGTGGCTGCGCGTGATGACCATCGTGTTCTTGCCGTAGAAGCCGACGCCTGCACGCACGGCGCCCTCGCGGTCGACGTGGTCGTTCGAGTCGACGAGGACGCGGTACTTCCCCCCCAGCCTCCTCCCGAGCGCATCGAGTCGGCTCCGGAGCTCTCGGTACGAGTCGTCCCACGCGTAGCGGGGAAGTCGCCCCTCGTCGAGGCCGAGCTCGGGCGCGGGTGCGAAGTAGCACCAGGCCGCCGAGATCACGGAGCGCGCACCATCGAAGAACCGTTCGGGATGGCACGACGTCTCGGTGCGCGTCATCGTGAAGCGCATGTCCGCGAAGAGCCCTCGCTGACGACGCTCCTCGATCTCACGCTCGGTCCGGGCGTACGGCTCCGCGGGGGCGGCACCGACGACCTCGAGTCCGAGCTCGGCTGCCAGCCGGCTCAGCTCATCCGCGGTCATGCGAGGATTCTGCCTCAGTGAAGGCGGTACGGATCCACGAGGACGGTGGCCCGGAGGTGCTCGTTCTCGAGGACGTGCCCGACCCCGAGGCGGGCGCCGGAGAGGTCCTCGTCGAGCTCAGAGCTGCGGCCCTCAATCATCTCGACGTCTGGATACGGCGAGGCCTGCCCTCCGTCCCCAAGCCTCGCATCCTCGGGGCCGACGGAGCGGGAGTCGTGGCCGCCCTCGGCGCTGGTGTCGCGGGCTTCGAGATCGGCGAGCGCGTCGTCATCAACCCCGGGATCCCGCACGACGGCCGGATCACGGTGATCGGAGAGCACACCGACGGCACCTACTGCGAGCTCAAGGCGATTCCCGCCTCACAGCTGCACGCTCTCGCCGGCTCGCTCTCGTTCGAGGAGGGAGCCGCCTTTCCGCTCGTCTTCGAGACGGCCCACCGCATGCTCGTGACAAAGGCCGGTGTCCGCGAGGGGGAGAACGTCCTGATCTGGGGCATTGGCGGCGGCGTCGCCCTCGCTTCGCTCGAGATCTGCCGTGCGTTCGGCGCGCGGACGATCGTGACCTCTTCGAGCGCGGAGAAGCTCGAGCTCGCGGCAGCAGCCGGCGCGGACGTCCTCGTCGACCACTCCGTTGACGACGTCGTCGAGGTCGTGCGGGAGGCGACAGGAGGCAGAGGCGTCGACATCGTCGTCGAGACGGTCGGCGAAGCGACGTGGGAGCGCTCGCTCGCCGCTGCGGCGAACGAAGGACGGATCGTTGTCTGCGGTGCCACATCCGGCCACAGAGCAGCTGACCGTGTACGGCTCGACCATGGGACTGCCGAGCGACTTCGAGGCCGCGTACGAGCTGATCCGAAACGGCCGCTCCAGGGTGCACATCGACAGCGTCTATCCCCTACGTGAGGCTCAGGCCGCCCACGAGCGGCTCGAGTCGGGGAGTCAGTTCGGCAAGGTCGTGCTCTCGATCAGCAAGTCACCCTGACGTCACGCGGACGCGGGCTCCGGCCGGCGGGGCCACACGATGTCGGGGGCTAACCGAAGCCGAGGATGAACTTTGCGTCTTCCGACATTCGGTCGGGCGTCCACGGCGGGTCGAATGTCAGCTCTGCCTCGACGTTCTCGACCCCGGGTACGGAGCTCGCCACGTCGACGATCCCGTCGGCGATCATCGCCCCCGCCGGACAGCCCATCGACGTCAAGCTGTAGAGCACCTTCACGCTCGAGCCGTCGACCTCGACGTCGTACATGAGGCCGAGCTCGACGATGTCCATGCCCAGCTCCGGGTCTTCGACCTGATGAAGTGCTTCGACGACGTCGTCCCGAGTAACCACACGGCCAGTCTAGCCCGGAGAGGTCGCCGTCGCAGGACGAGGTCCATGACCTCGGCGATCGCACGGTCGAGCGAGTCGTTGGGGATCACGGGGACGTCGTGGCGCCGTGCACGCTCGATCAGGTAGTCCTGGATCTCCCGGATCTGGGGCAGCGAGTCGAGGTACTTCTCGAGCGGCCGCAGGCCTTCGGTCGAGTAGTCCCGCACCCAGAAATGGCTGCGATGGAGGTTCTCGTCCTCGATCGCGACGATGCACTGCACGACGAACGCCGCGGGCACCTCGGTCGTAACCATGCCCGGGACGAGATGGACGCCCTCGAGGACCATCGACCAGCGTTCGGTCGCGGCGCGCTCGAGGGCCGCATGGACGCCGACGAGCACATTTCGAGTCTGGTCGAGGAAGCCGAGGAGTGCGGCGTCACCGGACTCCTCCTCCTCCGCCCTGGTAAGTGCTAGGCGCGCCTCGAAGCTCGAGTAGTGCACCGAGGGCATGAACTCCTCGGAGAAGAACGCGCGCATTGTTTGCCGCATGAAGTCGGTGGAGGTCACGCGCGTGATGCCGAGACGGTGTGCCACCTCGGTCGCGATGGTCGACTTTCCCGTACCGGTCGTTCCACCGACGAGCAGGAGCACCGGATCCTCCAGCCGTTGCAGCGCGTCGAGCTTGCGGAGGCGGCGAACCGTCTTGGCCGCTTCCTCGTCTCCGATGACCTCCGCCGCGAGCTCGCCGAGCCGGTCCAGGTCGAGCGAGTGCGCGCCGCGCTCCCCGAGGTCGCGGTCGGCTCGGCGTGCGATGAGCGACGCGCGCTCGGGATCGAGACCGGTGACGGTCAGCGCCCGCGCCATCAGACCCTTCGAGAAGGGCGCTTCGTCGCCGAGCGGTAGCGGGTTGAGATAGCGACGCTCTTTCATTGTCCAATTCGTGCCATTTCCACGAGCAACTCGTCAAGTCCCCGTCCACCCGAAACCAAAAACACATCGTTCGCCGCGAGCACGACCTCGCCTCCTCGGTGGAGCGCATGCTCCGCCACCACGTCAATGGCTGCGGCTTTGAGCTCGACGAGATAAACCTCGGCCTCGATCCCGGGTAGCTCGCGAGCCAGCGCTGAACGATCGGCGAGATTGCCCGAGACGTGCACGATCCGAGCCCCGTGCTCGCGGCGCAGGTGCTCGGCGAGCACTGCATGCGCGGTGGGCGGCGCGGTGCAGAAGTACGCAACCGAGCGACCGGAGACGTCCTTCAGCGGTCTCGGCCGAAGCACGGTCGGGACGACCTCGACGCCGGGACGGGCGACTGCTCGCGCAGCCTCGACCACCGGCTCCCAGGCCGACCTCTCCTCAGCGAGCGTGACGAGCACGAGATCGGCGAGCAGGATGCGGTATGCGTTCAGGTAGCCCGCAGCCACCTCAGGGCGTTGCGTGCCGCCGACGACGACGATTCGTCGGTCGGTCGCAACGGGCGGCAACGCCGCTCCGCTGCCGTCGAAGACGACGAGTTCGGGGTCGAGCTCGATCGCGAGACGCGCGCCCTCTTCGACGTTCGACGCGAAGACCGAACCGGCGAGCCCGCCTCCGCACCTGCGGCAACCGACCGTCGTGACACCGGTGAGCGCTGCGGTTTCGAGGTGATCGGACGCTGCGTGGCGTCCGGAGCGAGACAGCTCGACAAGTGCCTCGACCGTCGGCTGGACGGTGATCGGCTCGGGCTCCGAGGGGCCGCCGCGGCCCATGGCGACGACGACGAGGCGAATACGAGGCGAGAGCAGCCGGGCCAGATAGCCCGTGACCGCGGTCTTGCCTACCCGCTTGCCGGTCCCGAGGACAGCGATGGAAGGGAGCGGGAACGGCGCCCCCACGGGAGGGTCGAAGCGAAAATCGGCTCCGACATAGGGAACACCGCGCGCGAGCACACTGCTCGCGAGCCGTAATCGTTCGACAGGGCCGAGCACCGGCTCGTCGGACAGATCGACGACCAGCTCCGGCCGGAACCGCTCGAACGCGTCGTCGAGGTCGGCGGCGAGCGGAACGCCGTAGTCGGCGTCGCCGCGCAGCTTCTCGGTGCCGCCGACGAGGACCGCGCCGACCACGTCGTGCGGCAGCTCCGCGATCGCATCCTTGACCACGGGTGGGTAGTGCTCGCCGTCGACGATCGCGAGTGCCCGGCCGGCGAAGCTCAAGTGCGGGCCGTGATCTCGTCTTCGATCGAACCCGTGAACTTCGCGTACTCGAGCGTGTCGAGAGAGAACCGAACGAGCTTCACCTGGCCGTGGAACGGGTGCTGCCTCCAGATGTCGACGTTGCGGTCGGCGATCTCGATCACGTTGTAACAGGGTCGTGTGTTTCCGCGCAGTCGCAACGACGAGACCGTGCCGGCGTTGACCACGAACAGGTCCTCGAGCCTCCAGACATAGGGAACGTGCTTGTGGCCGGAGAGCACGAGCCGCACTCCTGAGCGCTGCAGGCACTCGATCGCGTCGCCCGCGTCGTACACGACGTTGCGCTCACGTCCCGTGCCGGGTACGGGCAGGAGGTGATGGTGGAGCACGAAGATCCGAAGCTCCGCGGCGTCGTCGTCCGCGAACTGCTGCTCGATCCAGCGATACCGCCCCCGGCCGATCTGGCCGTGGTCGAGATCCGGCTCGCTCGAGTCGATGGCGACGATCGTGACCCCGCCCTTGCGCAGGACCGAGTTCCGCTCGCCGAAGAGCTCCTCGAAGTGCACATAGCCGACGTTCCGCGAGTCGTGGTTTCCGGGAACCACGACGATCGAGTCGCAGTCGATCCGATCGACGTACTCGCGTGCCGTCAGGTACTCGTGCCGGAAGCCGAACGTCGTCAAGTCTCCCGAGCAAACCACGATGTCCGGCTGCAGCTCGTTGATCTCGCCGATCGCCCGCTCGAGCAGGCTCGCCTCGAAGTAGGGCCCTCCACAATGGAGATCGGAGAGCTGAGCGATCCGGAAGATCGGCTCGGAGGCTGCCATCCAGGACAGTGTACGAGGTCAACCAACGGGTAACCCGGGCCGTCCGAGGCCGTTGCTACCCTGGCGCAGGTGCGGGTCGAAAGCCCCGTTTTCCAGGCTTATTGCGGCTTGGAGCCCCCTCGCTTTGCCAATCGCAGCGAGCTCGAGTGTGCGAAGATCCTCGACTACTACGGCGTGCGCTGGGACTACGAGCCGCAGTCGTTCGTCCTCGAACGAGACGACGACGGCAAGGTGGTCAGCGCGTTCACACCCGACTTCTACCTGCCAGAGCAGAACCTCTTCATCGAGGTGACCGTGATGAAGCAGTCTCTCGTGACCCGCAAGAACCGCAAGATTCGCGAGCTGCGGAGGCTCTACCCGCACGTCCGAGTGAAGCTCTTCTACCGACGCGACATCGAGCGCCTCGCGCAGCGCTACCGGCTGCGCCTTGCCTCTTGAGCTGGGCCTCTTGAGCTGGGTCTCATGAGCTGGGCCTCCTAGGCGTGTCCGCGAACATGCTCACCTCCGAGCACGGCCGGGTCGGGGCCGTGTACCTGACGCGCGAGGAGATCGCGGCGCGCGTCACCGCGCTCGGAGCAGAGATCACCTCGGACTACGAGGGCCGCGATCTCCTGCTCATAGCGCCCCTGAAGTCGAGTGTCGTCTTCCTCGCCGACCTGACCCGAGCCGTCCCTCTGCCGCACGCGCTCGACGTCGTGGAGCTCGCACCGTATTCCGAAGGCCGTGACGGGGGGGTGCGACTTCTGAAGGACGTCGACGTCCCGCTCGCAGGCCGTGACGTCATCGTCGTCGAGGACGTCGTCGACACCGGGCTGACGCTCCACTTCCTCTACCGGACGCTCGCCCTTCGCGATCCGGCGAGCCTCGTCGCCGTAACCCTCCTCGACCGCCCGTACCGCCGGCTGGTCGAGGACATACCGCTCCGCTACGTGGGCTTCACGGTTCCCGATGAGCTCTTCGCCGGCTACGGGCTCGGGCTCGACGAGCGCTGGCGTGCGCTGCCCGACTTGCACCTCGTCGTCGGGACGGAGCTCCCGGAAGCGGCGAGCGAAGCCGCGTAGACCCCGTTACAGATACGAGAGCGGGTCAACGGGGACCCCGTTCACGCGCACTTCGAAATGCACGTGCGGCCCGGTCGAGTGACCGGTCGACCCTGAGAGCGAGATGACCTGCCCCTGCGCGACGTGGTCGCCGACGCGTACGAGGAGCGACGAGTTGTGGGCGTAGGCCGTGGCCAGCCCGTTTCCGTGGTCGACGGCGACCAGGAAGCCGTACCCGCTCATCCAGCCGGAGTACACGACCGTTCCCGCGGCCGCGGCGTGCACGGGCGTGCCCGTCGGCACAGCGATGTCGATGCCGGTGTGCATACGCCCCCAGCGCATGCCGAACCCACTCGTCACCGGCCCGTTCACCGGCCAGATCAGCCCGGCTGCGGAAGGAGCGCCGGTCGAGAACTGGCCACTCTGAGCTGCCTGAATCTGCGCGCCGAGGGCAGCACTTTCCGCCTCGAGCCCCTGGACCTCCGAGAGGAACTCCTGTCGGGTCTCGCGCGCATCCGCGAGCGCCCCCGCTTTCAGCCGCTGGGCGCCGAGCAACGTGTTCCGGTTCGTGACGAGCGCGTCACGCACATGGCGCGCCTCGTCAGTTCGAGCCGAGATGAGCGTGACGGTGGCTTCCGTCAGGCGACGGGTCTCGCCCGTCGCGCGGCGCTCAGCGGCCGCCTCCGCCTTCGCCTCCCCCACCTGACGAGCGATCCGCTCGTCCTGGAGCCCGATCCGGTTCATGAAGTCGACGTTGTCGATGAGCTCCGAAAGGCTCGAGACGGAGACGAGGACGGACAACACGTCTGGCGGCTCGGCCATGTACATCGCACGCACGCGCTGCTCGAGCACCTGCACGACACGCCGGTACTCGGCCTGGAGACGGGCGAGTCGGGTCGTCTCGATCCGAAGCTTCGCGCTCAGCTCGAGCAAACGCGCCCGTTGCGAGGTGAGCTCTCCGTCGAGGCGGTCGAGGTTGCGCTGCGCCTCGTCCACCGCCGCTTGCGCCGACCGCAGCGCGCTCGCGACCTCCGAGAGCTGCGACGTGAGGACCCCTTCGCGCTCCTTCGCCGCGCCGATCTCGTGCTGGAGCGTCGAGATGCGAGAGTCGACCCGGGTCTTCCGACTCCCGACGCCGTCACCCGACGCGGGCGCGGCGACCGCGAGCCAGAGGGCCACGGCGGAGACGAGCAACCAGCGTCGCCTCATCGCGACAAGGTTCGCGTGCGGGGCGGATGTCCCTGCCCCCCGCCGTCCGCCGGAGGCTGCTCGGCGGGCTCCCGCTCGAGTGCCTGCAAGGCCTGTGCCGCCTCACGTCGCAGCGGGCCCACCAGCCGCCGGTAGTCCTCATCGGAGATCGTTCCCGTCCGATGATCGAACTCGAGCTCCTTTAGCGCCGCGAGCGCGCGATCGCGTGCCTCGAGGAGCTCGAGACGTCGCCGTTCTTCCTCGTCGAGCTCTCCGAGACTGTCCGACTCGGGCGCAGGCTCCCTGAGGAAGGGGAGCGCGACGAGGACGACGCAGCCGACGGCGAGCAGCGCCGCGAGCACGAGCGCCGCAAAGGTCAACTGGTGGCCGGTATCCCGACGTCGTACGAGCGGGCAACGAGCCTGCGCTGCTCGCGGGCGTCAGGCCAGAGCGTGATCACCGAGCCGAAGACGAACACGAACCCGGCGAGCCAGATCAGGTTCACGAGCGGCTTCACGAAGACGCGGAAGTACACGGTTCCGTTCGGATCGATCTGATCGGCGATGACGAAGAGGTCCTCCATGCGCAGCCAGTCGGTCCGGATCCCGACCTCGTTCGAGACCTGCTGCTCCACGGCGTAGGCGTTCTTGCCCGCCTGCAGGGTGCCGAGGTCGCGGCCGTTGCGGCTTACGTCGAGCCTCGCTCGCACCTCCATCGCGTTCGGACCCTGCTGTTGCGTGAGCTTTCGGTAGCCGAGCGCGTAGTCGCCGATCCGCATCGACTGACCCGGCTTGAGCTTTGCCTCCGCAACCGAATCGAAGGCGCTCGACCCGGCGACTCCGATGGCGAGCAGGACGATCGCGGCATGAACGACATAGCCCCCGTACCGCCGGCGGTTACGGGCGATGAGCGACGAGAACGCCCCCGACCACGACGTGTCCGCCAGCGCCTTTCGCGCGCGCGTCCCCCGGGCGAACTCGATCGCGATCGTCGCGATCACGAACGTCGCGAAGGTGTACGCCAGGAGTCCAGGGATGGAGCTCCCAGAGCCGAGGAAGATCAGGGACACGCCGGCGACGAGCGCCGCGACCGTCGGCCAGCGGAACGTGGTCACGAGGCTCCTCGCAGACGCCCGTCTCCAGGCGATGAGCGGGCCGATCCCCATCAGCAGCAGGAGCGGCAGCCCGAAGATCCGAAGGAAGAAGTCGTAGTACGAGCGCCCGAGGACGACCGACTCGCCGCGGACCGCCTCCGAGAGGAGCGGGTACACGACGCCCCAGAGGATCGTCAGACAGAGGGCGAGGAGCAGGAGGTTGTTGTAGAGG
>VAWZ01000147.1:0-2391 GCA_005888365.1 Actinomycetota bacterium
TCGTCTGGCTTGGCCCCCCGGGCGCGGATCTTGCGGCCCACCTGTACCAGCGCACGCTCTTCATCGAGCACGGCTTCGCGCTCTGGAACAACTTCTGGTACGCGGGCCGCTACAGCTTCGTCACCTACAGCGTCCTCTACTACCCGCTGGCGGCATTGCTCGGGATACGGGCGCTCGCCGTCGCCACAGTCACCATAGGCGCGGCGGCGTTCGCCGTCCTCGTCGGGCGAGAGTGGGGCGTTGCGGCGCGCTGGTCGTCGCGGACCTTCGCGCTCGCCTGGGCCTGCGTCGTCCTCACGGGCGAGTTCCCCTTCGCGCTCGGAATTACGTTCGCGCTCCTCGCGCTCCTTGCACTTCAGTCGGGAGGGCGACTGAGCTTTGCGCTTCTCGTGCTGCTGACGGCGACGACGAGCCCTCTCGCGCTCCTGCTCCTCTGCGTCGTGTTGGCGGCGATCGCGCTCGAGCGGCGACGAAGCGACCCCCGCTTCCGCGAGCGGGCGCTGGTGGTCGCGTGCATCTNNNGGCGGCGGCCGCTACCCGTTCTCGCTGGCGGAGGCCGCGGCAGCGTTCACCTTCTGCCTGCTGGGGCTCGCCCTGACCTGGCGTGTCGAAGCTGCCCGCCTGCTGCGCTACGTCTTTCTCGCCTACCTCTGTACCTGCGTCGTGATCTTCGTCTTCCCGACGAGCGTGGGCGAAGGAGTGGCTCGCTTCCGGCTCGTCGCGATCCCGATCGCGGTACTCGCGCTGTCGCTACGTTCGTGGCGTCCGCGACCGATCGTGTTCGTTGCTCTGGCGCTCGCGGTCTCCTGGAACGTGTCGTCGCTCGCGGCCACAGTCGCCGAGAGCGCAGACGACCCGGCGGCGAACGCTTCCTACTGGCAACCGGCGATCGGATTCTTGCGAGCGCACCTCTCTCCTTCGTACCGCGTGGAGGCGGTGGACACGGCCGGGCACTGGCCCGCGGTCTACCTCCCGCGCGCTGGCATCCCGCTCGCGCGGGGGTGGTTCCGGCAGAACGACTTTCCTCAGAACCGCATGCTCTACGACTCGTTCGGACGCGCTGCCTACCTGAGCTGGCTCCGGGGGCTGGGCGTGCGTTACGTAGTCCTCTCGACGGCTCGACCGGATTACAGCGCGCGCGAGGAGCGTCGGTTGATCCAGAGTGGCGACAGCGGGCTCGGACTCGTCTTCCGGAGCTCGAACCTCGCCATCTACGAGGTGCCCTCGCCGCGGACGATCGTCGTAGGCCGGGGTCACCCGCGGGTGGTCGTCCTCCAGACCGCACGGCTCCTGCTCGACCTCGACCGAGCGGGCAACTATCGGGTCGCCGTGCGCTACTCCCCCTACTGGTCGCCGTCCAGCGGGTGCGTCTCGGAGTCTTCCGACGGAATGGTGCTCCTTCACGCACAACAGCCGGGACGGGTCTGGCTGCGCTTCGCCGTCAAGGCTCGGACTGCGCTCGAGGCGGTGGCCGGCATCGAGCCCGGATGCGGAGGCTGAGCGGACGGGCGGGAGCGAATCCAGGTGCTAGCTTCGCTGGCGGCCCAACATGTCGACGCCCGCGCGCTATTTGCTGCTCGCCCAGATCGGGTTCTTCCTCTCGCTCGTGGTCTGCGTCCTGCTCGACTCGGCTCGGCCGGCCTGCACTCGAATCACGGCTGGAGCTACTACGAGAGCCGAACTCAGACCTTCGTCCCGTACCTCCTCGGCTTCGGCTGGTGCGTGCTGCTGATTGCGCTCGCGGCCGGGCTCCTGAGCCGCTCGGCCGCGCCCGCCGGCTTTCCCGCGGCGCTCAAGCTGCTCTCGGTCCTCCTGCTCCTCGACGTCGCGACGCCTGACACCGTCGACGCCGCCTTCTCCTGGGCACACGACCTGACGAGCGGGTTGCTATTCCTGTACGAGCTGGGGCTCGGCGTATGGATCGTCCGGGCGGTCTGGCCGACGCGAGTCGCGCGCCTTCTGGTCGTGGTTCAGTTCACGGGAGGGCTCGTCGCGATGTTCTCGTTCTTGGAGTTCATCCCACTGCTCGGGGTCGGGATGCTCGTCTTCCAGCTCAGCTTCGGCGTTCTCCTCATCGCGGTGACTGCTCGCTTCCACGAGGTTGCGGACGACGCCTCGGTTCGTACCGAGGACGTACCGGCCGCCTTCGGCGAGTCCTGAACCGCCTACGCGGCGAACGTACGACCCCCACTACCGGCACTCTCCAGTCTCGCCTTCGCAGCAACCGAGCTTGAACCGGCAACTCGGGCACTGCCACGTCGCGTGCCGCCACTCCATCGCGGACCCGCAGCGGAGGCAGAGCTCGACTGCCTGCTCCACTGCCTGCTCCACTGCCTGCTCCACTGCCCGCTTCACCGGCGGCTCGACTGAAGGCTCGGCTGGGGGCGTGGC
>VAWZ01000147.1:2460-6656 GCA_005888365.1 Actinomycetota bacterium
GGTTAGGCAGAGGCCTGCAAAGCCTCGTACAGCAGTTCGAATCTGCTCGGCGCCTTCGACCTGCGTGCCCGCTCTCGGCCGAGAAGTAGGCTGTCGCGCATGACCGCGACGATGATCGACGGCAAGGCACTCGCGGAGAAAGTGCGCGCGGAAGTCGCCGAAGAAGTCGCAGCTTTTGGCGAGCCCGTCTGCCTCGCCACCGTCCTCGTCGGCGACGATCCGCCGTCGCACATCTACGTCGGCAGGAAGCACGAGGCGTCCGCCGAGGCCGGGATCGACTCGCGCGACCACCGCTTTCCCGAGGCGACCGAGGAGAGCGAGATCCTCGACCTGCTCGAGGAGCTGAACGCGGACGACGCTGTGGACGGGATCCTCGTGCAGCTCCCGCTGCCCGCGCATATGGACGAGCCCAAGGTCACGCGCTCCGTCGATCCGGCGAAGGACGTCGACGGCTTCCACCCGCTGAACGCGGGCCTGCTCTTCCTCGGGGAGCCGCTGCACGTCCCTGCGACGCCGCTCGGTGTCATGCGCATGCTCGCGGAGTACGGCGTCGAGCTGAAAGGCGCAAACGCCGTCGTCATCGGGCGGAGCGAGATCGTCGGGAAGCCCATGGCGTGCTCGCCGAGCACGCGACGGTCACGATCTGCCACTCGCGGACAGTCGACCTTGCCCGCCACACTCGAGAAGCCGACGTGCTCGTCGCAGGAGTGGGACGCCCGGGGCTCGTGACTCCGGACATGGTCAAACCGGGCGCCACGGTCGTCGACGTCGGCGTCACGCGCACGGAATCCGGAATCCGCGGGGACGTCGACAAAGCCGTGGCCGAGGTGGCCGGGCTCATGACCCCGGTGCCCGGGGGAGTCGGTCCGATGACCATCGCGATGCTGCTCTCCAACACGCTCAGAGCCGCGCGTTATCGCCGGCTGGGGGTTGCAGCCGCCGGCTCGTAGGCGCTACCGTTCGGGCGTTGTGTCATCGACGTCGGCCCAGCCCGGGGTCGGCGTCTTCAGTTGTAGGAGGACGTACGTGGAGCAGGGCACCGTCAAGTGGTTTTCGAACGAGAAGGGCTACGGCTTCATCGAGCGCGAAGGAGGGGACGACGTCTTCGTCCACTTCACCGCGATCGCGATGGACGGCTTCAAGACCCTCACCGAAGGCCAGCGTGTGGAGTTCGAGGTCGTCCAGGGGCCCAAGGGTGCCCAGGCCGCGAACGTCGTGGCAGCGAGCTGACCGAACTCGTATCGACGTAGCGGGCGGGCTCCCTCAGGGAGCCCGCCCCATTTCGATGGGCGATCCTCCTCAAGGGAGCCTCATCGGAATTTTGAGAGGATCGAACGGATGCCGATCTCACGAGAAGAAGTGCTCCACGTGGCGCGACTGGCGCGGCTCGCGCTGTCCGAGGACGAGGTCGAGCGGCTCACCTCGGACCTCGGGAAGATCCTCGACGCGGTCGGCATCGTCTCCGAGCTCGAGCTCGAGGACGTGGCACCGACTGCGCATCCCCTCGATCTCGTGAACGTCTGGGACGAGGACGTCCCGCGCGAGTCACTGCTGCTCGCGGACGTCTTCGCCAACGCTCCGGCGGCGGAGGCAAACCAGTTCAGGGTGCCCGCATGGGAGCAGTAGTCGACACCCTTCGTCTGACCGCGGAGGACGCGAAGGGTCTCCTCGAGCGCGGCGAGGTCTCGGGCGCGGAGCTGCGCGAGGCCTACCGAGGGGCGATCGCCGAGCGCGACGGCGAGCTCCACTGCTTCCTGCGCACGGTGGACGACGCGGGCGGCGGGGGCGTCCCGATCGCGCTCAAGGACGTCATCTCGACGAAAGGAGTCGAGACGACGGCCGGCTCGAAGATCCTCTCCGGGTACGTGCCCGTCTTCGACTCGACAGTGGCGGCGCGCGTCAAGGCGGCGGGGTTGCCGCTGCTCGGGAAGACGAACACCGACGAGTTCGCGATGGGATCGTCGACGGAGAACTCGGCCTTCGGCCCTACGCGCAATCCGTGGGACCCAGAGCGGGTCCCCGGCGGCTCCGGCGGAGGCTCGTCGGCCGCTGTCACGGCAGGGATGACCCCGTGGGCGCTCGGCTCGGACACGGGCGGCTCCATCAAGCAGCCGTCTGCTCTGTGCGGGAACGTGGGCCTGCGTCCGACGTACGGAACCGTCTCGCGCTACGGCATCGTCGCCTTCGCCTCGAGCCTCGACCAGGTCGGACCGATCGCGAAGACAGTTCGGGACGCTGCGCTTCTCTACTCGATCATCGCCGGGCGCGATCCTTGCGACTCGACGACCGCCGAGCTGCCCGAGGCCGTCCGCCTTCCCGAAGGCGACTCGCTCGAGGGCGTGCGCATCGGAGTCCCAAAGGAGCTGAACGAGGCGGAGGGGATCGAACCAGGCGTCGCGGAGGCCGTCGGCCGGGCGCTGGCGCTCGCCGAGGAGCTCGGGGCGGACGTCGCTGAGTGCTCGCTTCCGCGGTCCGTCCGCTACGGCATGCCCTGCTACTACCTCATCGCTCCGGCCGAGGCATCGTCGAACCTCGCCCGTTACGACGGCGTCCGCTACGGGCCCCGCACCGACGGCGCGAGCTACCAGGAGATGGTCGACCGCACGCGCGACGACGGCTTCGGCGACGAGCCCAAACGGAGGATCATGCTGGGGACGTACGCACTTTCGGCCGGGTACTACGACGCCTTCTACGGGCAGGCGCAGAGGGTGCGGACACTCATCATCCGCGAGCACCGCGAGGCCTTCGAGCGGTTCGACGTCCTTGCCTGTCCGACGTCGCCGACGGTGGCGTTCCGGATCGGCGAGCGCGCCGCGGATCCGCTCGCCATGTACGCGAGCGACCTGCTCACGATCCCGTCCTGCCTCGCCGGGCTCCCTGGCCTCTCGATCCCTTGTGGTCTTTCCGAAGGTCTCCCGGTGGGCTTGCAGCTGATCGGGCCGCAGTTCGGTGAGAACATGCTGTTTCGCGCGGGGCATGTGTTGGAGACCGCGCTCGCATTCGACACCGTCCCGGAGCGGTGGCGCTCATGAGGTTGTCATGACGTGGGAGCCCGTCATCGGTCTCGAGATCCACGTGCAGCTGAAGACGCGGACGAAGATGTTCTGCCGCTGCCCGGTCGGGTTCGGCGCGAGGGAGAACACGCAGACCTGTCCGGTCTGCCTCGCCTTCCCGGGCGCGCTGCCGGTGATCAATCGCGCCGCGGTCGAGTGGACGATCCTGCTCGGGCTCGCGCTCGGCTGCGACATCGCAGGGCACGCGGTCTTCTCGCGCAAGAACTACTTCTACTACGACAATCCAAAGGGTTATCAGATTTCGCAATACGATCTGCCTTTTTGCACAAATGGCAAGGTGCTAGTACCGAGCGACGCTGGAGAGCGCGAGATCGGCATCGTTCGCGCGCACCTCGAAGAGGACGCGGCGAAGACGGTGCATGTCGGCGGTAGGGCGGGACGGAGCCAGGGCGCCGACTACTCGCTCGTCGACTTCAACCGTGGCGGGACGCCTCTCGTCGAGATCGTCACGGCCCCGGACATCCGCGCAGCGGAGGACGCCAAGCGCTTTCTGCAGCTCCTCCGGCAGACGATCGTCGAGCTGGGGATCTCGGATGCGGAGATGGAGAAGGGCACGCTGCGCGTGGACGCAAACGTGTCCGTGCGCCCCGCGGGCTCCGGCGAGCTCAGGACGCGGACCGAGATCAAGAACATGAACTCGTTCAACTACATCGCGCGCGGGATCGAGGCCGAGGTGGAGCGGCAGATCGCGGTCTGGGAGTCAGGAGGCGCGGTCCAGCAGGAGACGTTCGACTTCGACGCCGCGTCGGGGACGCTCTCCCCGCGTCGCGCGAAGGAGGAGGCGGACGACTATCGCTACTTTCCCGAGCCGGATCTCGTTCCGGTCGAGCCTTCGAGCGAGCTCGTCGAGCGCCTGCGCTCGGAGCTGCCCGAGCTTCCCGCGGAGCGGATCCGCCGGCTCGAGCGCGAGCTCGACCTCGAGCGCGCGACGGTGCTCGTGGCGGGCGGCCTCGATCGCCTCTGGGAGGAGACGTTCGCCGCAGGGGCAGAGAAGGTCGCTGCCGCCAACGTGATCGCGAACAACCTGGTCGGGGCCGGAGTTGATCCGGGCTCGGTGCCTGCAGCCGAGCTTGCAAAGCTCGTGGAGGCACGAGACCGCATTCCTCGCGCGGCCTTCGACGA
>VAWZ01000148.1:0-3538 GCA_005888365.1 Actinomycetota bacterium
TCGACTACCCGGGCGTCGGGCCGGAGCATGCGCACCTGCGAGACAACGGTCGTGCGCACTATGTGACCGCGACGGACGAGGAGGCGCTCGCAGCCTTCCACCGGCTGGCCGAGACCGAGGGGATCCTGCCCGCACTCGAGCCCGCGCACGCGCTTGCACGGGCACTCGACCTCGAAGCCGAGACCGTCCTCGTGGGTCTCTCCGGACGGGGGGACAAGGACCTCGCGGAGGTTCTGGCTCGCTGAGCAACGCTCGCCTCCGGCTCGCGTTCGCCCGGGAAAGGGCGAACTGAAACCATGTTTCAAGCGCGCATCCCCCTTCTCGAGATTGTGGAAAAGCTCCCGGCTCCCCACCCTTTTCCCCTCGCTCAGGTGCCAGTAGTCGGCACATGAGTAGCAAGACGCTCGTCGTCTACCTGATGTCGGGAAGCGACACGCCCGAGCTCGCTGCCGCGGCGATCGCCGGAGGCGCAGATCTGCTCGAGATCGGGTTTCCCTTCTCCGACCCGCTGGCCGACGGCCCGGTCATCAGGCGCGCTGCGGAACGGGCGCTCGCCGAGGGCATGGGGCCCTCGGCCTGTCTCGACTGCGTGCGGCGGATCCGCGAGCAAAACGACGTCCCGCTCGTCCCGATGACCTACTCGTCGATCCTCGAGGCCTACGGCTGGGAGCGTTTCCCGGCCGATGCGGCCGAAGCGGGGGCAGACTCGCTCATCGTCGCCGACCTACCGGTCGACGAGCGGCCTGAGCTGCGGCGCGTCCAGCTCGTCGCTCCGACATCGACGGACGAGCGAATCGCGCTCGCGGCGGAGCGAACCGACGGGTGGCTCTACCTCGTAACCGTGACCGGGACGACCGGGACGCGAGTGGAGCTCTCGCCGGCGCTCGCACCGCTCGTCGAGCGGACACGCCGTGTGACCGACGTTCCGCTCTACGCGGGCTTCGGGATCTCGACGCCCGAGCAGGCGGCGGAGGCGGCTGAGCTGGCCGACGGGATCGTCGTCGGGTCGGCCGCCCTCGTCGCGGCAGAGGACGGGCCGATCTCACTCGAGCGCTTCGTCGGTCAGTTGCGGGCGTCGCTCGCGTAGCGCACGAGCCACTCGCGCGCGATACGCCACGCCTCGGAGCTGGGATCGACGTGCTCCATGTGCCCCGTGCGCCGGAGCACGACGAGCTCGCACGGATCGCCTGCCCCTTGTGCGGCTGTGGCATAGCGCTCCGCGATGCGTCGCGACACGACGTCGTCGCGGTCGCCGTGCAGGACGAGCTGTGGGATCCCGAGCGGAAGGCGCTCTCGCGGCGACGCGAGCTCGTAGATCTCAGCACGCCGCTCCGGATCGCCGAGCAAGTCGCGCGTCGGCTCGTCCGAAGGGGTGAGCTGCGAGGCGAGGCGCAGATCGAGCACGCCTGCCTGGGAGACCGCCGCGCGCACGTGTATGCGCGGTGCCGCGCCGGGCACGTCTCGTGGGAGGGTCGGTCGTGCGGCGATCCAGAAGGCGAGGTGGCCGCCGGCCGAATGGCCGACCGCGACGACGCGCTCGAGATCGAGCGGCAAGTCGAGCTCTGCGAGCGCGTCCGTTCCCGCCGCCACGTCCGCGAATGTCTCCGGCCAGCCTCCGCCTCCACCGGTGCGCCGGTATTCGAGGTTCCACGCCGCGAGACCGTGGGCCGCAAGGTCCGTGCAGATGTCCGCCATGAGCGAGCGGTCGTAGCGCGCTCGCCAGTAGCCGCCGTGCAGGACGACGGCGACGCCGTGCGGTCCTTCTCGCCGCGGGAGGAAGAGCTCGCCGAGCTGGCTGCGATCGGGCCCGTACCTGTGGACCGTGCGTTCGACCCGGGTCAGCGGCTCATCTGAGTCATCGACCCGCCTGGAACCGTCAGGCCTGGAATCGCGTGCGGCGCGGCGACGAGAAAGACGCCGAGCACGACGAGGATCGCGGCAGTCCCGTAGGTGACCGCGCGACCCCGGGGGAGCGTCTTTTCCGCCGCGATGAGCCCGGCGACGAGCGCCATCCAGGCGATGCTCATCACGCCGAGCGCGAAGAGCGATGCCATGAGCGCCCAGCAGCAGCCGAGGCACCAGGCACCGTGGCGCGTCCCCATCCCGAGCGCACCGCGCAAGCCGTCACGCCAGGAACCCAGCAGGAAACCGAGCGGGCTTCGGCACTTCGAGAGGCAGACGTTCTTGAGGGCGGTCACCTCGTAGGCGGCCGCCGCGATCAGGATGCCGCCGGCGATCCAACGGCCCGCGCGATCCCAGGCCAGCGTGTCGCCGAGGAGGCGACCGCCCAGGCCCGAGACGCCGAAGGCGAGGATTCCGGCACCCGCCCAGACGAGGAGGTAGCCGGACGTGAAGACGAGCGGCGCGACCGGCGATCGCTCCCGTGTCATCCGCGCGTAGAGCGCGACGGTCGGGGAGACCGACGGCAGCATCATCGCGGTCATCATCACGGTCCAGACGCCGAGGAACCAACCGAGCGTTCCGAGGCTGGTCCCGGGGCCACCGTCCATTCCGCGCATCCGGTCGACGGTCGACCACCACGCGAGGCCGGCGAGCACGAAGAGCAGGGCGATGAGACCGAGCCGGGCGCGCGCCGCGGCGAAGGCCGGCGCGAGGCCCCCGCCGCCGATGCGCCGCTCGTGTGCGGACGCGATCACGACGGCTTCAGGCGGCCCAGGAGAACTGCGACACGGAGAATGCGGACTTGCCCTCATACTCGATCCCGAACGCGCTGATCCTCGAGCGCTTGGCCTCGGAGATCGTGAACTCGGAGCCGACCGGGTGGAAGATCCCGGCAATCCGAGCCGGCTCTCCGGTCTCGATCCCGAACGGGACGACGTCCTCGATCTCGAAGTCGATCGCGTCGCCGATGCGGACGCTGTGGCGAAGCCCTTCCTCGTGCACCTCGATCGCCGCTCGCTCGACGCCGAGGTTCTCGCCCACGAGCGGGCTGAGGGCCGCCATCGGTCCGCCGAGGGTGCCGCTGAACACGCCGAGCAGCTTCTCCGTCTGCTCGTCCGAGGCGTTCTCGTCGACGAAAACGCCGAGTCGCCAGTTGCCCTCGGTCATGACCTTCGGCGTGTCGGCGATCGCTGCAACCTTGAGCCCTCCGATGTCGGTGCCCTCGACCTGGCCTTCGGTGATGCTGAAGATGAGCGTGACGCTGCAGCGGTCGTAGTCGGCGCCGTGTGCAAGTGAGGCAGTACACGGGCATATGAACTCGCATGAACAGGTCTCGAAGTAGGTTCCGGTGAGGTTCCAGGCCATCGTGCCTCCTTTTGAAGAGTCGGGCTCGTCGATTCTGCTCCGTACGACTCGGTCAGGTCAATGCGGCAACTGAGCCCAGTCCCGGCCCGAACGAGTGTGTGTCGAGTCCGTGCCAGATCGCGAAAGGACACTACCGACGGCGCGCTCGAGCGGATACCAGAAGGGGAACGCATCCCTCTTCCGATTGGAGCTGCACATGCCCCGAGTTCTCGTTCCAGCCCTCCTCGCAGTCCTCGTCGCCGTCGGCCTGCTGGTCGCACCCGCCGCGCAG
>VAWZ01000148.1:3570-4349 GCA_005888365.1 Actinomycetota bacterium
TCGCAGGTGGCGGCAACTCCGGTGCGCCCTTCACGAACGACTTCGTCGAGCTCTTCAACCGTGGATCGACAAGCGTCGACATCGGCAGCTGGACGATCCAGTACGCGTCAGCGGGCGGTTCGACGTGGCAGTCGACAGCTCTCTCCGGGAGCGTCCAGCCCGGCCGTTATTACCTCGTCCAGCTCGCCTCCGCAGCGGCCATCGGCTCGCCGCTCCCGACCCCGGACGCGACCGGGACGACGAACCTGGCGGTCTCGGGCGGCAAGGTCGCGCTCGTGCGCGACAGCACATTGCTCACGTGCGGCGCCTCGGCGGGAAGCTGTTCCGCGAACTCGCAGGTCGCGGACCTGATCGGCTACGGCTCCGCGGCCGACTACGAAGGCGGAGGGCCGGCGCCGGCGATCAGCAACACGCTCGCCGCGGTGCGGGCTGGTGCCGGGTGCACGGACACAGACGACAACTCGAGCGACTTCTCTTCCGCGTCCCCGGCCCCGCACAACTCGTCCACCCCGGCAGCCTCGTGCGGTTCCGGGCCGCCACCGCCGCCCGAGGGCGTCTCCCAGAGCGCGGCGGTGGACATCGACATCCAGCCGGTGCTCTCGATCGCGCTCGAGCGGTCGACTGTCAGCTTCGGCAACGCTGCGGCGGGCGATACCCCGGCCTCCGTGTCCGAGCACGTGACCGTGGTGAGCAACAACGAGACCGGATACGCACTGACCATCCATCGATCCGCCTTCACTCCTGCCGACCTGCCACTCGGGATCTCGGGCACCGCACCG
>VAWZ01000146.1 GCA_005888365.1 Actinomycetota bacterium
CGAGGCGGTCGAAGGCATCGCCGCGACTCGCGCCGTGCGCGACGAGCTTCGCGAGTAGCGGGTCGTAGGCGAGCCCGATTTCGTCTCCTTCCTCGACACCGCTGTCGACGCGAACGGTTGCGGGGAGCAACAGACGCTCGATTCGCCCGGCCTGAGGAAGAAACGTTCGCGAATCCTCCGCGTACAGTCGGACTTCGACCGCATGCCCGCTGCGCGTCGGCAGGTAGGAGTCGACGCCGCCGCCGTCCGCGATCCGAAGCTGCCAGGCGACCAGATCGGTCCCGGTGACGAGCTCCGTGACCGGGTGCTCAACCTGGATCCGTCCGTTCAGCTCGAGGAAGAAGAACTCGTCACCGTCGAGGACGAACTCGACTGTGCCCGCGCCGCGATATCCGATCGCGGAAGCGAATGCGGCGGCGGCTTCGACCAGCTTCATCTGCAGCGCTGCGTCGACCGCGGGCGAAGGCGACTCCTCGAGCACCTTCTGGTGGCGACGCTGGATCGAGCACTCACGCTCGAAGAGGTGCGTGACGCGGCCGGCTGCGTCCGCGAGCAGTTGCACTTCGACATGCCGCGGACGCTCGAGGTAGCGCTCGTAGTAGAGGGTGCCGTCGTCGAATGCGGCGACGGCCTCCCGTTCGGCGGCTGCACGGGCGTCGGCAAGCTCCTCGGGCTTCCGAACGACGCGCATACCGCGGCCGCCTCCACCGAGGGCGGCCTTGATCAAGAGCGGGTAGCCGATCTCCTGCGCAGAGCCGTCCGGCAGCACCGGCACGCCCGCCTCACGTGCAACCCGCTTCGCCTCGAGCTTGTCGCCCCCGAGCCGAAGCGCCTCGGCGGGGGGCCCGATCCACACCACGCCTGCCGCGACGACCGCATCGGCGAAGTCGGCGCTCTCCGCGAGGAACCCGTAGCCGGGGTGAATCGCGTCGGCACCGGTGGTCTTCGCCGCCCGGATGTGCTCCTCCGAATGGAGATAGGACGTGATCTCGACCGCCTCGTCCGCAGAGCGCGCGTGCAGGGATCCTCTGTCGTCGGGGGCGACGACGGCGACGGTCGAGATCCCGAGCTCGCGGCAGGTGCGGAAGACGCGCAGCGCGATTTCTCCGCGGTTCGCGACGAGCAGCTTGCCGATCCCCACGCGCGGAGCTTAGGGGCGCCGGTTCGGCCGAACGCTCACGTGGACGAGGCTCGCCAGGAAGGCGCCCGCTTCTCGAGGAACGCGCGCAGCCCCTCCTGACCCTCCGCGCTCGTGCGACGTGTGGCTGCGACCTGTGCTGTCTGGATACCCGACGGCCGGTCGCGGACGAGGCGCTTGGCCTCGCGCACCGCCTCGGGCCCGCCCTGTGCGAGGGCCTCGACGACGGCTTCGACCGCGGTCTCCGAGTCCGCTACGACCGCGTCGACGAGCCCGATCCTGAGCGCAGTCTCGGCGTCGAAGCGTTCTCCCGTCAGGAAATAACGGCGCGCCGACGAGCCGATCCGTTCCAGCACGAAGGGCGAGATGACGGCCGGAATGATCCCGAGGCGCACTTCGGAGAAGCCGAAGACAGCGTCCGGCGCGGCGATCGCGATGTCGGCGCACGCCACCAGCCCGCTGCCGCCGCCGAGCGCGTATCCGTGGACCCGGCAGACAACCGGCGCCGGGCACGAATCGATGGACTCGAGCATCCGGTACAGCCGCATGGCGTCCTCGACGTTCTCGTCGTAGGTCAGGTCGATCGACGAGCGCTGCCACTCGACGTCCGCGCCGGCGCAGAAGCTCGGACCCTCGCCCGAGAGCACGACCGCTCGCGCATCCCCCACGACTACGAACGCCTCGCTCAACTCGGCGATGAGCGCGGCGTCGAAGGCGTTTCGACGCTCCGGGCGCGCGAGCGTGACGCGAAGGACGACTCCGTCACGTTCGAGGCGCAGCCCGCTCACGGAGCGGAGCTTAGAGTGGACGCATGCTGAAGGGAGCGCTCGCTGCGTCGGTCACTCCGCTCCGTGACAACGGCGACGCGGTCGACGACGACGCCTTCGGAGCGCTGGTCGACTTCTACGTCGAGGCCGGTCTCGACGGCCTACTGGCGCTCGGGACGGCAGGAGAGGGAATCTTGCTCTCGGTTCCCGAACGACGCCACGTCGC